>NZ_JBLMKT010000029.1:0-354508 GCF_047779955.1 Streptomyces lothianensis | reverse complement strand
CACCCTACGCAGCCCCCGAAGATCCCGGAGAGCTACGGGCAAAGCTAAATGTCAGTGCCCGCCGGTAGGTTCTTGGGTCTACGCGAATCCGGTCCGCGCGAGTGGACCGGCGCAAGTGACCGCACACCGGAGGTTGTTGACGTGACGGACCAGGCCTACGCCGCCCTGCTTCCCGAGTCCTGGCGGGGCGTGCTCGGTGAGGAGCTCGACAAGCCCTACTTCAAGGAGCTCGTCGAGTTCGTCGAGGAGGAGCGCGCCAAGGGCCCCGTGTACCCGCCCCGCGACGAGGTCTTCGCGGCCCTCGACGCGACACCGTACGACAAGGTCAAGGTGCTCGTCCTCGGCCAGGACCCGTACCACGGCGAGGGACAGGGCCACGGCCTGTGCTTCTCGGTGCGCCCGGGCGTCAAGACCCCGCCGTCGCTGCGCAACATCTACAAGGAGATGCAGGCCGAGCTCGGCACCCCGATCCCGGACAACGGGTATCTGATGCCGTGGGCCGAGCAGGGCGTCCTGCTGCTCAACGCGGTGCTCACGGTCCGTGCGGGCGAGGCGAACTCGCACAAGGGCAAGGGCTGGGAGAAGTTCACGGACGCCGTGATCCGCGCCGTGGTCTCGCGGCCCGACCCGGCGGTGTTCGTGCTCTGGGGGAACTACGCGCAGAAGAAGCTGCCGCTGATCGACGAGTCGCGGCACACCGTCGTCAAGGGCGCGCACCCCTCGCCGCTCTCCGCGAAGCGCTTCTTCGGATCGCAGCCGTTCACACAGATCAACAAGGCGATCGAGGCCCAGGGGCACGAGGCCGTCGACTGGACGATCCCGAACCTGGGCTGAGCCCGGCGGCCGCGGAGGGGGCCGGGCGCCGGGTGGACGCCCGACACGCCCGGGTCCTCCGGCGAGCCGTGTACGTCTCGGAAGGCGGTCGTCGGTGGTGGCGGATAGCGTCAGCGGCAGTTGACCATCCAACGCGTACGTACGAGCACGGAGGACTACGTGGCCGACCACCAGGAGCAGGCAACGGCAGACCCGGTCATGGCTCGCGCCGGGCAGGCCGTCATGCTGCACCACGGCGGTGACCGCGAGGAGGCCCGCAAGCGGCTCCTCGAGCTGTGGACGGAGGTCGGCGAGGACGGCGATCCCCTGCACCGGTGCACCATCGCGCACTACGTGGCGGACACCCAGGACGATCCCGCCGACGAGCTGGCCTGGGACCTGCGCGCCCTGACGGCCGCCGACAGCCTCACGGACGAGAGGGTCGACAGCCACCACCAGGGGCTCGCCGTCCGCGGCTTCTACCCCTCGCTCCACCTCAACCTCGCAGCGGACTACAAGAAGCTCGGCCGCGAGGACGAGGCGCGCGGCCATCTGCGCTCGGCACGTGCCTCGCTCGGCGCACTCGGGGACGATCCGTACGGGGACGGGGTCCGGGCGGCGGTGCAGCGGCTGGGGCAGCAGCTGGGGGTTTAGGGGGCTGGGATTTGACGGGTGTCCGATTCACCGGATCACCGGGGGCCACTTCACCGGAGCCCCGGGGGACCGATTCACCGGACCCCGGGGGGCCGTGCGCCTCACGAGTTGTGTCCCCACCCGCGTCCTTGGGGCTGTCCGGTCAACCCCCGTACGCGTCCCGGCAGATCAGGGCCGGCGGACTGTCCGCAGGCCAGCCGCCGTACTCCTCGCCCAGGGCGCAGACATCAGCCGAATCCGGCACGGGCGGGGGCATGATCGGCGGTGCCTTCGGATGCGGGCGGGCGGATTCCGCGCCACCGGCACCACGGCCGGGGGTCACGTGACCCTTGCCGTGTCCGGCTTCCGGTCCGCGGGCGGCACCCGCTCCGGCGGCCGTGTCCTTCTGCGCCTTCCCCGCCCTGTCCTGCTGTCGGCTCCTCTGCTCCTTCGCGTCCCCGGCGTGTTCGCTCTCCCGCTGTTGCTCCCGCTCCTCGATGCGCTGGAGTGCCTCGTGGGCGGGGGCCTGGACGACCCGCGGCTTGGCGCGGCCCTTGGCCGCCGGGGCCGAGGCGGGGCCCGACGGGGTGGTGGAGGGCGCGGAAGGGGCATGGACCGAGACACAGCCGGAGGCGGCCGTGACGGTCAGGGAGAGGAGCAACGCGGCTCGGATCGTTCGGTGCACCCGCGCAACTCTGCTGGTTACGGGCCGGTTCGGGGAGGGGGAGCGGCGCAGGTTGGCCCGCACGGGTGAAGCGGCCGACACGGGGACCCGGCGGCGGTAAGGTCGGCGCGTCACGGTGTCCGCCGCAGGCCACGTATGCTGCCCCGCAACGGCAGGAGCCGTCTCACAGGCCGGGGAGACGGCCGCCGCGAAGGCAGGGAGAGCCATCGTGAAGGTCGGTTGCATCGGGCTGGGCGACATCGCGCAGAAGGCCTATCTGCCGGTTCTGACCACCCTGCCCGATGCCGAGCTGCACCTGCAGACCCGCACCCCGGCCACCCTGGAGCGGGTCGGCGCCACCCACCGCATCCCGGCCGAGCACCGGCACACCGACCTCGACTCCCTTCTCGCGGTCGGCCTGGACGCGGCCTTCGTGCACGCGCCGACCGGCGTGCACCCCGAGATCGTGACCCGGCTCCTCGAAGCGGGCGTCGCCACGTTCGTCGACAAGCCGCTCGCCTACGAACTGGCAGACTCGGAGCGTCTGGTGGCCCTCGCGGAGGAGCACGGCGTCTCGCTCGCCGTCGGCTTCAACCGCCGGCACGCACCGGGCTACGCGCAGTGCGCCGAGCACCCGCGCGAGCTGATGGTGCTCCAGAAGAACCGGGTCGGCCTGCCCGAGGACATCCGCACGATGGTGCTCGACGACTTCATCCACGTCGTCGACACTCTGCGCTTCCTCGCCCCCGGCCAGATCGACGACGTCACGGTCCGCGCCCGCGTCGTGGACGGCCTGATGCACCATGTCGTGCTGCAGCTGGCCGGCGAGGGCTTCACCGCGCTCGGCATCATGAACCGGCTGAGCGGCTCGGCCGAGGAGATCCTGGAGGTCTCCGGCCAGGACACCAAGCGTGAGGTGCGCAACCTCGCCGAGGTCATCGACCACAAGGGCCAGCCCAGTCTGCGGCGGCGCGGCGACTGGGTGCCGGTGGCCCGCCAGCGCGGCATCGAACAGGTCGTTCTCGCCTTCGTGGACGCGGTGCGTGCGGGCAAGCTGCTCAGCGCCCGGGATGCTCTGGCGACCCATGAGCTGTGCGAGCGGATCGTGCGGCTCGCGAGCGAACAGGCCGTCTGAGGGCCCGTACGCCCTCGAAGCCCGCCAGGGCGGCGAGCACCGCGAGTGCCCCGTACACCGCCCAGGCACCGAACCGTACGAACGGTGTGGTGCCCGAGGTCAGGGCGATGTCGTACACCGCGGTCGTACGGGCGTCGGTGCCGAGCACCTCGCCGATCCGGGAACCGTCGGCGGCATGCACCGCCGAGACCCCGGTCAGCGTGGCGTGCACCATCGGGCGGCCGTTCTCGGCGGCGCGCAGCGCCGCGAGCGAGGCATGCTGCTTGGGCGCCCAGCTGCCCTGGAAGGTGGACGTGGCCGACTGGGCGAGCAGCAACTGGGCGCCGCTGCGGGTGAGATGCCTGCTCATGTCCGGGAAGGCCGATTCGAAGCAGACCAGCGGCCCGATCGTCCACGTGCCGCCGACCGGCATCACCACCGGCGCCGTCCCTCGCCTGCGGTCCTCACCCGCGGCCTCGCCCACCGAGGTGGCCCAGCCGAGCAGCGAACGGGCCGGCACGTACTCGCCGAACGGGACGAGCCGCATCTTGTCGTAGCGGTCCCCGGTCGGGCCCTCGGGCCCGACGAGCACCGAGGACTTGAAGATCCCGGGGCTGTCGGAGCGTCGCGCGTCCACGTTCACGAGGATCTCGGCACCTACCTCGCGCGAGAGCGCGGCGATCCGCTCCGCGAGATCGGGGCGCTCGGCCAGATCGAAGCCGACGCTGCTCTCGCCCCACACCACGAGGTCCACGGCACGGTCCGTGAGCGTACGGGTGAGGGCCTCCTCGCGCTCGAAGCGGCCGGAGCCGGAGCCGACGCCGTTGCCCGTGCCGGGCTGAACGATCGCGATCCGGATCCGGCCGGTCTCCTGCGGGCGTGGTGCCCAGGCCCAGGCGGCGGTCGTGGCCACCACCGCAGCGGCGAGGGCGGTTAGAGCCGCGAGGCGTGATGCGGGACCGGCCCGCAGGTGCGTGCGGGGACCGGCTGCAAGGCGTGATGGGGGACGCGGCGCCGGATCGGAGGGGGCGCGGGCTGCCGGATCGGACGGGTCACGGGCCCCCGGATCGGAGGGGGCGCGGGCTGCCGGAGAGGACGGGGCGCGGGCCACCAGGAGCGTCACGGCCGTGTTCACCACCACGATCAGCACCGTCACCAGCCACACCCCACCCACGGAAGCCAGCCGCAGCGCAGGCGAGACCTGCCACTGACTCGACCCGAGCAGCCCCCAGGGCCCGCCCAATCCCTCCCAGGACCGCACGAGTTCGACGGCCAGCCAGGCCGAGGGCAGCACGGCGAGCGCCGCCACGGCCCTCCCGCCCGAAGGCACGCCGGCCAGCAGATGGCGTACGAGCAGCCCCCAGGGCAGCCACAGCAGTCCGAGCAGCGCGGCGACGACCACGGTGAACACATGCAGATTGGGCGCGAGCCAGTGATGCATGGCCAGCATGAAGCCGGTGCCGCCCAGCCACCCGTCCAGCGCGGCCCGCCCGGCGCTCGGCGCGGAGCGCGCGATGAGCATCCACGGTACGAGGGCGACGTAGGCGAACCACCACCAGTTCGGCTCGGGAAAGGCCAGCGCGGGCAGGGCGCCGGCCACGAGCAGGGCGGCGGCCCGCCACCAGGGGGAGCGGAGCCGGTCTCGCCACCGCAGGGAGCGGAGCCTGCCCCTCCAGCCCGCCGGGACACCCGCCGACCTGCCCATACCGCGCCTCCTTCGCATCCGGACGCCGGTTCTCCGCTTGTTGCTTCCAGTGTGCGCGCCCGAGACGATCTCGGACAGGGCGCGTGCAGTGACGGGCGGTCCCGGCCGGCCGGAGGACGGTCCGGCGGGCGTTGGCGGTGCGTCGGGGGTGGCCCGGTGGGCGCTCTGGCGAGCGGGCCGGTGGGCGGGCCGAGGTGTCAGTCGAGCCCTTCACGGCCGGGCGGCTTCATCCGGCGCCACTTCTCGTGCACGACCAGTTTCGCGATACGCCAACCCGCGTACGTACGGCGGAAGGTGAACGCATACCGTGCGCCGCACTCGAGATCCGGCGGGCCGCCGTCGTCCCCCATCCGCATCGGGTTGTACAGATCGGCCTGCGCACTCGCCGTATCGCCCGTATCGCCGTCGCGAACCTCGAAACGTACCGAGCGGTTCACGATCAGATGCTGGCGCATGGCGAACAGCTGCAGCGTCTGCTCCAGCCATGCCGCCATGTCCCGGGCCGTACCCTCCTCACCGCCGGAGGAGCGGTAGTCGGCGCGGCCGTCCTCGGTGAAGAGGCCTGGATACGAGGCCCAGTCGCCGTCGTCGACGATGTTCGCGTAATCGGTGATCAGAGAGTCGATGGCGAGGCGGTCCATCAGATTCGAGAGATCCACACGCTGCGTCATCGGGTCAGTCTCGGGGGCGGGAGTGCGGGAGCCAAGGGGCGTGCAGCGATGCGCTGCGGTCCGGCGGATGCCCGCCGGCCCCGTATCTAACATGCTTCTGCGCTCCGCGCACCCTGAGAAGTCACAGGTACCTCTTGATCGGCAAGGCGCATAACTTGGTCCCGGCTTCACGGCCTCAAGCGTCCACGGGGGGTGCATGGGTCGGCTCCCCACGCGATGACCGGGAGAGAACCGATATGAAGACGACAGTCAAGCGCGTGGCGGCGGCCACAGGCGGACTGGTCCTGGCGGCCGGTGCGCTCACCGTCGGCACCGCAACGACCGCGCAGGCCGCGACCTGCTACGGGGGAGCGTCCTACAAGTCCTTCGCGTTGGGGTCGGACGAGGCCGAGCACCGATTCGGTCCCTACTACACGTCGTCGCGATGCAACGACATCAATCTGAAGATCACCAGCTGGGGCAATGCAAGTCCGCTGTACGTCCGGGTGTGCTTCTACCCGACCTCCGGCGGTTCCTACTGCAACTCCTGGAAGAAGTTCTACAAGTCGAGCTCCCTGAACAACTGGCGCGTCATCGCCACCGACGTGAGGGACGGCACCAAGTTCAGGGTCTCGATGGACTTCGGCAGTAACACGTTCAAGGGGTATCTCGCCGCGTGACCGCTTGCTGCGGGACACGCGACTTCCGACCGAAACAGGGGGACAAGGACCATGACCGTACACGTTTCACGCAAGGCGATCGCCATGCTCACTGCGACGCTCTCGCTCGCGGGCGCCGGGGTGTTGGCCGGCGCGGGCACCGCGAGTGCAGCAACCTGCTACGGGGGTGAGTCGAGGTTCTCGAAGGACGGTGGGTACTACCCCGCATCCGGTCGGCTGACCACTACGTACCGATGCAACGACATCAACGTCAGATTCACCAACAACATCATCACCCCCTCCCGCAAGGTCAAGGTGTGCTTCTACCCGACCTCGGGATCCGCGTACTGCCAGCGCAACTACACGACTGTGTACGGCGGGAACTGGGCCACGGTTGCCACCAACGTCAAGGACGGCACCAAGTTCCGGCTCAAGTTCGAGAACGAATGGGTGCAGGGGTATTGGGCTGCGTGAACCCTGAGTGGACGTGACCGCCGCCGACGGCTGACCGGGTGGGTCTAGCCTCCGGCGGTCGCGCCCGCCGTCGCTTCCAGGGTTCCGGTCCAGATGAGGACCAGGATCACCAGGCCGAGGGCGATGCGGTACCAGACGAACGGCATGAAGCTCCTGGTCGTGATGAACTTCATGAACCAGGCGATCACGGCGTATCCCACCACGAAGGCGATGATGGTGGCGAAGACCGTCGGACCCCACGCGAAGTGGGCGTGATCGTTGGCGTCCTTGAGTTCGTACAGGCCCGATGCCAGGACCGCCGGGATCGCGAGGAGGAAGGAATAGCGGGCCGCCGCCTCGCGGGTGTAGCCCATCAGGAGGCCGCCGCTGATCGTGGCGCCCGAGCGGGAGACGCCGGGGACCAGCGCCATCGCCTGGCAGAGACCGTAGACCAGGCCGTCCTTGACGTTGAGGCTCTCCAGCGACTTGCGCTGCTTGACCGCGCGGTGCCGCCCGCCCGTCTCGTCACGGGCCGCGAGGCGGTCGGCGATGCCGAGGACGATGCCCATGCCGATGAGCGTCGTCGCCGTCAGCCGCAGATCGCGGAACGGGCCCTCGATCTGGTCCTTGAGCGTGAGGCCCAGGACGCCGATCGGGATGGAGCCGACGATGACCAGCCAGCCCATCTGCGCGTCGTGGTCGGCGCGCATCGCCTTGTCGGTGAGTGAGCGGAACCACGCCGACAGGATGCGGGCGATGTCCTTGCGGAAGTAGATGAGGACGGCGGCCTCCGTGCCGATCTGCGTGATCGCGGTGAACGCCGCGCCCGGGTCCTCCCAGCCGGCGAAAGCGGCGGTCAGGCGCAGATGGGCGCTGGAGGAGATCGGGAGGAACTCCGTGAGCCCCTGGACAAGCCCGAGGATCAGGGATTCGAACCAATTCATGTACTACGCCGTCCAGGTGCGGTTGATCAGGCGGTTGGCCCGTGCAGCGTAGCGCCCGTGTGGATGCCCGCTTTGGGCGGACCCCGGCTGTGACGGCGTCCCCCGTCCGGGGGAACGGGTGCGCCGGATCTCAGCAGGCATCTCAACAGGCATCTCAGCAGGTGGCGAGGCAGGTCAGTGCCTGCGCAGCCGGTGCCGTCTGCGCCAGGCGACGACCGCCCCCGCGAGGCCGGTCGCGGCGATGAAGCCCATGGCGATCAGGAAGGTGGGCGAGGTGGGCGTCGAGGCCCGGCTGCCCGCGATCACGTACGCGGCGGTGTTGGGGATCGAGCCGATCCCGGTGGCCAGGAGGAACGAGGCCCAGCGCATACGGGAGACCGCGGCGCAGTAGTTCGCGGCGGCGAAGGGCACTCCGGGGAACAGCCGGATGGCGAGCATGGAGCGGAAGCCGTGCCTGCTGAGCTGTCCGTCGACGGAGGCGGCGACGCGGCCGCGCAGCAGCGGGCGCAGCGCCTCCTGGCCGAGGGCGCGGCCGAGACCGAAGGCGATCCCGCCGCCGATCACGGTCCCCGCGACGGCCCCCACGAGTCCGGCCTGCGAGCCGAAGAGCGCACCGGCGGCGAGGTTCAGGAGCGGCCGCGGTACGAAGGCGGCCGTGCACACTCCGTAGGCCACAGCGAACAGGACGACCGCGGCGGCACCGCCGACCTGCGGCGGCCAGCCCTCGGCGAGCAGGCGCTGGGGTTCGAAGAGCACGACGCAGGTGCCGGCGGTGGCGAGCAGCGCGACCAGGAGGCCGAGACGCGACCACGGCGAGAACAGCACGCCGCCGAGGCGCGCGGCGAACGCCTGGCTGCCGGGGGCAGGGCACGCGAGCGGGGCGTTCACCGCGGGGCGCGTCATGAGGTCGGACATCCGGGGAGACTAACCGACGGGTCGTACTGATCGCCGTAGTCTGGGTCTCATCACGTTCGGACCTGGTCCGGGGCTGATCACGTGCATGGGGCAGGTGCTTCGGATGGTGCGTGAGGGTCGGATGGTGCGTGAGGGAGGGTGCGTGCGGTGGTGGAGAGCGAGCTCGCCGATACCGTGCTCGCGCGGCTCGTCCCCGCGTATGCGAAGAGCGCGGATCCGGAGCGTGCCGAGCGGATGGCCGCGTATCTGCAGGGGGTCGTCCCGTTTCTCGGCATTCCGGCTGAGGAGCGCAGACAACTGTCCAAGGACGTCCTCCAGGGGCTGCCCCGCCCGGACGAGGCGGACTGCACCGCCATCGCGCTGCGCGCCTGGCAGCTGCCCGAGCGCGAATACCACTACTTCGCCGTCGACTATCTGCGCCGGTATGTGAAGCAGTGCTCGTCCGGCTTTCTGCCCGTCGCCCGGCGGCTGGTCACGACGGTCTCGTGGTGGGACACCGTCGACGCGCTCGCCGCCCATGTCGTCGGCTCGCTCGTCGCGGCCGATCCGGGGCTGCGGCGTGACATGGACGCGTGGATCGAGGACGAGGACCTGTGGCTCGTGCGCACGGCCCTGCTGCACCAGCTCCGCCACAAGGACGCCACCGACACCGGACGGCTCTTCGGCTACTGCCTGCGGCAGAGCGCCCACCCCGACTTCTTCGTCCGCAAGGCGATCGGCTGGTGTCTGCGGGAGTACGCGAAGACGGACGCGGGGGCCGTACGGGACTTCGTGACGCGCCACGAGGACCGGCTCTCGCCGCTGTCGGTGCGTGAGGCGCTGAAGCACCTCTGAGTCAAAGGGCGTGAGCGAACGCCGCGGGCGTGGACGAGGGTGTCGGGCGTCGCGGGCGTCGCGGGCGTCGCGAAAACCATTCGACCCGGGGCCGTCCGTCCGCAATGATCGGCGTCATGTTCCGGCAGACCTTCCTCGAGGCTTCGTCCGCAGTCGCGGGCGCTGCCCGGGCTGCCGATTTCCTCGATGCCGTGGCAGACGCAGCGACCGCCGCAGGCCTCGCCGCCGATCTTCCGGCCGACGCCTTCGACGCCTTCGACGCCTTGGACGGCGTCCGAAGCTGACCCTCCCCGGACACACTCCGGCGGACCCCGGAGGGGGAGGGTCGGTCCGATCCGAGGGGTCCCCGCCTTCCGCCGCCCCCTGCGGCAAACCGGCTGGCAACCGGTGCGGAAGGCCATCAACCGCCCCGCCCACGCGGGGAGTCCCAGAAGGAACAGCCATGCCCAAGACGGCATACGTGCGCACCAAACCGCACCTGAACATCGGCACCATGGGCCACGTCGACCACGGCAAGACCACCCTGACCGCCGCGATCACCAAGGTGCTCGCCGAGCGCGGGAGCGGCAGCAGTACCTCCTTCGTGCCCTTCGACCGGATCGACCGCGCCCCGGAGGAGGCCGCGCGCGGCATCACCATCAACATCGCGCACGTCGAGTACGAGACCGACACCCGGCACTACGCGCATGTCGACATGCCCGGCCACGCCGACTACGTGAAGAACATGGTCACCGGCGCCGCCCAGCTCGACGGGGCGATCCTCGTCGTCTCCGCGAGCGACGGGATCATGCCGCAGACCGCCGAGCACGTGCTCCTCGCCCGCCAGGTCGGCGTCGACCACATCGTCGTCGCCCTCAACAAGGCCGACGCGTTCGCCGACGGCGAGGACGCGGAGCTGATCGAGCTCGTCGACCTGGAGGTCCGCGACCTGCTCTCGCAACACGGCTACGACGGGGACTCCGTGCCCGTCGTACCGGTCTCCGGCCTCAAGGCCCTTGAAGGGGACGCGCGTTGGACCGCTGCGATCGAGGCGCTCCTCGACGCGGTGGACACCTACGTCCCGATGCCGGAACGGTACGTCGAAGCACCGTTCCTGCTGCCCGTCGAAAACGTGCTGACGATCACCGGCCGCGGCACGGTCGTCACCGGAGCCGTGGAGCGCGGCACCGTCCGCGTCGGCGACCGTGTGCAGGTGCTGGGCGCGGAGGTCGACAGCGTGGTCACGGGCCTGGAGACCTTCGGCAAGCCGATGGACGAGGCGCAGGCCGGTGACAACGTCGCGCTGCTGCTTCGCGGTGTGCCGCGTGACGCGGTGCGACGCGGTCACGTGGTCGCGGCGCCAGGCAGCGTGCTCCCCGCGCGCCGCTTCCGGGCTCAGGTGTACGTGCTGTCCGGCCGCGAGGGCGGACGTACGACACCGCTCACGACCGGATACCGGCCGCAGTTCTACATCCGTACCGCGGATGTGGTCGGCGATGTCGACCTCGGTGAAGCGGCGGTCGCGCGGCCCGGGGACACCGTCACGATGACGGTCGAGCTGGGCCGTGACGTCCCGCTGGAGTCCGGCCTCGGCTTCGCGATCCGCGAAGGCGGACGCACGGTGGGTGCCGGAACGGTGACCGACGTCATCGCGTAGCAGATCGAGACCGGCAGGCCCTCGCGGGAGTCCTCGCGAGGGCCTGACCCGTTCCCGTGGGAGGTGGGTTCGAAGCGGTGGATCGCCGAACAACCGGTGCTGTGTGCGGAGCTCAAAACCCGGCGGATGAGCGGGTGTTGAGTGTTGAATGCGTGACGTAGCCAACGAGGGGGAGTCAGGCATGAAGTACAGCAGATGGGCGGTATTGGCGACGGTCTGCGGTCTCGCACTGAGCTCGGGTGCGGGCACGGCACATGCCGCGGTGCCGGAGGCAGCCGCCTCATCTGCGGCGCAGGAGCCCGCAGCACCGCTCGACCTGCCGGACGGCTTCGGCCTCACACAGGTGCCGACCGAGCCGGAGATCGTGGAGCAGAACACGCCGACGGACTTCGTCATCACCCACACCACACCGCAGGTCGCCGGCCGGCACCACCTGCGGATCGTGCTGCCGGACGACTACTACACGGCCCCGGAGAAGGGGTATCCGGTGCTGTACCTGCTGCACGGCTCGCCCGGCGACCCGGCGTCGTACTTCGACGACTACGAGGGCGTCACGTACAGCGACGCCATCAACGGCGAATCCGGCATGATCATTGTGATGCCCGACGGCGGGCAGCGCAGCTGGTACTCGGACTGGCTCGACCAGAACACGGCCGCGGGGGCGCAGAACTGGGAGACCTTCCACATCGAACAGATCATCCCGTTCATCGACGCCAACCTGCGCACCATCCCCACCAAGGACAAGCGCGCCATCGCCGGGATCTCCATGGGAGGCTTCGGCGCCTTCCACTACGCCCAGCGGCACCCGGAGCTCTTCTCCCAGGTGGCCGCGCTCTCCGGCGACCTCGACTTCGGCCGGGACCAGATGGTCATGCGGGAGGTCGTGGTCGCCTCACTGGTGGCCGCCTACGAGCCCCGTGTGCACAGCGACGCCCTGTGGGGCTCCCCGTATCCCGCCTTCGACGACCACCTCTGGAACGAGGCCGATCCCAACCAGAACGCGGCCGCGATGCGAGGCATGGACATCTCGATCTACATCGGCAACGGCGGGATCCCGGTCCTGGACTGGGACCTCATGGAGTTCTGGCTGCACAGCTCCTCCGTGAACATGAAGAACGCCCTGGAGGCGGAGAACATCCCCGTCAACTGGTACGACTACGGTGCGGGCGCGAACTGGGGTGACTGCAACGGGGGCCACAACGGCCGCTGCTGGTCCGAGAGCCTGCGCCACCTCGTCCCGCACATCAAGGAGGAGTTCGGGGTCTGAGCCCGGCGCGGACAGGGGACGGCGGCGGCCGCCCCCTGTCCTTTGCGGCGGGATGCCCGCCGTCAGCCTGACTTGACCGCGAGGGACAGGGCGAAGCGCTCTGCGCTGTCGGTCCACCAGTGGCGCAGTTCGAGCCCGGCTGCGGCGAGTTCCGTGCCCAGGCCCTCGCGCCGGAACTTCGCCGACACCTCGGTGCGGATGTGCTCCCCGGGCTCGAAGCGCACTTCGAGGTCGAGCGGAGGAATCTTGGCCGTGAGCTCCTCGCGGGCCCGCAGCCGCATCTCGATCCACTCGTTCTCCGCGTCCCAGACGGCCACGTGGTCGAAGAGCGACGGGTCGAAGTCCGCCCCGAGCTCCCGGTTGAGCACGGCAAGGACGTTCTTGTTGAACCGTGCCGTGACACCGGCGCTGTCGTCGTACGCGGCGACGAGGACATCCGGGTCCTTGACGAGGTCGGTGCCCAGGAGGAAGGCGTCGCCGGGGGAGAGGAGAGCGGCGACCGAGGCGAGGAACTCGGCGCGTTCCGCCGGCAGGAAGTTCCCGATCGTGCTGCCGAGGAAGGCCACCAGGCGCGGCCCCGGAGCCGGGGGAAGGGCGAACGCGGACTGGAAGTCCGCGAGGAGCGCATGGACCTTCAGACCGGGATGTTCCCGTACGAGCCGATGGCCGGCCTGCTCCAGGGCGCTCCGGCTCACGTCGACGGGCACATAGGTGTCCAGCGAGGTGAGGGCCCGGATCAGGTGCCGTGTCTTCTCGGAGGAACCGGACCCCAGCTCCACCAGGGTGCGCACTCCGGTCGCGGCCGCGATCTCGGCCGCCCGGTCGCGGAGGATCTCGGCTTCGGCGCGGGTCGGGTAGTACTCCGGGAGCCGGGTGATCTCCTCGAAGAGTTCGCTGCCCCGCGCGTCGTAGAGCCACTTCGGGGGCAGTTGCCTGACCGGCCCGCCGCCCAGGCCCCGCAGCACATCGCTGCGCAGGGAGTCATCGCCCGCGTCGAGGGGAGTTGCGCGGGTCACGGTGAACGAGCTCACGAAGCAGACTCCTTGAGTGGGGTGAGAAGGACTTCCGTGGGTGTGGCGTGGAGCAGGCAGCGGTCGGGGGCCTCGACCCAGCCGCCGCCGTCATCGTGCGGTTCGGAGGCCACCACGACCCCGGCTCCGGGCAGGCGGCGGTACCAGAGGGTGTCGCCCCATGCGGTGGCGGCGATGGACCGGCCGTCGGTGAGCAGGAAGTTGAGCCGCGATGCGGGGGCCGCCTCGTGCAGCTCGGCCACGACGCCCGTGAGAGCCGTCGGCATGTCGTCGCCGGCCCGGAGCCGGCCTGACATCAGCGCCCATACGAAAGCGGAATCGCAGCGCGCCTCCAGACGCAGCAGGTCCTCGGGAGGCAACCGGGCGGCAAGCGCGGCCACCGAGCCGGGCCAGTCCGCCATCGCCCCGTTGTGGCTGAACAGCCAGGGCCCGTCGGTGAAGGGCGCGGCCGCCGCCTCCCCGTCCGCCGTGGCCACGGTGGCATCCCGTACCGCGGCGAGCAGCGCCCCGGTCCGCACCACGCGTGCGAGATCGGTGAAGGAGGGATCGGCCCAGATGGGGCCGCTGCGCCGGTAGCGCCCGGGCACCGGGTCCCCGTCCGCGTACCAGCCGACACCGAAGCCGTCGGCGTTCACGGTGCCGTGGCGCTGGCGCCGCGGTGCCCAGGACTGCCTCAGCAGTGCGTGCTCAGGATCGACGAGCACCTCTTCGATACGGACGGAGGGTCCCACGTAGGCGATGTGACGGCACATCAGAACTCCTCGCGGACGGATCCGCCGTCCCGGGCCGTCCGGAAGCCGGAGAAGATCTGGCGGCGGACGGGATGGTCCCAGTTGCGGAACGTGCCGCGGCAGGCGACCGGGTCGACGGCGAAGGAACCGCCCCGCAGCACCTTGTACTCACTCCCGAAGAACACCTCGGAGTACTCCCGGTAGGGGAAGGCGACGAACCCCGGGTACGGCAGGAAATCGCTCGCCGTCCACTCCCATACGTCGCCCATGAGCTGCCGGACGCCGAGCGGCGAGGCCCCATCGGGATAGCTGCCCACGGGGGCGGGACGCAAGTGACGCTGCCCCAGGTTGGCGTGCCGGTCGGCAGGATCGGCGTCGCCCCAGGGGTAGCGCCTGGAGCGGCCGGTCGCCGGATCGTGCCGGGCGGCCTTCTCCCACTCCTCCTCCGTGGGAAGGCGGCGTCCGGCCCACCGGGCGAAGGCATCGGCCTCGTACCAGCTGACGTGCAGCACCGGCTCGTCCGCGGGCACGGGCTCCACCACACCGAACCGGCGCCGCAGCCACCGGCCGCCTTCGCGCTTCCAGAACAGCGGGGCGCTCAGCCCGTGCTCCTGTACGTGGGCCCAGCCCGCCGGGGCCCACCAGCGCGGGTCGCGGTAGCCGCCGTCCTCGATGAAGTCCGTGTAGGCGCCGTTGCCGACGGGTGCGGTGTCGATGAAGAAGTCCCGGACGAAACGTTCATGCGCGGGGCGCTCGTTGTCGAGGGCCCAGGGCTCCACGGAGGTGCCCATGCTGAACGGCCCACCCGGCACCAGCACCTCCCGGGGGAGCGCCGAGGCGTCCTCCGGCGCAGGCGGCGGGGCGGGAGCGGTCAGGGCGGCAGGTCCGCGGCGCAGCTGGTGGGTGATGAGCATGGTCTCGTCGTGCTGCTGCTCGTGCTGCGCGATCATGCCGAAGGCGAAGGCCGCCTCGGTGAGGCGTCCGGCGTCCGGCAAGGGATCCTGCGTGACGACGTCGAGGACCCGCGTACGGACGTCACCGAGGTAGCGGCGCGCCTCGCCCGGGGGCAACAGCGGCAGCGAGGGGCGCTCCGCACGCGGATGCTCGAAGGCGTCGTAGACCGAGTCGATGTCCGGGCGCAGCGCCTCCTGGCCGCCGACGGTGCGCAGGAGCCACTGCTCCTCCTGGTTGCCGATGTGGGCCAGGTCCCATACCAGCGGGGACATCAGGGGCGAGTGCTGCGCGGTGAGTTCGGGATCCTCCACACACGTGGTGAGCAGCTCAGTGCGGTCACGCGCCGTCGTGAGCGCCGCGACCGCACGGTCCTGCAGCGCCTCGGGAGACAGGTCCACGGCGGAATCGCCGGGGCCGGGGTTGGGGCCGGGGTCGAGGTCGTGGGCGGTCATGAGGCGATGTCCCTCCTTGTGACGGAGTCGAGCAGGTCGTCGGCGGGGCAGCGACCTGCGGCGACATAGCGTTCGTAGAAGCCGTCGACCGCCGAGCGCACCGCCGGGGACGCCCCCGTACGGGCCAGGGCCTTCGAGGCCGCCGTGAAACAGACGACCGCGGCCTCGTGGAGCCGCGGATCCGCCAGACCGTGCCGGGCGGCGGCGGACCACAGCGGATGCCGTGGTCCGCGGTCAGGGCCATCCGCCGGCCCGTCTGCCGGCCCGTCCACCGGCCCGTCCACCGGCCCGTCCGTCGGCCCGTCCGGCAGGCCGTAAGCAGGGGTGACCGTCGGACCACCCGGCGGGCCGGTCAGCGATTCGAGGGCGCGCGCGGCGGCCCGCGTGGCCACCGGATCGTCGAAGAGCGCGGTGGTCACCGCGAGCGGCACCACCCACCCGTCCGCGCCGGGCTGCGCGTCGATCATGCGCAGTTCGAGATGGCCGCGCGGGCGGACCGGCGGGAACAGGGTGGTCAGGTGGTAGAGGACGTCATCCTCCGTGACCGGCCTCGGACCGCGCCCGCGCACCCAGTCCCGGAAGCTCAGCCCCTCCGGGACGGTCCAGGGGCCTTCCTCGTTCCTGACGCACAGCACGGGAGCGTCCAGGGCGTACGCGGCCCAGGCGGCGCGGGGATCGCCGCCATCCGCGGGTGCGGAGGAGCGGGCCGGGTCGAGACAGGCCCAGACATGCTGTCGGGTGGACTTCCAGCCGGTCGGCACGCCCCCGCTGAGCGGGGAGTGGGCGAAGGCCGCGAGGAGGACGGGGCCGAGGAGATGGGCGAAGCGCCAGCGGCGCTCGTAGCCGTGCACGCCGTCCGAGGCCTCACCGGCGTCCACGCACACCTGCACGGAGGCCGTGCTGCACATCATGGAGCGGCCTGCGGGCCCGAACCGGTCGAGATACGTCTCGAGGGCCCGGTAGCGGGGCTCGGCCAGCAGCCGCCGGGGCGAATGCCACGGGTCGTGACCGTGGCCGGAGAGGACGAGACCGTGGCTCTCCAATACCTTCCGTACGAGCGCGAGATCGGCCTGTGCGCAGGCGACGCAGGCGTCGACGGAGTCCGTGGGCGGCGAGCTCAGTTCCAGCTGGCCGCCGGGCTCGACCGAGACCGCCGAACGCAACGGGAGGGTCCGTACGTCGGCGACGGCGGAGGCGAGTCGGGTGGGAGCCACAGGACTTAACGGGTCGTACGCGTCCTGCAGCAGCCATTCGAGCTCCACGCCGGTGCGGCGCGGTGGGCCGTTCTTGAAGCAGATTCCCCGAATGAGCTGTTCGGCCTCGAGCTCGCCGAGCTTCCCCGTGGGCTCGCGTCCGTGTTGCAGAGGCATGTGGTCCCTTCCTGCTCGGATGATGCAACCGTGCACTTGGGTGACAAGAATGAGCGCGCCCCGGGGGCCTACCCCGGCAGACAGCTGCCTAGTACTGGGGTTCGCGTTGCGATGGGCTCAGGCGAACTCCGCGTGGCGATGGGCTCAGGTGAACAGGGTGGGCCCCAGCGAGTGCCAGCCCGCCAGTCCCGGGAGCCGGTCCGCCTCGGGCGGGCCCCAGCCGCCGGGGTCGTAGACGACGGGGGCGGTGCCGGGCTTGAGCACGGGTTCGACGTGTTCGCGAAGCGCGCCGCCATGAGCGACTCAACGGCGGCGTTGCCCAGGAAGTGGTCCACCCTCAGGAGATGGTTGTCGTTGAAGTGCCGGCTGAGTTCCTCGTGCCGGCTGAGTTCCTCCTGGAACTCGCGGGCAGATGCGCCGTCGTGGCCGAAGGGCTTCTCGACGACGAGGCGGGAGTCGCGGTTGAGTCCGGCCCGGGCCAGCGACGAGGCGACGGTGGTGAACAGGCCCGGCGGAATCGCCAGGTAGTGCGTGACGAAGCCGAAGCCCGAGAGCGCGGCCTCGAGCCGCTCGAAGGTCGACCCGTCCGCGAAGTCGCCGGTGACGATCGACAGGCCGGCCGCGAAGGCGTCGAAGGCCTCCTCGTCGATGCTCGTGCCGGTCGCGAGGACGGCCTCCCCGGCCTGTCTGCGCAGGGTCGCGTCGTCCCAGTCCGTCGCAGCCACCCCGATCACCGGAACGCCCAGCCTTCCGGCGAGGGTGAGCTGGTACACCGCGGGCAGCAGCATCTTGTGCGCCAGATCGCCCGAGATGCCGTACAGCACGAGGGCGTCGGAGGGTTCGAGCCGGGACGCGGGGAGTGTGGTCTCCATCATGCGGGGTTGCTTCCGTCCGGGTTGCGAATGGTTCCGGTGTGGGCCGGTCGGCCTTCGTGGGTGCTCGGCTCCCCCGGGCCGGTCAGGGTGTCTTCGTGGTGCTCGGCGCCCCGGGTTCCCGGCCGAAGCGGCGGCTGAGGTCCTGCTGGATCTGCTCCGGATCGCGGCCGCGGGTCTCGGGCAGGTAGCGGCTGACGAAGAGGAACGCGACGACGCAGATGGCTGCGAAGGCCCAGAAGGTCTCCCCCTGTCCGATGGCGCCGGCCAGGGGCAGGAAGCAGAGGCTGACGACGAAGTTGGACACCCAGTTCACCGCGGTGGAGGCGCTCGAGCCCTGGGCGCGTACCGAGGGCGGGAAGATCTCGCCGATCAGCGTCCAGAAGACCGGGCCGAGACCGCCGGCGAAGGCCGCGATGTACACGACCATGAAGAGCAGCGTCAGGCCCGAGCTCAGGTCCGCGACGAAGGCGAGGCCGAGCAGGAAGACGGAGATCCCCATCACGGCCAGCGAGATCATCACCAGCGGGCGGCGGCCGAGCCGGTCGACCAGTCTGATCGCCACCAGGGTCATCAGGAGGTTGATCACGCCGATGGCCACGGAGTAGACGATCGAGTTGGAGGCGCTCAGGCCGGTCTGCTCGATGATGGTCGGCGCGTAGTAGATGATCGTGTTGATGCCGCCGAACTGCTGCACCGCCGCCAGCGTCAGGCCCACGACCAGTGCGGGACGCACGTCGGGAGCCGTCAGCCGCCGGCCGCCGTTGTCGCGGGAGGCGTTCTGCTCGTCGGCCATCCGCTGCTGTGCGCGCGCCACGAGCCGGTCCGCGGTGGCCTCGTCGGTCACCGAGGCGATGGCCTTCCTCGCCAGGTCCGCCCTCCCGGTCGCGATCTGCCACTGCGGCGATTCCGGCAGGAACCACAGGGATGCCGCGAGCAGGATGAACGCCGGTACGGCGCCGCAGGCGAACATGGCCCGCCAGTGGCCGCCGCCGGAGAACACCATGTTCACCAGGTAGGCCGCCAGGATGCCCACGGTGATCATCAGCTGGTTCATCGTCAGGAGCCGCCCGCGGATCGCGGTCGGTGAGATCTCCGACAGATAGACGGGCACCAGGGCGGAGGCGGTGCCCACCGCGAGGCCCAGCACGATACGGGCGATCAGCAGCGTCACGTATCCGCCGGCGGCGACCGCGAGAACGGTGCCCACCAGGAACACCGCGCCCGCCGCGCCGAGCAGCCGACGCCGCCCCCAGCGGTCGGCCAGTCCGCCCGAGCCCATCGCACCCATGACCGAGCCGATGAGCAGCACACTGACCACGCTGCCCTGCTGGAAGGAGTTGAGGCCGAAGTCCTCCCGGATGTACAGCAGGGCCCCGGACACCACCCCGGTGTCGAAGCCGAACAGGAACCCGCCCACGGCGATGGCCGCCGCCCACCATTTGATCCTGCGGAGCCCAGCCGGCGGGACCGCCGTCAGAGGGCCGCTCGTACCGGGCTCGCGGGAGAACCCCTGCACCATGTCGTGTCCTCAGGCTGCGGGAGTGGTCGGGCCGGTCATGAAGCCCCAGGAGCCGACGTACGACTCACCGGATGCCAGCCGGATCAGATCGATGCCGCTGGCCAGGGCGTTCGATGGTGCCGTCATCGGCTCCACGCCGAGGCCACGGCGCCGGTTGTCGACGGGCACCCGGTCGGCGGTGTACACCTCGAGCCAGGGCTGCGCGGTGTCCGACCAGAACCGCACGCCGCGGAGCGTGCCCTCCAGGCCGACCCATGCCCGGCCGTCGGCGTCCCGGTCGAGCTCGGTGAAGGCCACATCGATGGTCTGGTCCTTGAGGAGCCGCCCGGCGGTGAAGTCGTGGGGCGTGTCCGCCACGTCGACGGTCGGTCCGCTGGGCACCATGCGCGCGTCGACCGGCTGATAGCGGCGGCCGGGCAGCCGCAGCGTGCGCACGTCGACGGCCTCCCCGACCGTCGGATAAGGGCGGGTGCCATGCGCGTACGGGGCGGAGCGCGCGCCGGTGTTCGTGGCTGTGAGCCGTACGGTCAGCCCGGTCCGGGCGTCGAGCGCGTACTCGGCGGTGAGACTCAGCCGGAACGGGTATCCGGCGGAGCCGTACAGCCGGTACGCCGGCGTGATGCGGTCGGCGGACTGCTCGACGGGAATCCAGCTCGCCCACCGGACCAGGCCGTGGATGGCGCAGTCGAGTTCGGGCTCGGAGATGTCGGGCTGGTGCTCGGCCCCGTCGAAGGCGTAGCGGCCGCGGTCGACCCGGTTGGGCCACGGGACAAGGAGCTGGCCGAAGGCCGCCGGTGCCGGTTCGTCGACGCCGTAGGAGAGGATCAGCGGCTCTCCGCGGTGCGTGAGTTCGCGCAGGCCGGCGCCTGCCTCGGTGACGGTCGCGCGGTAGTCCCCGGCCACGAGGCCGTACTGCGCCCCGCTCAGCTCATCGCCCATGCTGCGATGGGTAACCTCCGCGCGCGCCGCTGTCACAGGCGCGCCGGTTCTGTCCGCGAACCGAGTGAACCCGCTCCGCCATTCGGCCGCCTCTGCGCGTGTCCGGAGTGCGCGGACCGGCTGCCTCCGCATCGCTGATCCCACCGGGCGCGGGTTGGCCGACACGCTCCGAGCACAGGGAGGTGGGCCGGCGGTGGTGGGTGCGATGCTCGGACGCGTGCGCAGGCGCCTGCACGGTCGGCTGTGGCCCGTCGTGCAGCAGGCCGTGGCCTGCGCGCTGTCCTGGTGGCTGGCCGGCTGTACCAGCCTCGCCCGCCTGACGGCCGACTCCCCGGAGGCCTCGCGCGGTCCGCTGATCCGTGCCACGCGCGCGCTGGCACAGGTTCTGGAGGCCTGCGCGAGCGCACCTGAGGGCAGCGCCGGACGCCGAGGCTGTGTGCGCGCCGCTCTCGCGGCCGCCGCCGCGGTGCCGTCGGACGCGGGAACGGGCGGGGACGCCGTGCGGCTTGTGGTGCGGGATCTGCTGGTGGTGGCGGGCCTATCCGTATCCGATGCGGCGGCCGCGGTACGGGACGGTGCCGCGGACGCACCGTTGACGGCGGCTGTGCCGCTCTGACGTCGGTGGCGGGCGCGGTCACGGGCATCGGCGCGGTCGGTGGCGCGATCGCGGACGTGCTCCCTGACGCGCCACTGGGATCGCCGGGAATCAGCCCGGCCGCGCCGCCCCCGCGCATGCCGAGCGGCGGTCCGCATACCCTTGACTGCGGCTCAGGGGACGGACCGGGTACGGCAGTTGCGGACAGGGAGACGAGGACTCATGGGCGACACGGCACTCGTGCTGGGCGGCGGCGGACTCACCGGCGTCGGCTGGGAGATCGGACTGCTGCACGGACTGGCCCGGGCGGGCGTGGATGTCACCGGCGCCGATCTCGTCGTCGGTACCTCGGCGGGCTCCGTGGTCGGTGCTCAGCTCACCTCGGGTGTGCTGAGCCTCGGCGAGCTCTACGAGCGCCAGCTCGCCGACCCCAAGGGGGAGCTCAGCGCCGCCATGGGCACGGCGATGTTCGCCCGCTATGCCTGGAACGTGCTGCGCTCGCGTGACCAGAAGGCCTACGGCGTCCGGATGGGCGCGCTGGCTGCCGCCACGCACACTGTCCCGGCCGCACAGCGGCGCGAGGTGATCGCGAACCGGCTGCTCTCGCACGACTGGCCCGAGGGCCGGCGCCTGGTGGCCACGGCGGTGGACGCGGCCACCGGGGAGCTCGCCCCGTTCGACCGCGACAGCGGCGTGGACCTGGTGGACGCGGTCTCCGCGAGCTGCGCCGTGCCGGGGGTGTGGCCGCCCATCACGATCGACGGGCGGCGTTACATCGACGGCGGCATCCACTCCTCCGCGAACGCCCACCTGGCCGCCGGTTACGCCAAGGTCCTGGTCATCGCCCCCATAGCGCTCGGCGGCGGACCGTTGCCCGGCCCGCGCACCCAGGCCGCGCGGCTGCGCGAGGCGGGCGCCGAGGTCGTCCTGATCACGCCGTCCCGCGAGGCCCGCCGCGCCTTCGGCCGCAACGTACTCGACCCGGCCCGCCGTGCCCCGGCCGCCCGCGCGGGTCTGGCACAGGCGGCGGCCCACGTGGCCGAGGTCAGGCGGCTCTGGCAGGAGCCGACTTCTCGGCCGTGAACGACCGAGAACTCGGCTCAGCCGACCATGCCGATTCATGATCCTCGCGCGCCGCTGGCTGCTGCGCCGAAGTCACATCCACCGCAGGTTCGCGGTGCGGGACCATTGGCAGGACCCCACGCTGGGACATGCCCAGCGACATCCGCCCGGCCAGTGCCGTCTGAACCGTGTCCCCGGCAAGCCGGTTCGTGCCTTGCAGGCTCGCAGGCGGATGCGAAAAGACCACCGGACCACCGCGGACACCGTGCCGTCCCCGGCACAATGGAGCGGTGGACGAGCCGATACCTGTGATGCGCACCGTGGACCACGGCGCCGCCAAGCTGATGCCCGATGTCGACCGGCCGCGGGCCTGGCTCCTGACCGTGGACGGCGCGCCGCAGTCGTACGTCGACCTCGACGATCCGACGCACCTCGAATTCGAGTACGCCCGCCGGCTCGGCCACGCCCTCGACACCTATGCGAACGGGCCGGTCGACGTGGTGCACCTCGGCGGCGGAGCCCTCACCCTGCCCCGCTACCTCGCGGCCACCCGCCCCGGCTCCCGCCAGCACGTCATCGAGGCCGACCGGGGCCTGCTCGCGCTGATCGGCGAGCGGCTTCCGGTGGCCGGGGAGGCGGGGATACGGACGTACGGGAGCGATGCCCGTACCTGGCTGGAATCGGCGGCGGGCGCGAGCGCGGACCTGATCGTCGCGGATGTCTTCGGCGGCTCCCGGGTGCCCGCGCACCTCACGACGCTTGGCTACGCCCGCGAGGCCGAGCGGGTGCTGCGCCCCGACGGCATCTACCTGGCCAACCTCGCCGACGGCGCGCCCTTCGACTTCCTGCGCTCGCAGCTCGCCACGTTCCGGGCGGTCTTCGGCCACCTGGCGCTGATCGCCGAGCCGGGCGTCCTGCGCGGCCGCCGCTTCGGCAACGCGGTGCTGCTTGCCTCCCATGAGGAACTCGACACCACCGACCTGGCTCGCCGCATGGCCGCCGACGCCTTCCCCGCACGTGTGGTGCGGGGCGAGGCGCTGGCCCGGTTCACCGGCGCCGCCGCCCCGGTCGAGGACTCCCGGGCGGTCCCGTCACCGGAACCGCCCGGCGGGGCGTTCAGCATCGGCTGAAGCAGGATCAGCCGGATCGGGCGTGACCGGCCGGATCAGCCGGATCGGGCGTGACCGGCCGGTTCAGTTCTTGGTCGGGTCGCCCGCGAGCCGCACCGTGCTCATGATCTTCATGATGGTCTTGTCCGGCAGTTCGTCGTCGACACCCGTCGGACCGTGCAGCGTCCAGGAGACGAAGTCACCGGCGGAGTTCTTGAAGCCGAAGGTGATCGCCTTGCCGTCCGTGGCGCACTTGCCCTTCTCCGGGGTGTCCTTCGAGCGGGCCCAGCCGTACGCGCCCTCGATGCCGGCCTTGGTGGTGTAGGGCGTGGCCTTCTTGTCCCACGTCATGCTCTTCTTGTCCGGCTGCGTATAGCCGCCGTACACCCAGCGGGGCGGGTCGCTGAGGATGATGTCATCGAAGTTCTTGGCGCCGTTGGCGCCCTTGGTGCCGGCCGTCGCGAGCGCCGTGCTCTCGGAATCGCCGTCCTTGTCCTCGTCCGACTCGCACCAGTTCTCCTTGAAGTAGGCGGGTGCGGACATGATGATCAGCGGCTTGCCGTCCTCGGACTTCTCGTCCTCGAAGCCGATCATCATGCCGGGCGAGTCGACCTTCCACTCCGGCGGTACGTCGAAGGCGGTGCCGTGCCGCGGGTTCACGACGACCTTCCAGCCCGGGATGACCGGGTCGATCGCGGAGCCGGTGCCGCGCGGGTTCTCCTCCTCCTCGGAAGGGGACGCGGAGGCGGAGCCGGAGGGGCTCTGCGAGGCCGTGGCGGTCTTGTCGCCGCCACCACCGCCCTTGGCGGAGTTCGCCTCGGCGTCCTTGTCGTCCTTGCCGAGTACCAGGTAGCCGGTCACACCCGCGGCCACGACCACGGCCGAGGCCGCGATGATCGCGACCAGCTTGGTGCGGTTGTCACCGCCGCTGCCGCTGCCGCTGCCACCGCCCTGCGGCGCACCCGCCAGGCTCGGCGCGTTCCACTGTTCGGCGCCTGTCTGCTGGTAACCGGGCTGGGCCCCGGCCTGCGGGGTGCCGCCCTGCTGCTCGTACGGGTTCGGCTGCTGATATCCCTGCTGCTGGTAGGGATTCGGCTGCTGGTACCCCGGCTGCTGGTACGGGTTCTGGTTGGAGTCCTGCGGGTTCTGCTCGCCCCCGGGCGGCTGCTGTCCTGGCCACATGGCGCCTAACGATAGAGGGGCACCCGGGGCGCGGCCACGGCCACCCCCGATTGTGACGCGCTCGGCACACGGCAGGTACGACATGCGGATGATCGGAGGCAGGCTACGGGTGAGGGGATGGCCAAGCCGGCCTACTGACCGGTAACATGCGGTTCATGAGCGCAGACCAGATGTCGATCGGCGAGATGCTCGCCGCGACCGTCCCGATGGCCCGGACGCTGAACCTCGAGTTCGGCGAGACCACCCCCGAGCGGGCCGAGGTGTCCCTGCCCGACCAGGGCGACTTCCACAACCACGTCGGCGGCCCGCACGCCGGCGCCATGTTCACGCTGGGGGAGTCCGCGAGCGGCGCGATCGTGCTCGCCGCCTTCGGCGACCAGCTCTCGCGTGCGGTGCCGCTCGCGGTCCGGGCCGACATCGCGTACAAGAAGCTCGCCATGGGCCCGGTCACCGCGGTGGCGACCCTGGGCCGCCCGGTGTCCGATGTGATCGCGGAGCTCGACAAGGGCGAGCGGCCCGAGTTCCCCGTCGCGATCGAGATCCGCCGCGAGGACGGTGCCGTGACCGGTGAGATGACGGTCGTCTGGACCCTGCGCCCCAACAGCTGAGAGCCTCCTCGCCGCCTGAGCGACCGGCCCGGATCCCGGTCCGCCGCAATACGAACGCGCCCGCCGCACCCCACCCCGCGGCGGGCGCGTTCCGTATGTACGCAGGAGATGTGCGGGTGTGCGCAGGAGATGTGCGGGCGAGACGCGTGTGCGCGGTGTGTGTGCGTCGTTGACGCGTGTCAGTGACAGTGAGGGCTTTCCCCGGCCCGACCCGCGGTGTCCGACGGTCTGTCGGCCCGCCTCTGTCGCATAGTGCGTTCCGGGCCCGGCCGCCCTCAAGCCTCCCCGGCGTGATCCGCTGCGGGACGGCGGGAGGGGGGCAGGCCCGGAACAGCCCGTGGCAATGCCAGTGCGTGCGAGGAGTGACGGCCCATGACCGCAAGTGCCCCGAACGGCGACGGATCCGAGGCGGGCCGCCCCCGTTCCCGCCGCTCCGCGCTGCGCCTGGCGGGCGGCGCCGTCGCCGTGGCCGCCGCCGCGACGGCCTGCGCGGCCTCGCCCGCGCCGACGGCGGCCGCCGCCAAGCGGACGGCGAGCGCCGCCCGCAGGCCGGAGCGCACCGCCGGGCCACGCGTGGAAGCGCTGCTCGGCAGGCTGACCCTGGACGAGAAGATCTCCCTGCTGCACGGTGCCGAGGACCCCGAGCCGCTCGGCCAGGCCGGCTACATTCCGGGTGTCCCCCGCCTCGGCATCCCCGAGCTGCGGCTCGCCGACGGGCCCGCCGGGGTCCGCGTCGAGAAGCCCGCGACCGCCCTGCCCGCCCCCGTGCTCCTCGCCGCCACCTTCGATCCGTCGCTCGCCCGCGCGTACGGCAAGGTCATCGGCCGCGAGGGCCGCGCGCTCGGCCAGGACGTGCTGCTCTCGCCGATGTGCAACCTCATCCGCACCCCGTACGCGGGCCGTAACTTCGAGACCTTCGCCGAGGACCCGCTGCTCGCCGCCGATCTGGTCGCCGAGGAGATCCGCGGCATCCAGGACGAGGGCCTCATCGCCACGGTCAAGCACTTCGCCCTGAACAACCAGGAGAAGAACCGCGACCGCGTCGACGTGTCCGCGGACGAGCAGACCCTGCACGAGACGGAACTGCGCCCCTTCGAAGCGGCCGTCGCCGCGGGCGCGGGCTCCGTCATGGGCGCGTACAACAAGGTCAACGGCACCTACGCCTGCGAGAGCAGGGAACTGCTCACCGACATCCTGCGGGAGCAGTGGGGTTTCGACGGCTGGGTGATGACCGACTGGTTCGCCGCGCACAGCACCGTACGCGCGATCACGGCGGGCCTCGACATGGAGATGCCCGAGGGCATCCACCTCGGCGACGCCCTCGGGAAGGCGGTACGGGACGCAAGCGTGCCGGAATCCGCCGTCGACCGCTCCGTGCGGCGGCTGCTCTCCGTACTCGACCGCTTCGGACTGCTCGACGGATCCGCCGGCAGACGCCCCGCGCGCGATGCCGCGGCCGGGGCCCGTACCGCCCGGGAGATCGCGGAGGCGGGCGCCACGCTCCTGCACAACCGCAAGGACACGCTGCCGCTCGCGGGCCGCTCGGCCCGCAGCATCGCGGTGATCGGCCCGACCGGCGAGCACCCCTTCGTGAGCGGCGGCGGCAGCGTCCATGTCATCCCCGACCGGGCGAAGTCCCCGCTCGCCGCGCTCCGTGAACGCGCCGGGGGCGGTGCGCAGGTCACGTACGCGCTCGGCGAGGACGTGTACGGCAAGGCGATCCCCGCGAAGGCGCTCAGCCCCGGCTTCGACTCCGAGGGACAGGGCATCGGAGCGGGTGAGACCTGGAGGTACGACGGGAAGCTGGAGGCCTCCGCGGCGGGGGAGTGGACCTTCGTGATCCACTACTCCGGCGAGCGGCCCGAGGTGCTCCTGGACGGCGAGGAACTGTTCCCGGTCGCCGAGGGCGTCGGGGAGTTCTTCGCGGGCGGCCTGGTGACCGCTGCGCCCGACGGGCTCACCGTCCGCCACAGGAGCCTCGATGTGGCCCGTGGCGAGCGGCGGCTGAAGATCACGGCCAAGGGCGGTGACCAGGGCGCGGTCTTCCGCCTCCGTCTGGTCACCCCCGAGTCGCGGAAGCGGGATGTCGCCGCCGCCGTCGACGCGGCAGAGCAGGCGCACAGTGTGGTGCTCTTCGCCTACGAGGACGCCACCGAGGGCCGGGACCGCACCACCCTCGCGCTGCCCGGGCACCAGGAGGCGCTGATCGAGGCGGTCACGGCCGTGAATCCCCGTACGACGGTGGTCCTGAACACCTCCTCGGCGACCTCGATGCCCTGGCTCGACAAGACCGGCGCGGTGCTGCAGATGTACTACCCGGGCCAGGAGGGCGCCGCCGCCACCGCCGCGGTCCTCTTCGGCGACAGCGACCCCGGCGGCCGCCTCACCCAGACCTTCCCCCGCGACGACGCCACGCACCCGACCGCCGGCGACCCCGTGCGCTACCCGGGGGTGGACGGCCGCGAGCAGTACACCGAGGGCGTGCACCTCGGCTACCGGTGGTACGCGGCCGAGGGCAAGCGGCCGCTGTTCCCCTTCGGGCACGGACTCTCGTACACCTCGTTCCGCTACGAGGATCTCGCCGTACGCGAGGACGACGGCGGACTCGAAGCCCGCTTCACCGTCCGCAACACGGGACGGCGTACCGGGGTCGCCATCCCGCAGGTCTATCTCGGTCCCGCGCCCGAACTCGACCTGGACCAGCCCGAGCTGGCCCTCGCCGGCTACCGGCGGCTCAGCCTGCGCGCCGGCGAGGAGCGACGGGTCACGCTCAGGATCGCGCGCAGATCGCTCGAGTCATGGGACGCCGAGCGCCACGCCTGGGTCCGCGGCACCGGCCGGCGCACGGTCCGGGTGGGCGCGTCGGCCGGTGATCTGCGGCTGAGAACCGAGGTGACGGTGAAAGGGTGACCAGGCGGCGGTCGAGCGGTCAATCAGGGGCCGTCGAGCGGTGGCGTGGTGACCGTGAGGCGGTGGCTACGCCTCGGGCCCGTCGTGGGCCGCGCGGTGCGACTTCGCCAGCTCCGTGTACATCGCCGCGTTCAGCCTGATGCCCTCGCGCTCCTCCTCCGTCAGCGGGCGCCGCACCTTCGCCGGTACGCCCGCGACCAGGGAACCGGGCGGCACCTGCATGCCCTGCGGCACCAGGGCCTGCGCGGCGACGAGGGAACCGGCGCCGATGACCGCGCCGTTGAGGACCGTGGCACCCATGCCGATGAGGCAGTCGTCCTCGACGGTGCAGCCGTGCACGGTCGCGTTGTGGCCGACGGAGACCCGGTCGCCGATCGTGACGGGGAAACCGGGGTCGACATGGACCGTGCAGTTGTCCTGGATGTTGCTGTCCGCGCCGAGCACGATCGGACCGCAGTCGGCGCGCAGCACCGCGTGGTACCACAGGCTCGCACCCGCCTTCAGCTCCACCTCGCCCATCACGACCGAGGTCGGTGCGGTGAACGCCTCCGGGTGCACCTCGGGATCCTTGCCGCCGACCCCTGCGATCAACGCCCGCTCTGCCATCGCCGTACTCCTCGTAGGTCATCGGCCGTCATCGGCCGGTTGTGCTGTGTTGTGCTGTGCGCCCGGTGGAACGGTAGGCGACGCGGCCGCCGGCGCCCGCGGGTGGGGTGAAGATCACAGCCCGTGTCCGGCGCCGCCGCACGCGGGCATGAGTACGGTGTCCGGGTGCCGAACAGGAACACGTTCTCATCGCTGGCCGCGGCCCGGCGCCGCCTCGTCACGCGCGCCGTGCACGCCGGCTGGCGCTGGGTGCAGCGCTCCGGAGCCGTCACGGCCGAGCGCCCCGGAAGGCTGCACTTCCGCCGGATCGGGCCGGGCACCAAGCTGGCCTTCCCACAGGGCACCGTGTTCGGCGAGCCCTGGATCGAGCTCGGCGACCACTGCATCGTCGCCGAACAGGTCACCCTGACCGCCGGCATGATGCCGGACCTCGACCTCGGCCCCGAGCCGATCCTGCGCATCGGCGACGGCGTCGTCCTCGGGCGCGGCAGCCATGTCATCGCCGATACGGACATCACCATCGGCGCCGACTGCTACTTCGGTCCCTACGTCTACGTCACCTCCACCAACCACAGCTACGACGATCCGCACGAGCCCGTCGGCAAGCAGTGGCCGCGCATGGAGTCCGTGGAGATCGGCCCCGGCTGCTGGATCGGCACGGGCGCGGTGATCCTGCCGGGCGCCCGGATCGGCCGCAATGTCGTGGTGGCCGCCGGTGCGGTCGTACGCGGCAAGGTGCCGGACCACGCGGTGGTGGCGGGTGCCCCGGCCAAGGTCGTACGCCGCTGGGAGCCGGAGACCGGCTGGCAGCCGCCGCTGCGGACCCCGCCGCCCGTGCCGATACCGGCGGGCATGACCTCCGAGCAACTGCTCGCGCTCGCCGAACTGCCGGACGAGGAGCACGGGGCACAGGTGCGCTGAGCTGCCGCCGCGCCCGCGGTCCCGCTGACCGCCCTGCTCGAACACGAACAGGGCGGTCAGCGGTGCGGATCGTGCCCGAGGAGCAGGTCGTCCGCCTGAGCTCGACCGTGGCGGGCGGCCACTCCCCTGGAGACGACCATGGCCGTCCAGATCCCGCAAGCGCGCTGACCGGCATCCGGACCACTGCTAACGTGCCGTCATGCGCGCTCCCCTCGGCGATTTCGCCGACGCCCGCCCCGCCCCCGACTGCCTCGACCTCCTGACCGGCCCGGTCGCCGAAGCCGTACGCCGCTGGCGCGGCACCGTGCCCGCGGCCGAGTTCGTCTACGTGGACACCGACCCGGACATCGCCGACACGGCCGTGTTCGTGGAGCACCACGGGACTGAGCTGATCGAGCAGTCCGCGAACTGCGTGGTGGTCGCGGGCAAGCGCGGTGGCGAGACGTCACTGGCCGCGTGCGTGGTGCTCTCGCGGACGCGGGTCGACGTCAACGGTGTGGTGCGCCGCCAACTCGGCGCCCGCAAGGCCTCCTTCGCGCCGATGGACCTGGCCACGGGCGAGACGGGCATGGAGTACGGCGGCATCACGCCGATCGGACTGCCCGCGGACTGGCCCCTGTTGGTCGACTCGGCCGTCGTCGACACGCCGCATGTCCTGATCGGCAGCGGCCGCCGGCGCGGCAAGCTGATCGTCCCGGGGAAAGCCTTCGCCGAACTGCCGGGTGCGGTGGTGCTCGACGGTCTCGGAACCGCCTGAGCCGTTCCGGGACTGCCCGGCTTTCGGCGGTACGCGGCCGGGCGGGGCGCCGGTGGCACGTGACCGTCGGCGGCGTACACACTCCACCGCGAGCGAGACCGCGGTGACCAGGGCGAAGGACGCGGCGAGGCCGTGGAGCGGACGGTCGGCGAAGGCCGCGCCGCCCAGGGCGCCCGCGCCGACCGCGAAGACGGCCCACACCGTGGTGCCGAGCGCGTCGTAGCGGGCGAAGCGCCGCACGGGATAGCGCAGGGCGCCGGTGGTGAGTCCGACCGCGACCCGGCCGCCGGGCGCGTACCGCCCCGCGATGATCAGCAGCGGGCCGTGCCGGGCCAGGGCGGTCCTGGCCCACGCGTAGCGGCGGCGACCGCGCTCGCCGCGCAGCAGCCGGGCGACCAGCCGCGGACCCGCGCGACGTCCGAGGGCGTGCCCGGCCAGATCGCCGGCGAGCGCGCCGGTCGCGGCGAGCAAGGTCAGCAGGGCGAGCCGGTCCGGGACCGGGCCGATGAGGACGGCGGCTGTGACGACGGTGGTCTCGCTCGGCATGAACGGCAGCAGGGCGTCGAGGGCGGCGGTCAGGAAGACGGCGAGCCAGATCCAGGGGGAATCGAGCAGCTCTCGCAGGGTCTGGACATAGCCGTCAAGCATGGACGGACGGGTGCGGCGGACCGGCGGTGGCGGCCGCGGGCGGGGCGGTGGCAGGCGCGGGCGGGGCAGTGGCAGCTGCGGGAGGGGGAGCGGCGTCCGGCGGCGCGAACCCGGCGTCCGGCGGCGCGAACCCGGCGTCCGGCGGCGCGAGCCTGGCGCCTGGCGCCGCGAACCTACCGTCCGGTGCCGCGCGTGGCCTTCTGCGCGCCGGCCTTCCGTGCGGGGGCCTTCCGTGTGCCGCGACCCCCTCGGTGAGCACCGCCTCCTGCGCTGCCCGCGCCAGCCCGCGCCGGTCCCGGCCGAGCCCCGGCAGCAGGAACGCGTGTGGTTCGACGCTCACGGACAGGCCGTCGGCCCGTGCCACCCGCCCGAGGGACGGCAGGAAGCCGTCCTCGCCGACGAAGGCGGCCACCGTCGTGGGGACGCCGTGCTGCCGGTAGGCGAGGGTCACCGGGCGGACCGGGGCTCCGGCGTCGACGGCGGCCTGGAACATGGCCCGCCGGAACGTGCCCCCGTGCTCGGTGCACCACGTCGTGGCCTGCGGGAAGACCGCCACCGAACGGCCCGCACACAGCAGTTGCCGGACCGCCGCAACCTGCTCGGGCAGCCGCCGGAAGCCGTCCCGGTCGATGAAACAGGTCCCCGCCCTGCGGGCGAGCCCGCCGACCAGGGGCCAGCCGCCGACCTCGCGCTTGGCGATCAGCGTGACCGGCTCGCGGGCGAGCAGCGCGATGACATCGAGCCAGGAGATGTGGTTGGCGACGATCAGCGTGCCGACGGGCCCCGGGGCACTCAGCGCGGCGCCTTCCCCGCTCGGGCGCCAGGCCCCGGCCGCACCCGGCCCACCGTGTCCGTCGAGTTGCCGGACCTCCAGCGCGGCCAGCAGGTGTTGGGCCCGCAGCCGCACCGCCTCTGGGTCCGTGAGCGTGCGCTGACGGGTGGCCGTGCCCGCCACTACCGCGGCGAAGTCCGTGATGCGGCGCAGCGCCGTACGGGCGGACACCGGGCGGGCCCGGTCGCGCACACAGGAGGAGGTGCACGGCGAGTGCACCGCCCAGACCGGGTTCACCGGTCCTCGCCCAGGAAGTAACGCCGGTAGCGCTCCGGGACATTGGCCATCGGGAGCAGCACATAGAAGTCGGCGACGCCGAACTCCGGGTCGTACGCGGGCGCCCCGCACACCCAGGCGCCCAGCCGCAGATAGCCGCGCAGCAGCGGCGGCAGATCGGCGTACGAGGGCGCGGCGTCGAGCGGTCCGGCGGGCTGCCACGGCCGGTGCGGATGCACGCGCAGTTCGGCGGGCGGGGTGTGCTTGGCGTTGCCGAGCAGCCAGGCACTCGCCGCCGCGCGGCCGCCGTCGTCGAGCGGGACGGAGGCACAGCCCGCGAGGTAGGCGTGCCCGGAGAGCAGGACATACCGGGCGAGCGCCGACCACAGCAGGTTGATCACCGCGCCGGTGCGGTGATCGGGGTGGACGCAGGAGCGGCCCGCCTCGACGAGCTGTGAACGGATCGGGTCGAGCCCGGACAGTTCGAACTCGCTCTCCGCGTACAGCTTTCCGCCGCGGCCCGGCGGTATCAGCCGGTACGTGCCGACCACCTCGCCGCTGTTCGTCTCGGTGACGACGAGATGGTCGGCGACGGCGTCGAACGGGTCGATGTCCAGGCCCGGCCGGGGTGAGTGCAGCCGGGCTCCGAGCTCGCCGCCGAAGACCTCGTGACGCAACTGCTGTGCGGCACGCACCTGTTCGGCGGTGTCCGCGATCGCGACCGCGTAGGCGGCCGAGGCGGCGGTTACAGTGGACGGTGCAGGACTGGGCATGCTGAAACCTGCTCTCCATACGCTGGGGACGTCCGCGCGCATCGAGTCGCATCGCCCGCGCGGACCGCTCATGTCATGCACGGGCCGTCGAGTTCCCGCTCGGCGGCCCGGTCCGTTCCACGGTGCAGCCGGGCGGTGAACGCGTCAAAGATTTCCGGCACTTGTCAGGGGAGAATGAGGGAAAGTCAGGGTCGCGTGGGGGACGCCCCCGGGCTCCCGCGGGCCGCGCCTGCGGGAGCGGCCGGTGACCTCGCGGGAGGGGCCGGTGACTTCGCGGGAGGGGCCGGTGACTTCGCGGGAGCGGCTGTCACTCGACAGATGACTCGAGGATCGTGCACACGCCGGCCTCGGCGCACTCGGCCGGGTCGGTACCGGCCGCGCGGGCGGCCAGGGCCCGCAGCGTGGAACGGGTCCTGCGCAGTTCCCGCAGCCGCTCGTCGATTTCCGCGAGATGTCCGTCGATCAGCCGGGTGACCTGCGCGCACGGCACCTGCCCGCGGTCGCGCAACAGCAGGATCGAACGGATCTCGGCGAGGGGGCGACGCGGCGCTCGCGGGCCGCACGGTCCGGCTGGAGACGGTGGAGGTACACGACGAACAGGAGGCGGCCCGGCTCGGCATGACCGGCTCGCCGACGCTGCTCCTCGACGGCCGCGATCCGTTCGCAGGGGACGGGGCCCGGCCCGGCGTGTGCTGCCGCCTGTACCCGGGCCCGGACGGCGTGGTCGAGGGCGCGCCCACGGTGGAGTCCCTGCGGGCCGTGCTCGCGGAAGCGGGATCGTAGGCCTGCTGCAGCAGCGGCATCGCGGCCGCGGCGCTCGCGGGGCAGGGACGCCCGCGGACCGGGGCGCCGCGATCCGCAGGCGCCTGCCGGCCTCGGACGTGCCTTCCCGGATCACAGCACGGCGATGCCCAACGGGCGCTCGCCGGCCGGCAGCCGGTGTGTCCTGCCGCTGTCGAGGTCCACGACCGTGATGCCGTTCCAGTAGCCGGCGCGGGTGAAGCCGCCGGTCACGTATGCGGTGTCGCCGTCGGCCGAGACCGCCACGTCCTCGTGTGGCCCTTCCAGCGGGATCACCTTCTCCTTGCCGTCCGGGGCACGGACCGTGAGCGAGGGTCCCTCGTCGACGCCGGGGTCGATGGGCCCGGTGCCGACCGCGAGGAGCGTGCCGTCCTCGGTGCTCTGCGCGCCGTGCTGGTGGGTGTTCGCCGTCATCTCCTCGAGGGCCGACTTCCCGGTCCGGGGGTCGAGGACCACGAGCCGCTCGCCCTCGAACGGGAGCAGCAGCTTCCCGTCGGACGGGCGGACCGCCGCGTAGTGCGGCTTGAGCCAGGAGCCGAGTCCGCCCTCGGTGCCGTACGGGGCCACCTCGATGCGCCGGGTGTCCATCGAGCCGGGCTCGACGACGGTGACGTCGAAGGAGTCGTGGTTCGTCGCGTACACCTCGGAACCGTCCGGCGAGACATCCACGTCGAAGGGCCGCCGGCCCACGTCCGCGGTGCCCGTCACCTTCAGGCTGCCGGTGTCGATCGCCTCGACGGTGCCGTTCCCGCCGGGCACGTTGACGCCCACGTAGACCTGCTTGCCGTCCGGGGCGAGCGCGATGCCCATGCCGCCGCCGCGGTACTCGCCGTCGGTGACCGGGCCGAGGTCCTCCGTCTCGTACGCGATGAGCGCGAGGCGCTCGCGTTCGAGGGTGTCGACCACCGCGACACCCTCCGCCGTGGCCACCCAGGCGCGGCCGTCCTCACCGACCGTCAGACCGTACGGGGCCCTGCCGACCTCCACGGAGGCGATGGGGCCCTCGTCGGGATCGACGAACGTGACCGTGTCGCCGTCGAAGTCCGCGACGAGCAGCGTCCCCTCGGGAGTCCTGGCCGGGGAGCCGTCCGCCCCCGGTTCGAGGCTCGCCTTGGCAGACGGGGCGGGCGAGGGCGAGGACGTGCCGACGTGCGACTCGCTCCGTGAGCAGCTCGTCAGGAGCGCGGCGATGCCGAGTGCGACCGCCGTCGAGGACAGCAGCCGGGGCCCGCGGCCCCGCGCGCGCAGGGTGCGAGGGTTCATCGCACGGCCCTCAGCAGACTAGCGATCTCCTCGAAGCCGCGGCTCTCGGCGTGCGCGAGCGCGGTGACGCCGTCGCCGTCCGCGAGTTTCGGATCGGCGCCCGCGGTGATCAGGAGCTCCACGATCTCCTGGTGCGCACGGCCGCCGTCGCCGAGGATGACCGCTTCGAGGAGCGCCGTCCAGCCGAGCCGGTTCACATGGTCCACGTCGATATCGGTCTCGCGGAGGACCGCACGGACATAGTCGACATGGCCGCGCTCGGCCGCCGGGATCACGCAGATGCCGCCGAAGCGGTTGGTCAGCTTCAGATCAGGACCCGCGGGCAGCAGCACACGCATCATCCGGACGCTGCCGGTGACGCCGGTGACCAGCCAGGGGCTGTCGGAGCGGTCGTCCTGGGCGTTCGGATCGGCACCGGCGGCGACCAGTGCCTCGGCGGCCGCCACACAGTCGTCCGCCGCGGCGATCAGGAGCGGGGTACGACGGTGTTCGTCGCGGTGTTCGACATCGGCCCCGTCGGCGAGCGCCGCGCGTACGGCGGCGGCGTCGTCCGAGAGGACCGCGGTCAGCAGGTCCCGGTCTGTGGTGGACATGTGCTGCTCCTCGGGTGGGGAAAGGGGCCGACGTCGGGTGGGGGGGAGGGGCCGACGGCGTACGCCGGGGCGGGGATTGGCGTACGCCGTCGGTGGTGCGCTACTCGCTCAGGGCGGCGATACCGGCCTGGGCGATCTCCTCGTCGATGGCGCCGGACGGGGCACCCGTGACACCGATACCCGCGACGGGGGCGCCGTCCACGGTGGCGGGGGCGCCGCCGGCGAGGAACAGGGTGCCCGGGATGTCCTTCAGATCGGGCGCGTTCTCCAGGCGCTTGACCAGCTCGGAGGTCGGGGCGTTCCAGGAGACGGCGGTGAACGCCTTCTTCACGGCCGACTCGTAGGACTGCGGGCCCGCACCGTCGCCACGCAGGGTGAGGACGGTGTTGCCGTCGCGGTCGACGATCGCGACGGTGACGCGCTGGTTCTGCTTCGCGGCCTCTTCGAGTGCGGCCTCGGCGGCCTCCTGGGCGGCCTCGATCATCAGGTGGTCCGACTGCATGACATTGCCCTCGGCGGCCGCCGCGACGACGGCCGGCGCCTCGTCGGTGGAGGCCCCCGCGGAGTAGACACCGATGCCACCGGCGGCGATGGCGACGGCCAGAGCGCCTCCGGTCATCACGCGTGTACGCCGGAAAGCCTGCTTGACGTGCTTCATCGAGCCGATCTCCTGAGTCCGTAGGTCACCGGGGGCACAGACCCCGTCGGCCGCCCCCTTGCACCGTCCATCCTGGCGCTGCGGACCCCTTCCCGGCCTCGGCGTACCGGCCCTCAGTCCCGCACAGGACGGTTGACTAGGGGGTCGGCCGATCGGTGGATGCGCGGCCCGGAACCACGTGCAGGCGGCCCCGCCAGGCGGGGCATCCCCATGATCACGGGCCCCGCTCGCGCGTTCACCCGTTCACCCGCTCGCCCGCCCGTTCCCTGAGCCGCTCCATCGCCCGGGACAGCTCGGCCGCCGTGCCGAACGGGACGACTGCGGGGGCCCGCCGCGGTACCCGCATCCGTACACCCCCGGTCAACGCGACCCGGGTGGCGCCGCCCGGTGCCGGGGCCGCCGCCATACCGACGATCAGGAACCTGCTCTGCAGCCAGCACCAGCCGGGCCGCAGATAGCCGCGCAGATGCGCGCGGAAGCCGTACCTGCTGCGGGCCAGCGCCTCGACGCGCCCGTCCGCGCTCCACAGCACCCGCACCTCGCGCATGTCCGGCTGGAACCGCCCGAACTCGCCCTCCAGATCGGCCATCACCGCCCACACCTCGCCGTACGGAAGCGGCAGCACGTCCTCGACGACCCGGGCGCCGCGTATTCCGGCCGCCATGATGTGCAGCCTCCGCACCGGATCGATCCCGTGGTCCGCCGGCCCGCAGTCCGTCATTTCCTGCTCCGTCATGACGACCATGCCTTCCTGAAACTCGACCGGGCCCGGTGCAGCCGGGACTTGGCGGTGCCGGGCGGCACGCCGAGCAGCGCGGCCGCCGTCTCCTCGTCGAGGCCCTCCATGTCCCGCAGCACCAGGACCGCGCGGTGCGCGGGGGAGAGGCGGGCCAGCACGTCGTCGATGTCCGCGGCGAGCTGGGGATCGCCCGGCGCGGGAACATCTGCGAGCCGGTCGGGCCGCTGCCGTGCGGAGCGCCGGGCGATCCGCACGGCCTCACGTACGGCGATGGCCCGCACCCAGCCGTACAGCGCCTGCGGATCCTTCAGGGAGCGCAGGGCGCGGAAGACGGCGAGCAGGGTCTCCTGGGTGGCGTCCGGTCCTTCGGCCAGGGCGATGGGGGTGCAGATGCGTGCGACGTACGGGGTCAGATGGTCCAGGAGCTGATGCAGGGCGAGCGAGTCCCCGTCCCGTGCCGCACGCGCAAGGGCCACGCCCCGGTCCCTGCGCTCAGTGCTCACGGGGGAACTCTTCCACCCAGGTGGGGGATTGGGCACGCCCTCGGCCGATGGCAGCCGTCGTGGGGGCCACGCGGGTGGCCACCAGCCATCCGAACACCAGACAGACCGGCGTGTACAGCAGCAGATTGAGCCAGTGGAAGGCCGGCCCGGCATCGTCAAGGAAGCCGACCGCCCAGGCCACGCCCGCCAGCGCCCGTACGCTAAGGCCCGCCGCCACGCCGTACGACACCAGACCGGCGAGCCGCCCGCCCCTGCCGTACCCGCGCGCGAGCACGGCGGCCGCGGCGGTGAACAGCATCAGCGCGAGCGGCAGCACCACCGGTGGCGCGAAGGACACCTCGGCACCGACGACGGCGCGCGACAGCGCCCGCTCGTCGTTCGCGGGCCAGGTCACCCCGGTCGCCCAGTACAGATGCGCGAGCCCGTCCAGCGCCAGCAGGCAGGCGACGGCCCGCGCCGCCCGCCGCCGCGCATCGAGATCCACCACAAGATCCCCCTCGGTGTGGAAGAACAACTCCGACACCCCGAGGAGGAGCACCCGCACGGAAACGTTCCCTGTGCGGCAGGTCACATAGGCGAACCAGGGGTGTCCGGCGGCATGATCCGCCGGACCCCCCTAGGCGACTTCCTCGTCGGACTCCATGGTCATCCGGGCCACGTGCAGGGCCAGATAGGAGACCTCGTCCTCGCTCAGCGGCTGGCCCAGGCGCAGCTCGACGATCGTCGCCAGGCGCTGCGCGGTGGCCGTCGCCTCCGGATAGTGCTGGCGGATGCCCTTGCCGATGGTGGACTCGTGGCCCTTCAGCTGCCGGTGCTGCTGGATGCGTACGAAGAGGTAGCGCACATGGGTGATGAACCGGGCCGCGCTCACCGAGTCCTGCGGGACGGCCAGGGAGTACTGCTCCGAGACGACCGCCAGCATCTGCTGGATGACCCCGGTCATCGTGTACGTGAAGGACAGGTCACCCGAGGCGAAGCCCGCGTTGACCAGGTGAAGCGCGAGCGCGGTCGCCTCGGAGGGATCGAGCTGACCGTCCACGCGCTTGTTGATCGCGGCGAGGAGCTGCTGCGCCTGCGCGTACTCCGCCGCGTACAGCGCCTGCGCCTCGGCCTGCAGCGGGTACTCGACGACCAGGCCGCGCGCGGCCCGGTCCAGCGCCCCGGCGACATGGTCGGCGACCGCGATGGCGAGCGTGGGCCGGGTGGACTCGCGACCCTCGATGCCCACCTCGTCGAGCGCGATGACGACGGCCCGCAGCACGTCCTCGCCGATCAGGGAGAACGCCTCGGCCAGATGATCGGGATCGCGCCCGTCGGCCGGTACGAAGACGCGCACGATCAGCTCGGGGTCGATGGGCTTGCCCTGCCGGGAGACGAAGCCGATTCCGCGCCCGGTGAGGATGACCTCCTGGCCCTTCTCGTCGCGCGCGAGGACCACGTTGTTGTTCAGGACGCGCAGTGCCTCCACCGGCGCTCCTCCTTCCCGTGCGTGGTCCGTACCCCACCGATGATCCCGCATCGCCGGACCCGCATGCCGTCTCCACCGCCTCGCCGAGGCGGGGCGCGCCACCGCGGAGGTGATGCGCGCCCCGTATCCAGGGCTGATCGTCACCCTCGTGTGGCGATCGTCACCTTCGTACGCTCACCACCGGGGCACCGGCTTCGACGGCCTGCCCCGTGTGCGGCTCCACCGAGGCGAGCTCGGTGGTGTTGGTGACGGTCATCAGCGTCACCGGCGAGTACCCGGCGGTGCGTACGGCGTCGAGGTCGGTCACGACGAGCAGGTCTCCGGCGGAGACCCGCTGCCCCGAGGCCACCCGTACGTCGAAGCCCTCGCCCTTCATCTGCACCGTGTCGACGCCGACGTGCACGAGCACCTCGATGCCGTCCGCGGTACGGATGCCGAAGGCGTGGCCGGTGTCGACGACGGTGACGAGTTCGCCGTCGACCGGGGCGAGGATCCGCCCGTCGGCCGGGTCGATGCCGACGCCCTCGCCGAGTGCGCGGGAGGCGAATACCGGGTCGCCGACCTCGTCGAGGGAGACGACATGGCCCGCGACCGGGGCGGCGAGCTCGACGGTCGCGGCGGAGGCGGTGCGGCTCGCGGACGGAGCGGCGGCCACGGAAGCAGCGGCCGTCGTGGAACCATCGGAGGTCACGGAAGCCCCGGACGCCACGGAAGCCCCGGCCGCTTCACCTGCGCCCGCCCCGACCCCGGCGCCCACGAGCTCGCGCTCCCCGGCCGGCGCCTGCGCGCCGGCCGGCCCCTCGCCCTGCGCCTCGGCGCGCACCGCGGCCGGTGCACCCTCGCCGTCGGCCGCGCCCGCGGCCTCGGCCGCCTCGGCCGCCTCGGCCGCATCGCGCTGGGCGTTGAATTCGGCGCGCTCCTCGGTGGTGCGGAAGTCGGAGAAGTACACGAGCGCCATCGCCGTGAAGAAGGCGGCCGTGATCGCGATGGTGTAGACGAGCATCGGGTCGAAGACGGGGATGGTGAGCAGCGAGGTGAACGCGAAGGCCTCGGTGTCCACACCGCCGAGCACGCCCACGATCACACCGCCGACGAGGCAGCCGACGAGCATGCGCGGGTAGATCCGCTTGAAGCGCAGGTGGATGCCGTACAGCGAGGGCTCGGAGATGCCGCCGAACAGCCCCGCCGCAAGGGCGCCGGTCGCGGTCTGGCGCATCTCCTTCTCGCGGTGGCGCAGCGAGAGCAGCAGCACACCGGCGGTCGCGCCGAAGCAGGCGAAGTTCCACGCACCCATGGGGCCCTGGATGAAGTCGTAGCCGATGGTGTTGATGTTCTGCAGCATCAGCGCGTTCAGCGGCCAGTGCAGGCCGAGCGGCACCAGGAAGGGGTAGAGCAGCGGGATGAGGATCGCGAAGACGATCGGGGCGTTGCTGTTCAGCCAGGACAGACCCTCGCCGAGGCCGTTGCCCGCCCAGATGCCCAGCGGGCCGATGAGGAAGGCGGTCACCGGGATCATCACGAGCATGCTGAAGAACGGCACGAACACCATGTGCACGCTCTCCGGGAAGATCTTCTGCAGTCCCTTGTAGACCAGGGCGAGCAGGGCGACCATCAGGAGCGGCACGAAGACCTGGCCGCCGTAGTCGTTCAGCTGCATCGGCATACCGAAGACGTCCGCCACGGACTGCGTGGTGTTCAGCGTCTCGTTGGTCGTCGTGGTGACGCCGGGGATGTCGGAGTTCAGCATCCCCGTGAAGTTCGGGGTCATCACCGCGGCCATGACCGCCGCGCCGACCCACGGGTCGACCCTCAGCTTCCTGGCCGCGTTGTACGCGACGAAGATCGGCAGGAAGTACAGCACCGAACGCCACATGGCATCGACGAACACCCAGGTCGCGGACTTGTCCTCGGCGCGGAAGTCCACGAAGCCGAGCGCGTCGAGCACCGAGGCGATCGCGATGATCAGCGAGGAGCCGAGCAGCACACCCATCAGCGGGCGGAACGAGTCCGAGAGGTACTCGAAGAAGTTGTCGACCCACGAGAAGCGGCCTCGGCCCTTGGCGCGGATCTCGGCCTTGACCTCGGCGTCCGTCTGCGGCCGCGGTGTGCCGCCGGCCGTCATGGACGGCAGGTTCATGATCGCGGAGTGGACGCGGGCGACGGCGCCGCCGATCACGATCTGGAAGCGGTCGCCGGACTGGGGGACCGTGCCCATGACGCCGTCGAGGGCGTCCAGAGCGCTCTGGTCGACCTTCGATCCGTCGTGGAGCTGAAAGCGCAGCCGCGTCGCGCAGTGCGTGAGGCTCTCGATGTTCCCGGGCCCTCCGACGCCGCGGAGGATCTCCTCCGCCAGCACGTCGGTGCCCGACGCGGGTGTACTCATGATGCTTCCTCGCATCCTCTGGTGCTGCTGTCCTACAGGGGTCCGCGACCGTCCCCGCCCGCATCAGGGCAACAAAAAAGGCCTGGGAAACGCCGCGCATACGGCGTTTCCCAGGCCTTGCCTCCCTCCGGACGACGGTGACGTCGTCAAGGGAGTAACAACCCTGTGATCGGGATCGATCGGGCGTCACTGTAGGCACGGGTTAAGCACGGGGTCAAGAGGGGGGCGAGGGGGTACGAGTCAAGAGGGTGAGGGGGTACGAGTCAAGAGGGTGAGGGGGTACGGGGCCGGGACGGGGACGCGGGAGTCCGCCGCCCGTCGAGGCCGCGCAGCACATCCGGTGCCGCCGCAGCTCATCCGATGTCGAACAGGTTCGGCAGGCCGATCCGGTAGCGCCACCGGTCGTGCCGCTTGAGGGCCTCCAGCTCACGAGGGCGGAACAGCGGCTTCACCGCGCACCGCTCCGCGCCCGAGCCCACACGGTCGAGCAGGGCGTTGACGGCCTGCCGCGCCGCCGCGTTGGCGCCCTCCATGGTGGCGAGGTCGATGTCGACGGCCACGTAGTCGCCGGCCAGGAACAGATTCGGCACCTTTGTCGCGGCGGACGGCCGGTTGTGCAGGGTCCCCACGGGGTGGATGAGCAGCTCGTCCTCGTTGACCGGGTGCGGGGTGCCGAGCCCGGACACCCCCGGGTCGAGGAACCAGGAATGCAGTGCGCCGTCCCGTAGAACCGTCCTGCCCGTGTCGTTGAGCGCTGCCTTCAGCTGGGCCCACACCTCGCGGGCCACTTCCTCGCGCGTGCACTGCTTGGCGGTTTTGCCGTAGAGGATGCCTTCCTTGTCCCACTCGGAGATGTCCACCGACAGGCAGTCGGCGACCGTCCCGTCGCCGTAGTCGGCCGGGAAGTCCCGGTCCGGCCAGTGCTGTGCCTGGGCGATGGCGGTCAGCGACCAGGGGGAGTCGATGAGGTTGAGGTGGCCGTGCAGGATCGGGGTCGGCTCGGTCAGATAGAACTGAATGCCCGTCATCCAGTCGGTCTGCAGCAGCTCGCAGCGCGCAAGCTGCGGGTCGGCGGCCTTGAGTGCGGCGCCCCAGGTGCGTATGGCGTGCTCCACGGGCAGCGCGCAGATGTAGTGGTCCGCGGTGATCCGCCGCACTGTTCCGTCGGGGTCCTCGACCACGGCGGCGTCGATGGCGTCCGAGCCACCCGTGTACGCCAGCTCGCGCAGCGTCCAGCCGATCCTGAACTCCACACCCAGGCTGCGCAGATGGGCCTCCCACGGATCGATCCACGCCTCGTTGGTGGGGGCGTCGAGGATACGGTCGGGCGGACCGTCGGCGCCCCGGCCCAGCGCGTTGAACACGAAGGCCTCGCCGAGCGTGGCCACGGTGCGGGTGGAGGCCTCCTCGGCCTTGGTGGCGACGATGTTGCGGGTGACGCCGACCGCCAGGATCCTCCGGTAGTCCTCGGACATCTGCTCGGCACGCACGAAATCCCACCAGGTCGTGCGCTCCTACGTGTCGTCACGGCGCTCGTCGCAACTCGTCAGGAAGACGGTTGCGCGGTTCACGAAGTACGCGGCCTCGTGCGGCGGCAGCCCGGACATGGTCTCCAGGGCGGCGGTCAGGGCGCGGCGGATCTCGTCGAGGCTCAGCTCGGCGGGCTTGTGCCCCGGCCATGGGATGGGGAAGCGGAGGTCCTCCTTGCCCGTGCGCGCGAAGGACATCTCGCGGGGTGCGACGAGGTTGTCCCAGACTCCGTTGGTGTTTCCGGGGAACGGGATGCGGCGCATCGTATCGGGGAGGTTGTGGTAGATGCCCGGGATGAACCGGAAGCCGTGCTCGGCGGGGAGCGGTGCCCGGTTCCCCTTCGCGCTGTCCGGGACACCCATCGAGCGGGCCTTCCCGCCGAGTGCGCGGCGTTCGTAGACGGTGACGGAGAAGCCTCGTTCGGCCAGTTCATGGGCGGCGGTCAGGCCTGCCACCCCGCCACCGAGAACGGCGACGGACGGGGCGCGCCCCGTCTCACCGGCGGCCGCGTCGGCGGCCTCGGCGGTACCGGCGAGGCCCAAGGCGGTGACACCGCCCGCCGCCAGGGCCCCCGCACCTGCCACGAACTTCCTGCGCGTGCTGTCGACCGGCATGATCCTCGTCCCCCTTGTCCGCGCTACCGCGGGTAACAGTCAGGTCCGGCGGGGATCGTAAGGGTCATCTCCTGCACCCGGAAGACCACGGCCGGCACCGGTGCCCCGGCGGCGCTGCCACCTCGACTCGCGGGCTCCGAGCCGCCCGGGGCCGGTCGGGCTCACCCGCCCGCGCTCAGAACGGGCAGGTGCTGCGGTACTCCTCGATCGCGCCGCTGTTGGCGGGACCCGGGCACAGCGTGGCGGCGGCGCTCTCATCGCCGTTGAGGAAAAGCTTCAGCCAGGCGGTGCCGTACTTCGCGATGGTGCTGTTGCCGGAGGTCGGCGCCATGTGCCCGGCTCCGTTGAGCTCCAGGTAGGCCTTGTCGAGCGTGCCGGGCGTATTGCGGTAGAACGGTTCCGCGTGGGAGGCCACGGGGGCGATCCAGTCGTTCTCCGCGCCGATGACGAGCGTGGGCGTGGTGACCTCGGGCCAGCTCTTGTCCATGTTCCAGGGCGTGAGCGGGATCGCCGCCTTGAGGGACGGTCTCGTCTTCACCGCCTCCAGGCTGCCGCCACCGCCCATGGAGTGCCCGATCACTCCCAGGCGCCCGGCGTCCACCAGGTCGCGGACCGTGCTCTTCTCGGTGAGGTGGTCAAGTGCGGCGAGGAGCTGATCGCCGCGGGAGGCGGGCTGGTCGAAGATGGTGTTGGTGTCGATGCTGAACGCGACGAAGCCCTGCGAGGCGAGTTCCTTGCCGAGCCAGGCCAGATTGCCCTGATTCCCGAGGAAGCCGGGCGACATGGCGACCGCGGCGAACGGGCCGTCCCCGTCGGGGTAGTAGATGGTGCCGCCGCCGAACCCGGGGGCGGCCGAGTCCGGCACGCTCACCGACTTCACGGGGTACGTGGTGGATGCGCTCGCCGCGGACGTGGTCGCCGCGGTCGCGGCACCGGGGTTCATGGCGAGCACCCCGGCGAACGTGGCGGTCGTGGCGGCCAGGACGGCGAACCGGCGGCGGAACCGGCGAACGGGGGAGGGGCGGTGTCCCATGGTGTTTCCTCTCTGTGTCGCGTGGCAGGTCTGTCTCGCGTGGCAGAAGGGGCCCACTGCCACCTACCAGTCGGTATGGAGCGGGCTCACGCTTGCACAGCGGTGGCCAAGCCGATACATCTGCGGCGGAAAGTGTGTACACCAGACCAAGTACCGCTGTGCCGACGCACAAACAGCAGCCGACGACACCACCCGACAGCGGTCCTCCCTCGTCTGTTCGGCGGTGGCGGCGTGGGCTAGCGTTGGGCCCCCTCGCAAGGGGGGCACAGTCGATACGCGCGGGAGGCAGGGGGCAGATGGGCACGCAGGAAGACCTGTACACGGCCGCTCCCGGAGTCCTCCCCGGCGCCGTCACCCGCTACATCGGCCGGAGACGGGAGGGCGCCGAGCTGCGTGCGCTCCTGGAATCCGAGCGGCTGGTCACCCTGACCGGACCGGGCGGGGTCGGCAAGACCCGGCTCGCGCTCGCGACCGCCTCGTCCGCCGCGCGGTCCTTCGCCGACGGCAGCTGCTTCGTCGGGCTGGCCGAACTGCGGGACGCCGCCCTCCTGGTGAACATCGTCGCCGGGCGGCTCGGGCTGACGGCGAGGCAGGGGGAACCGCTCGAGCAGACCGTCCTCGGGCATCTGGGCCGACGGCACATCCTCCTGGTCCTCGACAACTGCGAGCACCTCATCGACGCCTGCGCCGACTTCGCCGCCGAGGTGCTCGCCGCGTGCCCCGGCACGACCGTGCTCGCGACCAGCCGGCAATCACTGAGAGTCGCCGGGGAGCGGGTCGTCCGTACGCCCGCGCTCGCCGTACCGGACAGCGAATCGGCCCTGACCGTCGCGCGGGCGGGCCGCTACGACGGCGTGCGCCTGTTCGTGGACCGCGCCACGGCCGTCGAGCCCTCGTTCGCCCTGACCCGGGACAACTGCGCGGCCGTGGCCGAGGTGTGCCGGCATCTGGACGGTCTGCCCCTGGCGATCGAACTCGCCTCCGCACGCATGCGGTCGCTGTCGCCGAAGCAGCTCGTCGAGCTGCTTGCCGGCGGAGTCACGGACCTGCTCGCGACGGGACCACGCTCCGGACCTCCGCGCCAGCGCACGCTCCGCTCGACCATGGAGTGGAGCCATGGGCTCTGCTCTCCCGCCGAACAGGCGCTGTGGCGACGGGCGTCGGTCTTCGCCGGCTCCTTCCCGCTCGACGCCGCCGCGCGGGTCTGCGCCGGTGAGGATCTGCCCCCGGAGTCGGTCCTCGACGCGGTCGACGGCCTCATCGACAAGTCCGTGCTGCTCCGCGAGGAACAGGGCGATGAGGTCCGCTACCGGATGCTGGAATCCCTGCGCGAGTACGGTCACGCGCAGGCGGAGGAGCGCGGGGAGCTGCGGGCCGCCGCACTCGCGCACCGCGACTGGATCGACCGGCTGACACTGCAGGCCGACGCCCAGTGGGTGAGCGCACGCCAACTCGACTGGGTCGGCCGCCTGCGCCTGGAGCAGGCGAACCTGCGTGCCGCGCTCAACTGGACGCTCACGGAGCCTGGTGAGGCCGGCGCGGCCCTCGGTATCGCCGCCCGGCTCGACGAGTACTGGAAACTCATCGGCTGCAGCCTCGAAGCCGAGACCTGGCTGGAGCGAGCACTGGACGCCGCACCGCCGGACGACCCGGACCGGCCGTTCGCGCTCGCGGTCGCCGCGCTGCACGCGCTGTGGCGCGACGACGTCGACTGCGCCGGGCAGCGCCTTGCGGCCGCGGCGCGGCTCCCGCAGGGGCCGGATGCCGAACTGCTCGCCGCACACCGCTCCTACGTCAGCAGCCTGACCTGTGTGATCGGCCCCGCCCCCGGTGCGGCCGAGCTCGCCGCGGAGGCGGCTGCCTTCTTCCGGGCCCGTGGCGACGTGCGCCGCGAACTCCATCCGCTGTTCATCCACGGCGTCACCATCGTGTACCGCAGCGGGGACATGGAAGCCGCCCGGACCTCGCTGCGCCGGATGCTGCGGCTGAGCCGGTCCTGCGGCGAGTGGTACAGCCGCGCCATGGCGCTCTTCGGGATCGCCACCGTCGAGGTCGGCTTCGGGGAGCCGGAGCAGGCCCTTGCGGCGGCGCGCGAAGGCGTGGCGATCTGCGGCCGGATGAGTTCCGTCGGCAGCATGGCCTACCACCTCGAAGCCCACGCCTGGATCGCGGACCGGACACGTCGGTTCGAGCGTGCCGCCGTCCTCTTCGGTGCCGCCGCGAGCGCCTGGGCCGAGATCGGCGCCGATCCGGAGATCGGCGTGCGCATCCCGCACGGCAAGCACACGCGCAGCACCCGGGAGGCCATCGGCCCGGCACGGTACGAGCGGCTGCACGCCACCGGCCGGGCCCTGAGCCGGGATGAGGCGGTGCGCTTCGCGCTCGAACAGGACCCCGGCGAGATACCGGCGCCCGCCGACGAGCTCGACCGACTCACCGAGCGGGAACGCGAGATCGCGGAGCTCGTCGGCCAGGGACTGACGAACCGCGATGTCGCCGCGCGCCTCGTCATCTCTCGGCGGACCGTGGACACCCACGTACAGCGGGTACTCGGAAAGCTCGGACTGCAGAACCGGACGCAGATCGCCTCGCTGGTCCACAGCCGGCAGGTGTGAGCGAAACAGGCGGGCTCCGCGTGATCGGCCGCCGGGGAAACCCGGCCGGCACAGGCCAGGACCGGCGTCGGGGACCTCAGGCCGGAAGCGGCCCGGGCCGGGCGCATCGGTGATGTTGCGTACCCCGTACGTATCCTTCATACGCAGGTGTCCGCCACGGGCGGCATCCGGCTTCCGGCGGCCGCGACCCGGTGCTTCCATGACGCCATGCCACAGACCGCTGCACTTCCGGTTTCCTCCCCGCTGCTCTCGGGATGCGCGGGTGAACTGCTCGCGAAGGCGGACGAGTTCGCCGACGAGGTCTTCACCGCGATCACCGTCAACGAGCCCGCCTACGGAGGGATGGGCCGGGCCGAACACAGGGACGTCCACGACTTCGTCGGCCGCAATGTGCACGAGCAGTTGGAGGGCATCGCCGGCGGGCGGCGCGCGGAGCACGTGAACTGCCGGGAGACCGCGCGCCGCAGGGCCGGGCAGGGCGTGCCGCTGGTGCCCGTGCTGCACGCGTACCGCATCGGGCAGCAGGCCCTGTGGCGCCGGACCCTCGATCAGGCGCAGTGCCGCGGGGCCGGTGTCGCGGAGGTTTCGGACGCCCTGCACATCCTGTGGCGCACGGCCGACGAGATGCACAGGGTGGTGAGCGAGTCGTACCGCGAGGCCCTGGGCGAGCTCACCCAGCACGACGAGCGCCGCCGCACGGTGCTCCTGGACGCCCTGCTCGACGGCCGCTTCGGGGACTGGTCCGCCCTCGGCGGCGCCGCCCGCTCCCTCGGCCTGCCCGACCCCGGACCGTACGTCTGTGTCGTGGCGGACCCGGTCGGTGCGGACGGGCTGGAACCCGCGCTGCGGCTCGCGGTGTTCGACGCGGTGTGGCGTCACCGCCCCGACGGCCTCGTCGGACTCGTGGCGGTGCCCGGAGGGGAGGGCGCCACGCGGGCCGTCGCGGCCCTGGACGCGGCGGCCCGGGGCCGGGTCGGCGTCAGCCCCTCGTACCCGGCGCTGCGCGATACCGCGGGGGCGCTGCACCTGGCCACCTTGGCGCGGGCATCACTGCCGCGTGGCGCCCGGAGGGCCGTGACCGTGGACGACGATCCCATTGCCGCACTGGCCGCCGCCAGCCCCGGCATCGCCGGCCGTGCGGTCACCGCCGTCCTCGGCCCCGTACTCGGCCACCCGCAACGCGACCTGCTCCTGGAGGCATTGCGTACGTGGCTGGAGGCCGGGGGCTCGATCGCCGAGGTGACATCGCGTCTCTACTGCCACCGCAACACCGTCCGCAACCGTCTGAACCGTGTCGCGGAACTGACCGGGAAGTCGCTGGACAACCCGGCCGACACGGCCCTGCTGTATACCGCCGTCCGTGCGCTGCACAGCAGCCGGCCCTAGCGCGGGGCGCCGAACATGACGCAGCAGCCGATTGAGTACGCCGCCGGTGCCGCCCACCGTCCCGGGTGGTCGGGCACCGCCGGCCCGCCCGCGGTGCCGGGCGGCCGCCCGACAGCGACCGCCACGATGCCCGCGGCGGAGAGCGGCCACCCCTGCGGGAACCTGCCGCCGGAGTTCGCGGCCGTCATGCGCCCCGAGCTCCCCGGCCTCGTCCAGGAGGTCAGCGCGGAGATCCGCCGCGCCATCCCGGAGTACGCGGAGCCTGCCGACGAGCCGACCGGAGCATCGGTCCGGCTCATCGTGGAACAGGCGCTCGGCACCTTCGTCGAGCGGGTCGGCGACCCGCGGTGCTCGACCGAGCGGCGGGACGAACTCTTCCGGTGCCTGGGGCGCCACGAGGCGGAGCAGGGGCGCGGCCTGGACACGATGCAGACCGCCCTGCGTATCGGAGTGCGTCTGGCGCTGCACCGCGGCCGTGGTGTCGCGCGGCGCCGCAGCATCTCCGGCAGCCTCGTGATCGCCTTCGCCGACCAGCTCTTCGCCTATATCGACGAGCTGGTGGAGATCGCCCGCGAAGGCCATCGGGCTGCCCGGGCGCAGACGCCCGGAGATCAGGAGAGCCGACGGCGTCTGCTCGCCGAAGTGATGCGGGCCGATGCCCCGAGCCCGCGCACGGTGCTCACCGAACTCGCCGAGCGGGCGCGATGGCCGATCCCCGACCAGGTCGCGCTCATCGCCTACGCCCGTGGCCGGCCTCCCGCCCGTGGCGCGGTCGAGCCCGACATGCTGGTCGACTTCGAGGACCCGCAGCCGTACGCGCTCTGCCCCGCCCCCGTCGACGCCGCCCGCCGGGCCCGCTGGCGCGCCGCCCTCGGCACCGTCCGGGCCGCGGTCGGCCCGCCCGTCGCCCTGGAGGAAGCGGCCCGGTCGCTGCGCTGGGCGCGACGCGGGCTGCGGCTCGCGGAGGCCGGGGTCATCGATGCCGGGCCGCTCATCGACTGCGAGGAACACCTGGTCACCCTGTGCCTGTTCGCCGACCCCGAACTCGCGGACACCCTCGTGCGACGCCAGCTCGCCTTCCTCGACGCCCTCACGCCGATGCAGCGCCGCAGCATGACCGAAACCCTGCGGGCCTGGCTGGACACCCGGGGCGCGACCCTCAGGATGGCCGAGCTGCTGCATCTGCATCCGCAGACCGTGCGCTACCGGGTGCGCAACCTGGAGAAGGCCTGCGGGGGCCGGCTGACCGACCCCGACCGCCGCTTCGCCATCGAACTGGCGCTCCGGGCGCTGGAGCCTCGCCTCGGGGACTTGTGAGGTTCGAAGGACGCCGACCGGCATACGCGCGGCACACACAGCGCGCCGACCGGCATACGCCCTGAGTGGTGGCTGACGGCATGGGGATCTCAAGTCTCGGATACCGAGAACCGACGACCCGCTAGATGACAATGAAAACGATTATCGATAAGTTCTCCCTTGGCCAACCCGGCATGCCCGGGGGCCCTGTTGGTGTGCCGAATGGCCACAACCGCGCGGTGAAGGGGAGATGTCGTGGCTCACTTGTTGATGGTGGAGAGCTGGGTCGGGTCGATGAGCAGACTGTTCCCCCGGGCGATCCTGGAGGGGGGCCATGAATTCACCTTCCTCACCCGCGATCTGCACCACTACCTCCGTGTGGCCCCCGAGGGCACCGCCCACCCACTTCTCGGCGCCCGCAATGTGCTGACCGCCGACACCAACGACGCCGAGACTCTGGCGGCCTTCGCGCTGCGGGCCCATGAGGTGCTGCACTTCGACGGAGTGATCACCTCCTGCGACTACTACCTCCCCGCGGCCGCGCGGATCGCCGGGCGGCTGGGCCTGCCCGGCCCCACTCCGGAGGCGGTCGACTCGGCATGCCGCAAGGACGCGACCCGCCGGGCCCTCGCCGAGGCCGGCCTTCCGGGGCCCCGCTTCGCCGTGTGCGCGGACCGGTCCGAGGCTGCCCGCGCCGCCCGCGGGATCGGCTACCCCCTGGTGCTCAAGCCGGTGGACCTGTGCGCAGGGATGTTCGTACGGCGCGTCGACGACGAGTCCGCGCTGGCACATGCCTTCCGCGCGGTCGACGCCTTCCCGGTCAATGCCCGTGGGCAGCGCCGCGCCGCCGCCGTACTGCTCGAAGAGCTGCTCGAGGGGCCCGAGGTCAGCGTGGAGACCGTGTCGTACAACGGCACCGCACACGTGGTGGGCGTGACCGACAAGAGCGTCGCGGGAGCGCCGGCGTTCGTGGAGACCGGCCATATGCATCCGGCCGAACTCTCGCCGGCCGACTCCGAGGCGGCCGCGGAGACGGCCCTGAGCGCCCTGAAGGCACTCGGCCTCGACGCAGTCGTGGCGCACACGGAGATCAAGCTGACCGCCGACGGGCCGCGTGTGATCGAGGTCAACCCCCGGCCGGCGGGGAACCGCATCACCGAACTCGTACGGCACGTGACCGGGATCGACCTCGCCGCCGCTTGTATCGACGTGGCCCTCGGACGCACCCCCGACCTGACGCGCCGGGACACCGGTCTGCACAGCGCCGCCATCGGCTTTTTGATGTCGGACCGTGAGGGAGTGCTGGAGGCGGTCGACGGCGTCGAGAAGTTGCGCGAGGCAGCCGGGTTGCTGGAGCTCCAGCTCGCCGAGCCGGGCAGGGCGGCGAAGGCGGCCGACAGCAACAACGACTACCTGGGCCACGTCATGGCCGGCGACGCGGAGGGCCTCGGCGCCCGCGGCCGTGTCGAAGCTCTGCTGGCCGAGCTCAGCCCCCGGGTGGTGCGCCGATGACCGCCGTCACCGGTATGCGGGCCACGGCTGCTTCGTACGGTGAGCTTGTCCGGCGTGTTCTCGCCGGGGACATGGGGCCGGACCCGCACGAGCTGCGGGTCGCGGTGGCGTTCACCACTCGGCAGGCGGTGCGGCATGCCGGACGCAGCGGCGGCTACCGCAACGAGGTACTGAGTCTGCGCGTGGCCGAAGCCGTGGGCTCCTGCGCCGTCGAGCCGGGCACACTGCCCGACGAGGCCGTGGAGGACTGCGTCGGGGCCGATGTCGCCCGGCTCCTCCGGCACCACCTGCCGGCCGTGCGGGTGGCCGCCCTGGACGCGTACCTGATGCACATCCTGCCGCACGCCCCGGTCAACGGAGCGCAGACCTGCCCCCTGCCCGCCGGCCCCTCCCTGGCCAAGTCCCGCGCGCGGGCGCGAGCCGTCGTGGAGCTGATCGACGCCGGGCCGCAGGCCAGGGTGCTCGTCGTCGGAGTGGTGAACTCGATCCTCGAGGCACTGCGGGCGCGGGACCTGACATACGTACCCTGCGACCTCAAGGGCGGTACCACCGAATGGGGCGAGCCGGTCCACACCGACGCTCTCGCCGAGGCGGTCCGCTGCGATGTCCTCCTCGTGTCCGGCATGACGCTCGGCAACGGCAGCTTCGAGGCCTTGCGTGAGCATGCGCTGCGGCACGGCAAGCCTCTGGTGATGTTCGCCCAGACCGGCAGCGCGGTGCTGCCGCGTCTCATCGGTTCCGGAGTGAGCGCCGTGTGCGCGGAGCCGTACCCCTTCTTCTGGCTGGACGGCGGCCCGGGTGTCATCCACCGGTACGGGCGGCTTCAGCTCGGAGCCGCCCTGTGACCGCGGCCGTTCTCACCCACCCCGGCAACCGGGAACTCCTCGGCCTGCTCGGCCGCACCCCGCTCGCCCGCGTCACCGTCGACCTGCCCTGCCCACAGCCCGGATTCTGGGCCAAGCTCGAAGGCCTCGGCGCGGGTGGGATGAAGTCACGGGCCGCCGTGTCCATGCTGCTCGGCGCGGAGGAGCGCGGCGAACTGCGCCCGGGCGCCCCGGTGGTGGAGTCGACCTCCGGCACGCTCGGACTGGGCCTTGCCTTCGCCGGACAGGCACTCGGGCACCCGATCGTGCTGGTCGGCGACATCGAACTGGAGCCGTCGATGCGGCAGTTGCTGCAGGCCCACGGAGTCAGGCTCGAGCTGGTCGACCGACCCGCTGCCGAGGGTGGCTGGCAGGCCGCCCGGCTCGGAAGGCTGCGCGAGCTCCTTGAGCTGCTGCCGGACGCGTACTGGCCCGACCAGTACAACAACCCCGACAACACCAGGGGTTACCAGTCGCTCGCGGCCGAGCTCGCCGACCAGCTCGACCATCTCGACGTGCTGGTGTGCAGCGTCGGCACCGGAGGCCACAGCTCCGGAATCATCGGCCCCCTGCGAAGGCGGTGGCCCGGGCTCCGGCTCATCGGAGTGGATGCCACCGGGTCGACGATCTTCGGCCAGCCCGCCAGGACCCGGCTGATGCGCGGCCTCGGGAGCAGCATTCATCCACGCAACGTCGCCTACGGAGCCTTCGACGAGGTCCACTGGGTCGGACCCGCCGAGGCCGCGGACGCCTGCCGGCGTCTGGCCGTCGGCAACTTCGTCAGCGGTGGCTGGAGCACCGGAGCCGTGGCCCTCGTCGCGGCCTGGGCCTCCCGCGTCCACCCCGGCGCGGTGGTCGCCACCGTCTTCCCCGACGGGCCGCACCGCTATCTCGGCAGCGTGTACGACGACGGCTTCGTGGCGGCCCACCGGCTCGACCTCGCGACCACCACCACCCGCCCGGTGGAGATCCCGCATCCCGCGGCAGCGGAGGCGACGGGCTGGACCCGGTGCCGGGCCGTCACCGACCCCCTCGACGACACCCCGAAAGTGAACCGGTGAAGGCAAGCCAGCAGACCGTAGACCTCCAACTCACCCGGCCACTACGGATATCCCGCGCCACGATGGCTGCCCGTGAGGCAGTGTGGCTTGACCTCGAACACGAAGGCCTCCACGGCTACGGAGAGGCCGTCACCAGCGGGTACTACGGTCTCGACGCCGACACCCTGGGGCACCTGCTGTACGCGGACTCGCAGTGGCTGGCAGGCTTCGCCGACCCCGAGAGCGCACTCGACGCCCTCGGGGACCCGGACCGTCCTGGCGCCGGGGTTCCACCGGCCGTGACCGCCGCTGTCGAGTCCGCACTGCTCGACCTCATCGGCAAGCGCTCGGGCCTCCCGGTGCACCGGCTCCTCGGCTCGGCCACAGCCACATCCGCGGCCACCGCCCGCACCATCGGCATCACGGCTCCGGACGTCGCTGCGGCGGAGGCAGGCCGCCTCGCCCGGCACGGCTTCACGGTCCTCAAGGTGAAGGCAGGCTCACCGGACCCGGCCGACGACCTCGACCGGGTACGCGCCGTACGCGCGGCCGCCCCTCACGTGCGCCTGCTGCTCGACCCCAACGGAGCCTGGGATTTCACCACCGCGCAGCGGCTGCTGCCCCTCTTCGCCGGACTCGGCGTCGAGGCCGTCGAACAGCCCCTCGCACCCGGTGACCCGGAGAGACTGGCCAAGCTCGCCGCACGCTCACCGCTCCCGCTCATCGCCGACGAGGACGCGGTCGGATTCGAGGACGCCCGCCGCCTCGCGGGACGCGTACAGGGCATCAACGTCAAGCTCGCCAAGTGCGGCGGGGTCGGCGCAGCGCTGCGCATCGCCGAACTGATCGAAGGCACCGGCACGGACCTGATGCTCGGCTGCCTGACCGCCAGCACGCTCGGTATCGCCCCCGCCGTCCATCTCGCGGACCGCGCCCGGTGGATCGACCTCGACGGGCATCTGCTGCTCGCCCACGACCCGTGGACCGGCATCGGCGGCACCGACGGCACCGTACGCGCCGAACGGAAGCCCGGCCTCGGGGTGCGCCGCCGCACCGAGGAGCCACGGCCATGAAGACATGGCACGAGATGCGGCGGTTCCCGCTCGCGATCCGGCTTCTCCTCGTCAACCAGCTCGGAGTCAACACGGGGTTCTACCTGCTCGTCCCCTACCTCGCCCTGCACATGAGCGAGGACCTGGGGATGTCGGCGGTGGTGGTCGGCATCGTGCTCGGGATCCGCAACCTCAGCCAGCAGGGGCTGTTCCTCATCGGCGGGTCGGCTTCGGACCGGCTCGGGGCACGGGGCGTCATCATCGCCGGGTGCGCCCTTCGCACCGTCGGCTTCGCCTTGTTCGCACTGGGCGACGGCCTGCCCGTACTACTGGGCGCTTCCGTGCTCAGCGGATTCGCCGGAGCACTGTTCAACCCGGCCGTGCGCGCGTATCTCGCCCTGGAGGCGGGGCAGCGGAAGGCAGAGGCGTTCGCGCTGTTCCACGTCTTCGCCACCACGGGCGCGCTGCTCGGTCCGCTGATCGGCAGCGCCCTGCTGCTCGTCGACTTCCGCGCGTCGGCGCTCACCGCGGCCGGGATCTTCGCCGTCCTCACCATCGCCCAGGCCATGGTGCTTCCGGCCCGCCAGGTCCCGCCGACCGGCAACAGCCTTCTCGCGGACTGGCGTGAGGTGATCGGCAACCGCCGCTTCCTGGCTTTCGCCCTGGCCATGGTCGGGCTTTTCACCCTGCAGAACCAGCTGTACCTGCTGCTTCCCGAGGGCGCGAGGCGCGCCACCGGCTGGGACGGTGCGGCCGGTCTGATCTTCCTCGTCGGCACGCTGAGCAACCTGCTGCTCCAGCTGCGTCTCACCCGCGCACTGCAGCACAGGGGCAGCAGGGCACGGTGGATCGGTGCCGGACTGGCGCTGATGGGGCTGTCCTTCGTGCCGCCGATCATGGTGGCGGGGACGGAGACCGCCCCCGCCGGCCCAGTCGACGCGGCTCTGCGCGCTCTGCCCGTGCTGGCAGGCGCCCTGTTGCTCTACACGGGCGTGATGATGGCCCAGCCGTTCGTGATGGAACTGACCCCCGGCTTCGCCCGACCGGAGCTCACCGGCACCTGCTTCGGGCTGTTCTACATGGTGTCAGGCATTGCCGCCGCGGTGGGGAACGCGCTCGTCGGCTGGGCCATGGACGTCGGCGAGGACACACGACTGCGGTGGCTGCCCTGGGCCTGCTGCCTGTGCTTCGGCCTCGTCTCCGCCGCCGCTGTCGCCTGGCTGCACCGCCGCCGAGCCCTGCCCGTCCCTGCCGAGCGCTCGCCGCTCGCGGCATGAGGAGACACGGAATGACACAACGACGCACGAGAAACCTGCTCACCGACCATCCCGCGCTGTACGAAGCCCGCTTCCCCGATCCCGGGCGGCTCGCCGGACGCTGGGCCGAGGACTGTCTACGGCGGTACGGGGCTCCGGGGCCCCGCGTCCTCGACATCGGCTGCGGCACGGGCCGGGACGCCGGCCACCTGCATGCGACCGGCCGTACGGTCACCGGCGCGGACCTGTCGGAGGCCATGCTGGCGTACGCCCGTGAGCGCCACCCAGGACCCGAGTACGTCCGGGCCGATCTGCGCGACTTCGATCTCGGGAGCTTCGATGCGGTGGTTTGCCTGGACAGCGCCCTGCTCTACTGCCACACCAATGACGAGCTCGACGGCTTCCTGTCCTCGTGCCGCCGCTCCCTGACGCCCGGTGGCCTGCTGGTCACGGAGATGCGCAACGGCGCCTTCTTCCTCGGCCGTACGGAACTGCTCGACACCCCTTCGGTGAGCGGCTTCGAGGCCGACGGCATCAGCTACCGCGCCACCACGACCATGCGCCTCGACAGGACCGCGCAGCTCCTGCGCCGCAGCCGGGTGTGGTCCGTGGGCGAAGGGGGCGCACCCGTCGAGCAGCACTCCGCATGGCGGCTGCTGTTCCCCCAGGAACTGCGTGGCCTCCTGGCCGCTCACGGCTTCGACGTGCTCGCACTGCACGACGGACCAGGTCCCCGCACCACGCCCCCGTGGCGCGAGGGCGACCCGCCTGGTGAGACGGCCGGCGCCGACCGGCTCCATGCCATCGCGCGTCTGGCGCATCACCACTGAGTTCACTCGACGATCTGCCGCTCCACACCGACAACCGTGCGCACCAGCGCAGCAAGGACCACGCCGATGAACACCCTTGAGTCACCGCTGAACACCCTTGAGCCGCCGCTCGCCCCTGCCCGCTTCCCCGGCCTCCACCGCCGCGGGTTCCTCGCCCTGACCGGAGGTGCGGCCGGTCTCGGTGCGCTCTCGCTCACCGGCTGCACCGGCAACGCTCCCGCCGCCGACCCGGCCGGCAAGGCCGGCGAGAGGCCCAAGCGCGGCGGACGGCTCCGTGCCGCGTTCGCCGGCGGTGGCGCCTCGGAGACCCTCGACCCGCACCGGGCCAACCTCTTCTCGGACGCCGCTCGCGCGAAGGCCCTCTTCGACAAGCTGGCCGACCACGGTCATGACCTGTCCGCCGTGCCACGCCTCGCCTCCGGATGGGAGCCCAACGCGCGCCTGGACCGGTGGAAGGTCACTCTGCGCCAGGCCGCCTTCCACAACGGCGAGCCGGTCACCGCCGACGACGTCCTGTACAGCTATCGCCGCATCACCGATCCGAAGAAGGCGTTCCGCGCCAAGGCTTCCCTGGAGCCGATCGATCTCGAAGCGAGCAGGGCGCTGGACGCACGTACGATCGAGTTCGTCCTGCGGCGGCCGTACGCGGAATTCCCCAACGTGCTGGCCGCGTTCGGCGCCTACATCGTGCCGCGGGGTGAGCAGGACTTCGACCACAAGCCGGTCGGAAGCGGCCCTTTCCGCTTCGTCTCCTTCACACCCGGCACCTCGGCCGTCTTCAAGCGCAACGACGACTACTGGGGAGGTGCCCCCTACCTGGACGAACTGCAGTTCCTCGTCGCCAACGAGGAGTCCGCACGCGGCAACGCCCTGCTCGGCGGCCAGGTCGAATACGCCCACGAACTCGGCCCCACCACGGCCCGCGCGCATGAGGGCAGGGGCCGAATCGAGATCGTGCGCCTCCGCAAGAGCGCCATGCAGGGCTTCGCGATGAAGACCGACCGGGCGCCGTTCGACGACAAGCGGGTGCGGGAGGCGTTCTTCCTGATCGCCGACCGCCAGGAACTGGTCGACGGAGCCCTGTCCGGCGCGGGCGAGATCGGCAACGACCTGTTCGGAAAGGGATACGAGTACTACGCGGAGAGCCTCCCGCAGCGTGCACAGGACCTCGACCGGGCCAGGGAGCTGCTCAAGCAGGCCGGGACCGAGAACCTGAAGGTCACCCTCGACACCTCACCCGTCGCCTCCGGGTTCACCGAGGCAGCCGCGATCTTCCGCGACCAGGCGGCCAAGGCGGGTGTCACCGTCGAGATCAGGACCGGCAGCAAGGACAGCTACTGGAAGGACATCCTCGACTCCGGCACCATCGCCTCCTACCGCTCCGGCGCCATGCCCATCGAGGCCCACATCGCGCAGCGCCTGCTCACCGACTCGACCACCAACGCCACCAAGTGGCAGCACAAGGACTTCGACGCCCTGTACCAGCAGGCGCAGTCCACCCGGGACAAGGCGGAGCGCACCGCGGTCTACGGGCGCATGCAGCGCCGTCTGCACTCCGAGGGCGGATTCCTGATCTGGGGCTTCGCCGACTGGATCCTCGGCACCGCCCGCAACGTCCGAGGCGTCCGGTCCGACGCGCCCGCCAACTCGCTCGACTGGGCGCGTTTCGACGAGGTCTGGCTGGCATGAGAGGGCACCGCTCCTGGGTCGTCCGGCGGCTGCTCCTCGGTGTGGCACAGACAGCGGCCGTCGTGCTGCTCGTCTTCGCGCTCACCGAGGCGCTGCCGGGCGACGCCGCGGTCGCACTCGCCGGGGACCACCCGGACCCGGAGCGGATCGCGGCCATCCGGGAGGCCATGGACCTCGACCGGCCCGCGCACGAACGCCTCCTCGACTGGGCGGGCGGACTCGTGCGCGGCGACTTCGGCACCTCACTTGCCTCGGGGCGGCCCGTCACGACGTACATCGCCGACGGCTTCGGACCGACGCTGCTGCTAGCCGGGCTCACGGTGGCGCTCCTCGTCCCGGTCGCGATCGGCCTCGGCGTGCTCGCCGCCCGCCACGAAGGCCGGCCGGTCGACCGACTCGTCAGCTCCGTGACCCTCGGCGTGTACGCGGTCCCCGAATTCGCGCTCGGGATGCTGCTGATCACGGTGTTCGCCCTGCGCTTCGGCTGGCTGCCGCCGACCGCGGTCGGGTACGGCGGCGAGCTTCTCTCCCATCCGGCCGCGCTGGTCCTCCCCACACTGATCCTGATGTTCCGTCCGGTGTGCTCCCTCTCCCGGCTGGTGCGTGCGGGCATGATCGAGGCGCTGGCCTCCCCGTACGCCGCCCAGGCCCGCCGCTACGGCATTCCGGGCGCCCGCGTCCGGTACGGACACTGCCTGCCCAACGCCATCACCCCCGCCGCCCAGCAGCTGGCCCGCACCATCGACTGGCTCCTCGGCGGCGTCATCGTCGTCGAGGCGCTGTACGTGATCCCGGGGCTCGGCACCGTTCTGATGAACGCCGTGGCCGAGCGCGATGTCCCGGTCGTGCAGGGCCTCGCCGTGGTCTTCGGCGTCACCACCGTCGTCCTCAACTTCGGCGCCGACCTGGTCACCCGGCGCTTCGCGCCCCGGGCGGAGGTGGCGGCATGAGGACCCGCTTCGCGCTCGGAACCGTCGTCATCGGCGTACCCCTGCTGCTCGCCCTGTTCGGGCCGCTGGTCGCGGGCGATCCGGGACAACGCGCGGCCTCGTTCACCCTGGGCGGCGGGCATTGGCTGGGTACCGACTTCGTCGGCCGGGACGTCGGGCGGCAGGTGCTGCTCGGCGGCCGCTCCGTGGTCGTCATCGCGCTCGCGGCGACCGGGCTCGCCTATCTGGCCGCGCTGCCGCTCGGCCTGATCAGCGCGCTGACTCACCGTACGTGGCTGGAAGAACTGCTGATGCGGCCACTCGACGTGTTGCTGGCCGTACCGTCGCTGCTGATGATCCTGCTCGTCGCCGCGGTCTACACACCGGGCACGGTGGGGCTCGCGCTGCTCGTGGCGCTCGTCAACATCCCGGACGCCGCCCGTATCGTGCGCGCCTGTGCGGCCGAGGTGGCATCCCGTCCGGCCACCGAGGCACTGCGGATGCAGGGGGAGACCTGGTGGCGGACGGCTGTCGGCCATGTCGGCAGGTCCATCACGCGGACGCTGGCCGCCGACGCGGGCGTACGGCTCACCGGGGTGCTCTATCTCGTGGCCACCGCGGCGTTCCTCGGCGTCGGTGTCGAACCGGACGCCGCCGACTGGGCGGTCATGGTGGACCGCAACCGCGCCGGACTGTTCGTCCAGCCGTGGGCAGTCGTCGTGCCCGCGCTTTTGATCGTCGCCCTCACCATGGGCGGCAACCTTCTGGCCGACGCCGCAATGGAGAAGAGCCCGGGGAGCCCGGGGAGCCCGGGGAGTCCGGGGAGTCCGGGGAGTCCGGGGAAGAGGGAGAATCGGACGTGAACACGGGCACGGAGATCGTCGCCGAGATCGCGGACCTGTGCATCGAGATCAACGGCAGACCCATCGTCGAGGCGGTCAGCCTCCAGGTCCGGCGCGGAAGCGTCACCGCGCTGGTCGGTGCCTCCGGCAGCGGCAAGACGACCACCGGCCTCGCCCTGCTCGGCGCGTACCCGGCCGGAGCCCGGGTCTCCGGCCACGTACGCGTACCCGAGGGGCTGGTGGGCTACGTGCCACAGCACCCGGGATCCGTCCTCAACCCCGCGCTCCGAGTCGGCGCCCTCCTGCGGGACATCGCCGCCGGACAGGTACGGCACCTGCCCCGACGTGAGCGGCGCGCCGCCGTGGAGGAGGGCGTACTCCGGGCACTGTCCCTGGCCCAGCTCCAAGATCCGGCCGCGGTGTTGACGCGCTACCCGCACCAGCTCTCCGGCGGCCAGCAGCAGCGCGTCGTCCTGGCACAGGCACTGCTGTTCGGGGCCAGGGTGCTGGTCGCTGACGAGCCGACCACGGGACAGGACGCGCTGACCAAGCAGCGCATCGTCGAGCAGCTGGCGCACGTCGCCGGGCAGGGCATCGCCGTCGTCCTGCTCAGCCACGACCTCGACGTCGTCCGTGCACTCGCCGATGAGGTCCTGGTCATGCGGGACGGGCACGTGGTGGAGTCGGGTCCGGCCGAGCAGGTGTGGCTCGCACCGCGCCATCCATGGACGGCCGAACTCCTGACGGCGGCCAGGGCCGGGGAGCGTGCGTGGCGGACCGGCGCGGGAAGGACGGTGCTGGACGTACGCGGCCTCACCGCCAGGCACGGCCGCAGCACGGTGCTCCGCGCCGCCGGGTTGCACCTCCGTACAGGCGAGTGCCTCGCGGTCCTCGGCCGTTCGGGCAGTGGCAAGACCACGCTCGGCCGCTGCCTGGCCGGCCTCCACCGGAACCACGACGGCGAGCTGCTTCTCGACGGTACGCCGCTCCCGCGGAGCCTGCGGGACCGGACGCGAGAGCAACTGGCCGCTGTGCAGTACGTTTTCCAGGACGCCAGGGCCTCCTTCGACGAACACCGTTCCGTACTCGCGCAGATGGCCCGCACCGCGGTTCGGCTGCGAGGGCTGACCGGGGCCGGTGCGCTGGCCGAGGCGGTGAGGACCGCCGGCGCCCTCGGCCTGACGGAGGAGACCGTCCGGCGCAGGCCCGCACGGCTGTCGGGCGGCGAAGTGCAGCGGGCCGCCCTCGCCCGCGCCTTGCTCGCCCGACCCCGCGTGCTGATCTGTGACGAGATCACCTCCGGGCTCGACGCGGTCACCCGGGCAGGCATGCTCGACCTGCTCGGCGGACTGATGCGGGAGCGGCGAGATCTGTCCCTGGTCCTCGTCACCCACGACCTCGATGCGGCTGCCCTGGCCACGAGGATCGCCGTGGTGGACGCCGGTCGCATCGTCGAGGACGGTGCGTCGGAGCAGGTTCTCACCGCCCCGAAGCACCCCCTCACCGTCGCGCTGGTGGAAAGCGCGCGAGGGGGGCCTCGGGGCGGGAGGAAGGAGGGCGCCCGGCCCGTGGGCTGAGCGGCACCCTCGGCCGGCCGCCCCGGGCCGCCGCCGTCAGCGGATCTGCCGCCCCGAGATCGCGCGGGCGATCACGAGGCGCTGGATCTCGCTCGTGCCTTCGAAGATGGTGTAGATCTTGGCGTCCCGGTACATGCGCTCCACCGGATGCTCCCGGCTGTAGCCGGCCCCGCCCAGCACCTGGATCGCCTTCTCGCTCGCCGCGACGGCCAGTTCGCCCGCGCGCAGCTTGGACATGGAGCCCTGGCCGGCGTCGAAGGTGCGGCCGCCGCGGGCCATCCAGGCGGCCTGCCAGATCAGCAGCCGGACCGCCTCGATCTCGGTGCGCAGATCGGCGAGGGCGAAGGCGATGGACTGGTTCTCGATGATCGGGCGGCCGAACGCCTCCCGCTCGCCCGCGTAGTCGAGCGCGTACTCGTACGCGGCGCGGGCGATGCCGAGCGCCTGTGCGCCCACGGTCGGGCGGCTGACCTCGAAGGTGGCCATGGCCGCCTGGCCCTTCGCGCCCGTGGTGCCCTCGCGGGCCCGGGCGAGCCGGGCATCGAGGCGCTCCTTGCCGCCGAGGAGGCAACTGCCCGGTATGCGTACGTCGTCGAGGAAGACATCCGCGGTGTGCGAGGCACGCAGCCCCAGCTTCTTGATCTTCTTCGCGCCTTCGAGGCCCTTGGTGCCGGGCGGGACGATGAACGCGGCCTGACCGCGGGCGCCGAGGGGCGGCTCGACGGAGGCGACCACGACATGCACGTTCGCGATCCCGCCGTTGGTGATCCAGGCCTTCTGGCCGGACAGCACCCACTCGTCCTTCGCCTCGTCGTAGCGGGCGCGGGTGCGCATCGAGGAGACATCCGAGCCCGCCTGCGGCTCCGAGACGCAGAACGCGGCCACCTTCGGATCGTTCTCGTCGCCGAAGCACTGCGGCACCCACTCGGCCAGCTGGTCGGGCGTGCCGGAGGAGAAGATCCCGGCGACGGCGAGCGAGGTGCCGAACAGGGCCATGCCGATGCCCGCGTCGCCCCAGAACAGTTCCTCGTTGGCGATCTGGAGCGAGAGGCCGGAGGGGTCGCCGAACAGGTCGGCCAGGGACTCGAATCCGTACAGGCCGATCTTCGCGGCTTCCTGGATGACCGGCCAGGGGGTCGCCTCGCGCTCGTCCCACTCGGCGGCGGCGGGCCGCACCACGGATGCGGCGAAGCCGTGCACCCAGTCACGCAGGTCGCGCTGGTCCTCGGTGAGGTCGAGGCAGAAGCCGGAGCTGTTGGTGGATGACATGTCAGGCCTTGGGGATGTCGAAGTAGCGGGTCAGTCCGGAGGCGAGGGCGACATCGCCCGCGATCCTGAGCTTGCGGGTCATGAACAGCGTGACCGGGTTGCTGTTGCCGGAGACCAGCTTGAGGAAGTCCGCGTCGGCCATGACGAGGGTGACCCGGGGCTCCGCCTCGGAGCGGCCCTCGCGGACCGTGACGGCGCCGTCGGCGATGGCGGTTTCGTACACCGCCTCGCTCACCCCGCTGATCTTCCAGCGGATCACTGCCCGGAGCGAGCCCGCCGCCTCGGGCTTGAACTGCCGTTCCATCCGGCCGAAGACCTCCTGCAGGACGCGTGCGCGCAGGGCGGCGTCCTGGGCCATCTCCTTGATCTCCTTGGCGGACAGGCTCTTGACGATCTTCGCGAACTCCTGCGGCGAGATGTTCGCGAAGTCCAGGTCCGCCAGGTTCTCGGGGGTGTTGCCACGTGCCACGAGGGCCTCCTCGGTCGATTACTTACTCTAGAGTAAGCTTACTTGCGAGTCAGAAGATTGCCAGACCTCCTTGAATTTTCTTTACGCGCGGGTAAGTTGACGGAACGGCAGTTGCTGTGCACCACCGCGCGTCACAACACGTCAGGCCAACCACGGAGCCGACCATGGGCGTACGCAAGGATCTGAAACGAGCCAAGCAGCGCGGCGATCTGGCGAGCAGGGCCGCCGTCGAGCTGATCAGGGAGGACGGCGTCGTACGGGAAGTGCGCGCCGCCCCGCTCGCCCCGACGGGCCGCACGGGCTCCGCCGCCGATGTCCCCTTCACCAACGCGGCCGAGGAACCGGACGCCGTCGTCGTGCGCCGCAAGTCGGGCGGCACCTGGCGGCCGGTGGACGCCGCCGGATTCGCGCGCGAAGTCGCCGCCGCGGCCAGGGGATTGATCGCCGCGGGGCTCGAACCGGGCGGCCGGGTCGCCCTCATGTCGAGCACCCGCTACGAATGGGCGGTCCTCGACTTCGCCATCTGGGCGGCCGGCGGCCAGACCGTGCCGATCTACGCCACCTCCTCCGCCGACCAGATCGAATGGATCATCCGGGACTCCGGCGCCGCCTACCTGATCACGGAGACGGCCGACCACACCCTCACCGCCAAGGAGGCCGTCTCCCGGCTGTCCGAGCCGCCCCGCCAGTGGGAACTCGACGAGGGCGCCATCCTCGAACTCGCCACACTGGGCCGCGACATACCCGACGAGGAGGTCGGCCGTCGGCGGGCGGCACTCACCCCCGACACCGTCGCCACCATCTGCTACACCTCCGGCACCACGGGCCGGCCCAAGGGCTGCGTCCTCACCCACGGCAACCTGCTCGCCGAGGCGGCCAACACGGTCGAGCTGCTGCACCCCATCTTCAAGGAGGTCACCGGACAGGTCGCGTCGACCCTGCTCTTCCTGCCCCTTGCGCACGTCCTGGGCCGCACCATCCAGCTCGCCTGCATGATCGGCCGGATCGAGATCGGCCACTGCCCGAGCATCAAGCCGGACGAACTGAGGCCCGAACTGCGCTCCTTCAAGCCGACGTTCGTCGTCGGCGTCCCCTATCTCTTCGAGAAGATCCACGACACCGCACGGGCCACCGCAGAGAAGATCGGCCGCGGTTCGTCCTTCGAGCGCGCGGACCGGATCGCGGTGCGCTACGGAGAAGCCTTCCTCGACAAGTTCCTGGACCGGGGCAAGGGACCGACACTCGGCCTCCGCCTGGCCTGGGCCCTGTACGACCTGCTGGTCTATCGCCGGGTCAGGAAGGAACTCGGCGGCCGGCTGAGCTACGCCATCAGCGGCGGCTCACCGCTGGACCGGCGGCTCAACCTCTTCTTCATGGCGGCGGGCATCGTCATCTTCGAGGGCTACGGCCTCACCGAGACCAGCGCCGCGGCCACCGTCACCCCGCCGCTCGGCCCGCGCCCGGGCACCGTCGGCCTGCCGGTGCCCGGCACGGCGGTACGCATCGGTGACGGCGGCGAGGTGCTGGTCCGCGGAGGCATCGTCTTCGACTCCTACCGGAACAATCCCGAGGCGACCGAGGAGGTCCTGCGTGACGGCTGGTTCACCACGGGCGACCTGGGCGAACTCGACGAGGACGGCTATCTGAGGATCACCGGCCGCGAGAAGGACATCATCGTCACCTCCGGCGGCAAGAACGTCTCGCCCACCCAGCTCGAGGACCGGCTGCGCAGCCGGCCGCCCATCGGCCAGTGCATGGTCGTCGGCGACAACCGCTCCTACGTGGCCGCACTCGTCACCCTGGATCCCGAAGCGGTTGAGTACTGGCTCGCGGTGCGCAAGATGCCGAAGGACACACCGATATCCGAGATCATCCGCGATCCACGGATGATCGCCGGCGTCCAGAAGGCCGTGGACTACGCCAACGAGTCCGTCTCGCGGGCCGAGTCCATCCGCAAATTCACCATCGTCGAGGGGGAGTTCACCGAGGACAACGGTCTGCTCACCCCCTCGCTGAAGATCAAACGAAAGGCTGTCGCGGACGTGTACGGGGACCGGATCGAGGCGCTCTATGGCTGATGGGACATACGGCCGCGAATCCGGCTGCGAATCCGGACGTGCGGCAGCATCCGGCCGCGCCGACGAGCTGTCCAGCGAGGACGACTACGACTACGACGTCATCGTTGTCGGGTCCGGATTCGGCGGATCCGTCTCGGCGCTGCGCCTGACCGAGAAGGGCTACCGCGTCGCAGTCCTCGAAGCCGGCCGCCGCTTCGGCCGGCAGGACCTGCCCACCAGCTCCTGGGCGCTGCGCGACTATCTGTGGGCCCCACGCCTCGGCCTCTACGGCATCCAGCGCATCCACGCGATGCGCAAGGTCATGATCCTCGCGGGCGCCGGAGTCGGCGGCGGCTCGCTCAACTACGCCAACACCCTCTACGTACCGCCGCCCGCCTTCTTCCAGGACGGGCCGTGGTCCTCCATCACCGACTGGCGCAGTGAACTCGCCCCGTACTACGACCAGGCCCGGCGCATGCTCGGCGTCAGACAGAACCCCACGACCACCGAGGTGGACGTCCATCTGAAGGCGACGGCCGAGGCGATGGGCGTGGGGGACACCTTCCGGCTCACCCCGGTCGGGGTCTTCTTCGGTGACGGCGAAGACGGCTCGGGCGAGGCGCGGGGCGCGCCCGGCGCCGAGGTTCCCGACCCGTACTTCGGCGGCGCGGGCCCCGCGCGCACCGCGTGCACCGAGTGTGGGTCCTGTATGACGGGCTGCCGGGTCGGCGCCAAGAACACCCTCACCGAGAACTACCTGTACCTCGCCGAGCGGGCGGGCGCCGTGATCCACCCGCTCACCACGGTCACGGCGGTGACGGAAGTGGCCGACGGCGGCTTCGAGGTGACCGCCGCGCCCACGCCCAGAAAGCGCCGCAGGCGGGCCCGGCGGGTGCTGCGCGCCCGGTACGTCGTCCTTGCGGCGGGCACGTACGGCACACAGACGCTGCTGCACGACATGCGCCGGCGGAACCTCCTGCCCGGACTGTCCCCGTGCCTCGGCGAGCTGACCCGGACCAACTCCGAGGCGCTGGTGGGCGCGCTCACCTTCCCCGGCCGGTACCGCAGGGCGCGCGGCACCCGCGAGGAACCGGACTTCACCCGGGGCGTGGCCATCACCTCGTCGATGCTCACCGACGAGGCCACCCATATCGAGAGCGTCCGCTACGGCCGCGGTTCCAATCTGATGGCGCTGATCTGCGTACCGCAGTACTCGCAGCGCATCCCCAAACCGCTCGCCGCGCTCCTTGCCTTCGCCCGGCACCCCGTGCTCGTGGCCAGGACCGCGACGACCTACCGCTGGTCGGAGCGGACCATCATCGGCCTGGTGATGCAGACCCACGACAACTCCCTGACCACCCGGCTCACCCGGCGCGGCAGCCTCACGGTCGAGCAGAGCCGTGGGACGCCCAACCCGGTGCACATCCCGCAGGGCTGGGAGGCGGCGAAGCTGCTCGCCGAGCGCATCGGCGGGTTCGCCGGGACCAACATCGGGGAGCTGACGGGCCGGCCGATGACCGCGCACTTCCTCGGCGGCTGCCCGATCGGGGCGAATCGGCAGGAGGGCGTCATCGACCCCTACCACCGGGTGTACGGACATCCGGGGCTCTCGGTGGTCGACGGCGCCGCGGTCTCCGCGAACCTCGGGGTCAACCCCTCGCTGACGATCACGGCGCAGGCCGAGCGGGCGATGGCCCTGTGGCCGAACCGGGGCGAGCCCGACCCGAGGCCGGACCAGAACGCCGGGTACCTGCCCCCGGTGGTGGTCGCGCCCCGCAGGCCCGTGGTGCCCGAGGGCGCCTTCGGCGAATGGCGGGTGACCCCGCCCGGCGGGCGGCACCAGGCCGCTCGGTGAAACAAGTGGATCCCGAAGCAAGGAGTCTGGTTCATGCCCGGATACCGCACCGTCGTCGTGGGCACCGACGGATCACCGTCGTCTCTCGGCGCTGTCGAACAAGCGGCGCGGCTCGCCGCTTCCTGCGCGGCCGAGCTGGTCGTGGCCTGCGCCTATCTGCCGATGCGCGGCCGTGATCTGGCGAAGGCACGTGATCAGCTCGGCGACGAGGCCTACCAGGTCGTCGGCTCGGCGCCCGCCATGGACACCCTGCAGAGCGCCAGGGACCGGGCCGTCGCCCAGGGCGCCGACCCGGTGCGGACGGTGGCGGTCGAGGGTGATCCGGTGGCCGCCCTGACGCGGGTCGCCGAGGAGCACCGGGCCGATCTGCTGGTGGTCGGCAACCGCGGACTGCGCTCGCTCACCGGACGCATTCTCGGCTCGGTGCCCGCGGACGTCGCCCGCAAGGCCCGACTCGACGTACTGATCGTGCACACCACATGACCGCGCCACCGCCGGAGTCACCGCAGCCCCCGGAATGGCAGCAGCCACCGAAGTCACCGCACTCGGCGGAGCCGCACGAGCCGGTGGAATCCGCGGAGGAGGCCGAGGCCCTGTGGCGGCGCGTCGAGCCGATCCTGCTCGGCGGCGAGCGGATCCATACGAGGGCCGACATCGTCGCCAAGTCCGGGGTGCCGCCCGAGCGCACCCACGAGATCTGGCGGGCCCTGGGATTCCCGCTGGTCGACGACGATGCCGTCAGCTTCACGGACGCCGATGTCGCCGCCCTGCTGGTCGGCGAGCGCCTCATCGCCGCGGGCCTCATCACCGAGGACAGCGAGACGATGATGACCAGGGCGCTCGGCCAGCATCTGTCCAGGCTCGCCGAGTGGCAGGTGCACACGCTGTGGGCCTGGCTGATGGAACACACCGACGACCGCCTCGACGGGGATACCCTCGCCGAGGCCGTCGAGGCGCTGCTGCCCGAACTTGAACTGCTGCAGAACCATGTGTGGCGGCGGCACCTGGCCGCGTATGCGCAGCGGGTCCTCACCACTGCGGAGGACCGTCCGCAGACGCGTCCGCAGGCGGTGGGGTTCACCGACATGGTCGGCTACACCAGGCTGACCCGGGGGCTCGGGATCACCGAACTCGGGCAGCTGCTCGACCGGTTCGAGACATGGACGGCCGGTGTGGTCGCGGACGGCGGCGGCCGTGTGGTGAAGACCGTCGGTGACGAAGTCCTCTATGTGTGCGATACGGTTCAGGCGGCGGCGGAGATCGCCCTGGAACTGTCCGCGCCCACGGACCCCGATCTGCCCGAGGTGCGTACGGGACTCGCACACGGCCCGGTACTGGGCAGGTTCGGCGACGTGTACGGGCCCGCGGTGAACATCGCGGCCCGGCTCACCTCGGTGGCCCGGCCCGGCACCGTACTCGTCGACACGTCGTTCGCCCTGGGGCTGGCGGGGGCAGAGCAGTATGCGCTGCGGGCGCTGCGGCCCGTGTCGGTGCGCGGCTACAGCCGCCTGCGGCCCGTGGTGTTGCGCCGGGCGGGCTGAGGGGCCAGGTGTTTGACTGGCGGGGGACGGATCGGCGTGGGGCCGTCAGCGGGTTTCGGCAGGTGTGGACGGCGTGTTGTTGCCCGCTCTGTTCCTGCGGGCGCGGAGTTCCGCGGCTCGCAGCGCGAATTCGATGGCGAAACGGTGATCGGGCACGAGCAGCCGGTCGCCGAAGGACTTCTCCAGATTGCGGAGCCGGTAACGCACGGTCTGGGGGTGCAGATGGAGCTGCTCCGCCATCTGTACGGTGTTGCCGCGGGTGTCGAGCCACGCGTGCAGCGTTTCGACGACGCGGGCACGCTGGTTGGCGGTCAGATCGGCCAGCGGGGCGAGCCGCTGTTTGGCGAGCGCTGCGGTCAGCCCGGCGTCCGCGAAGAGGCAGAGCGTGACGAGGTGGTCCTCGCAGTGCGTGTACGGAGCGCCCTGCACGATGCCCGCCTCGACCAGGCCCAGCAGCCTGCGTGCCCAGCGCAGGGACTCCGAGGCGTCCGCGAGGGGCACGGTGAGACCGACCGCCGCACGCACCGTGTCCGGGGCGGCGTCCATGAAGGCGCGCCGCTGCGGGTCGATGCCTCCGGGGATCAGCGCGTGGGGATGCGCCGAGCCCAGGTTGACCAGGACCTCCTCGGAGATCGCGCCGCGTTCCGGCTTCGCGTCCGGGCTGAAGGCGACCAGGGTGACCTCCTCGGGCAGCTGCCACTTGGCGCGCTCGGCCAGTTCGGTGAGGTTCGCCCTGGGCGTGGCCACATCGGAAAGCAGGTGTTCGAGGAGCTTCTGGCGCTGGATGTCCTGGCCTTGTTCCATTTCCGCGACGGCCGCCTCGTATCCCTCGCGGGAGACGTCTATCAGCTCTTCGACATAGCCGAGCAGCGCGTCGGCGAACGCGAGGACCAGCGGCGCCGGCAGGTTCATGCGCTGCATGACCCGCTTGGTGCGTTGCAGCGCGAGCCGCGCGCCGAGCCGGAAGATCGCCTGCAGCATGTCGAGGCCGCGGCCCGCATAGGCCTCGAACCGGCCGAACATCCTGCACACCCGGTCGCGCTGGAAGGTGGAGGTCCCGGGGAAGGCCACGCGGTCGACGAAATTGGTGAGATTGTGCTCGACGATGAGATGAACGGCTCGTGCGTACGGCCCGTCGAGCACCTCCGCGTACTCGGGAAAGGACCGGCGGATTTCGTTCACCACTTCCCGGATCAGTCCGGGAAGTTCGGGCCGCATGACGGCGGCGAATTCCCGCGGCAGCGGGCCCACCGGGTGATTCGGCTCGTCGGCTCTGATCGCGGTCGTCATAGAGTTCCCCTCACTCAGCCTGTGACCGGGTCCTCCGTAAGGGAACGGTTGGGGGGATGCGCCCGGTCTGTGCCGGCGATGCGGTAGCCGGCGTGACAGCGGCCCTCTCAGTTCATACTGGCCAGTCGGTACCTCCGGAACGGTAGCCCAACTCGTCCCCGTCATGCGCCGAACTCGGCGCGGTCGCCTTGATCGGCCGGCGGGTACGGCTGTGTTGTGCCGGTGACAACTAGGGCCGCAGCAGGGCTGTTGCGTCAAGGTGTCGGCATCGTCGTGCTCACTGACGTACGAAACATCCTTCTCGACTTGTAGTGCGGTGACAAGAACCGTCCGGGGCGTGGACTGTGAACCGGCACCCTCCATCTGTCAAGGGCCGGAGCGGAGAACGCTCACATGTACATGAAGGAGTCTTCGGCATTGCTGCCGTGCGGACAAAGGAATTGCCCTTCCGGAGCCCGTCGTTGAGCTATTTCAATTCGACCGTTGCGCCTCTTGATTACCCGTGCGTAGGGTCAGCGCCGCAAGCAGCAGCGGAGGCTGACCTGATCTCGGCGGCGCAACGGCCGGAATGGAACGCGGTGCCTCCTCGGCCGTCCCTTGCCGGTCCTCGTCCGCCCTCCCGGGAGAAAACTGATGACAACTGTTGTGCGCCGAGGGCCCGCTCTGCGGCTGGCCGTGGTCGCCGCGGGTGCGTTGGTGGCCGGATTCATTCCCGGCGCGAATTCGGCCGCGCGTGACGGAGTGGCTCACACGGTGAGAGCGGCGTACGACTGCCGCCTGCCTTCGTCGCAGGAAGGCGTCGGCGCCGAGATCACCGTTGCCGCGGTATTCCCCGGGGGCGGTGTCGTCGGGGAGCCGATCAGACCCCGGAAAGTGAGTCTGGTGGCGGCCCTGCCGCCGGAGCAGGCGGCCCGGGTGTCGCCGGAAGCGGTGCAGGCCGTCGGCGGCACCGCGCGGCTGACCACGACGGTCGCACAGGGGCCGCGGACGGCGGAGGCCGAGTGGGCGGGCCTGCTCGCCTCCCCGGTGGAGCCCGCGGCGGACGGCGGCCTCGAAATCACCTTCACCGGTGAGGTGCCTGATGTGACGGTGGGCGCGGAAGGCGCGGTCACCTTTACCGCGGGAGAGCTGACTCTTGACCTGAGCGCCATGGGCGCGGACGGGGCCTCGGGGACGGAAGCCGTGCCGGGCACCGGGGAACCACCGGTCGTCGGCTCGCCCGCCCCGAAGGCGGCGGGCGATGACACACGTCTGACCTGCACCCCCGCGCCGGGCGCCGACATGCTGCTCGCGGCCGTACCGGTCCGCGCGGCAACGGAAGCCCCCGACAACGCCCCGGACGGGTGGAGCGATCCCGAGGCGCCCGCCATCCAGGCCGGACCACGCGCGCTCGGCGCGCCAGGTGACTGTCCGGCCGAACCCCCCGAGGGGGAACTCGCCCCGAAGCGGCTGCCCACGCCGCCCGAGGGGGCGAGCGTGACCGAGGGCGAGCCGACCTCCGCCTGCGCGGTGCCCGTCGGATTCGCCTCCATGCGCAAGCTGAACAGCTCGCTCATCGTCAACGACCCGGAGGCGGGCCGGATGGGCCTGATGCATCTGGGCATGCTCATGCGCCAGGTGCAGGCACCGGGATACGTGGAGTACGACCACCTCGGCATCATCCGGCTCCCCGACGCCGAGGGCACGTTCCTCGCCTTCGGCTTCCAGCCGACCTCGGCCAAGGTCCGCTTCGAGGCCGAGCCGGCGACCATCGTCAACGCGCAGCGCGGCGACGGTCCGATGACGACCCGCGCGAGCTACCGGCAGCATCTGCGGCTCCACGACGTACGGATCAACGGCGTGCCCCTCGACGTGGGCCCCGACTGCCGGACGTCGCGCCCCGTCGAGACCGTCCTCAGCGGCACCTACCCCGTCAGCAGCGGGGGACTCCTGCAGGGCGAGCTCGACATCCCGCCGTTCTCCGGCTGCGGCACCCCTGCGGGCGAGAACCTCGACGCCCTGTTCACCGGGGTGATCTCCGGCCCCGGGAACGTGCTGAAGATCCAACAGGGCAGCGTCTGCACCGGGTCGGCCTGCGGGAAGAAGATCCCGCCACTGCCGGAGCTGTAACCGAACGAACCGAAGGAGGTGTGCGATGGGAGTCGAAGTGGTCGTCCAGGGACTGACCAAGTCGTTCGGAAAGCAGAACATCTGGCAGGACGTCACCCTCACCCTGCCACACGGCGAGGTGAGCGTGATGCTCGGCCCGTCCGGAACCGGGAAGACCGTCTTCCTCAAATCGCTCGTCGGCCTGATCCGGCCCGAACAGGGCCAGGTCCTGATCGACGGCGTGGACATGGTCAACAGCCCGGAGCGCGATGTCTACGAGGCGCGCAAACTCTTCGGCCTGATGTTCCAGGACGGGGCGCTCTTCGGCTCCCTGAGCCTCTTCGACAACATCGCCTTCCCGCTGCGCGAGCACACGAGGAAGAAGGAATCCGAGATCCGCCGCATCGTCATGGAGCGGATGGACATGGTGGGTCTGGCCGGCTCCGAGCAGAAGCTGCCCGGCGAGATATCCGGCGGTATGCGCAAGCGCGCGGGGCTCGCCAGGGCACTCGTCCTCGACCCGCAGATCATCCTCATCGACGAGCCGGACTCCGGGCTCGACCCGGTGCGCACCTCCTACATCTCCCAGCTGTTCATCGACCTCAACGCGCAGATCGACGCGACGATGCTCATCGTCACCCACAATCTCGACATCGCCGCCACCGTCCCCGACAACATGGGCATGCTCTTCCGCCGAAACCTGGTGATGTTCGGTCCCCGCGAGGTGCTGCTCACGAGTGAGGAACCGGTGGTCGAGCAGTTCCTCAACGGCCGCAGGGCGGGCCCCATCGGCATGTCGGAGGAGAAGGACCAGGCCACCCTCGCCCTCGAGGCCTCGCACGGCATCGTCGCCGGGCCGCCCACCGAGCGCGTCATCGTGCCCCAGCTGGAGCCGACGCCGGGGATGCCGCCCCGTCAGGCGGTGCACCGACGCCGGGCGCGGGTCACGTCGATGCTGCACGAAATGCCGCCCGCGGCCCGCCGTGCCGTGGAGGCAAGTATGCGCGAGACGACGGGAAGCCCCGGCGGCGCGCGGGGAGCGAGGCCCGGTGGCACTGCCACCCCGGAGGCCCCGACCCTGCTCCTGCCACAGCAGGCCAGAAGGGAAAGGCCGTGACAGCCCCGACCACGCCACGCGGCCCGAACCCGCCTCCCGTGCCGAGTGCACCCGCCGGGCCCCGCGGTCCGCTTCCCGGCCTCGGCGTCCTGCGCGAGACCGGCCGGATGTTCATCCTCGGCCTCAGCGTGCTCAGGCTGATCTTCAAACGCCCCTTCCAGTGGCGCGAGTTCATCGAACAGTTCTGGTTCATCGCGAGCGTCACCATCCTGCCCGCCATGCTGGTGACCATCCCGTTCGGAGCCGTCATCGCCCTGCAAGTGGGCTCCCTGATCGAGCAGTTCGGCGCGCAGTCCTTCACCGGCGGCGCCAGTGTGCTCGTCATCATCCAGCAGGCGAGCCCGCTGCTCGTATCGCTGCTCATCTCCGGGGTCGCCGGTGCCGCGATCTGCGCGGACCTGGCCTCGCGCACCATCCGCGAGGAGCTGGACGCGATGCGGGTCATGGGCGTCTCGCCCATCCAGCGCCTGGTGGTGCCGCGAGTCCTCGCCGTCGTCCTGGTCGCGCTGCTGCTCAACGGCCTGGTCTCGGTGGTGGGCACGCTCGGCGGCTACTTCTTCAACGTCATCATGCAGAACGGCAGCCCCGGAGCGTACGTCGCAAGCTTCTCGGCGCTCGCTCAGCTCCCGGACCTCTACGTCGGCGAGTTCAAGGCGATGGTCTTCGGCTTCATCGCGGGCGTGGTCGCCGCCTACCGGGGGCTCAACCCGAAGGGCGGGCCGAAGGGAGTCGGCGACGTCGTCAACCAGTCGGTGGTCTTCACCTTCCTCATCCTGTTCTTCGTCAACATGATCCTGACGGGCATATATCTCCAGCTCGTCCCGCCGAAGGGTCTGTAGCCATGGCCCTCGCCAACCGCGCCGGAAGCCGGCGCGCCTTCGCCTGGCTCGACCGCCCCGGCGACGAGCTCCTCTTCTACCTGCGGGCCCTGCTCTGGATCCCGCGTGCCGTGCGCCGCTATCCGAAGGAGATCCAGCGGCTGCTCTCCGAGGTCGCCTTCGGCAGCGGCGGGCTCGGCGTCATCGGCGGCACCGTCGGCGTGATGATCGGGATCACCGTGTTCACCGGCACGGTCGTGGGGCTGCAGGGCTATGCCGCGCTGAGCCAGATCGGCACCGACGCGTTCACCGGGTTCGTCTCCGCGTACTTCAACACCCGCGAGATCGCCCCGCTGGTCGCCGCGCTTTCCCTGTCCACGACGGTCGGCGCGGGCTTCACCGCCCAGCTCGGCGCCATGCGCATCAACGACGAGGTCGACGCCCTGGAGAGCATGGGCGTCCGCAGCATCCCCTTCCTCGTCTCCACCCGCATCGTGGCCGGCGCGGTCGCCATCATCCCCCTCTACGGCATCGGGCTGCTCGGCTCCTATCTCGCCTCCCGCGCGACGACCGTCCTCTTCAACGGCCAGTCGACCGGCACCTACGACCACTACTTCCAGCTCTTCCTCGTCCCCACGGACGTGCTCCTCTCCTTCCTCAAGGTGCTGATCTTCAGCGTCATGGTGATCCTGGCGCACTGCTACTACGGCTTCAGGGCCGCCGGCGGTCCCTCCGGGGTCGGGGTGGCCGTCGGCCGGTCCGTGCGGACCGCGATCGTGCTGATCAGCATCACCGACTTCTTCCTCAGCCTGGCGCTGTGGGGCGCCACGACGACGGTGAAGGTGGCCGGATGACCGCCCCGACCCGCACCCCGACGACGCCCGTGCCGGACCGGGCGCCCAGCGGTCCGGTCCGCACCCGGCCCGGCGAACGCGCCCTGAGCCGGCGCCGAAGGCTCGCCGGGGTCGTCTACCTCCTGGTGCCCGCCCTCCTCGTATGGCTGTCGATCGCCGTCTACGAGAAGGAGTTCGCCGACACCGCGACGGTGGTCGTGGAAGTGGACGAGGCGGGCAGCGAGATGTACCCGACGGCCGAGGTGAAGCTGCGCGGAGTGGTCGTCGGCGAGGTCGAGCGGATCGACAGCGAGGGCAGCGGCGCCCGGCTCACCCTGGCCATGCAGCGCGAACAGCTCGGCCACGTCCCCTCCGACGTCCGCGTCCGCCTCCTGCCCACCACCCTGTTCGGACAGCGCTACGTCGCCCTCGTGGCGCCGGACGAGCCCTCACCCGAGCCGCTCGCCGACGGCGCGGTCATACCGCAGGACCGCAGCCGCAACGCCATCGAGCTGGAGCAGGTGCTCGACAATCTGCTGCCGCTGCTCACCGCCGTGAAACCGCACGAGCTGTCCGCGACCCTGTCCGCGCTCGCACAGGCCCTGGAGGGCAGGGGCGAGAAGCTCGGCGCCTCGATGGTGGCCCTGGACAGGTACCTCAAGGAGTTCAACCCGCAGCTCCCCGCGCTGAACCGCAACATCAGGGAACTCGTCGAGCTGAGCGACACCTACGCCGAGGTGGCCCCGGACATCGTGGACGCGCTGCACGACGCCACCCGCACCAGCGCGACCCTCGTCGAGCAACGCTCCGAACTGGCCTCGCTCTACGCGTCCGTCACCAGCGACTCGCACGACGTCGGCACCTGGCTGCGGCGTAACCGCGCCAATCTGATCCGCCTCAGCGGCACCAGCAGGCCCACCCTCGAACTCCTCGCGCAGTACGCCCCCTCCTTCCCCTGCACCCTGCGCACCGTCGCCGCGTTCGTGCCGGCGATGGACGACGCACTCGGCAAGGGCACCGACGAGCCAGGCCTGCATGTCGACGTGCAGGTCGTCCCGCAGCGCGGCGCGTACGTGCCCGGCCGGGACGCGCCGCGCTACGAGGCGAGCGGCGGCCCCCGCTGCTACCCGGTGCCCTACACCGGAGCCTCCTACGCACCCCGGCAGACCGCTCAGACCGGCGCGCCCGCGGCCGTCACCGAACTCAGCGGCGGGCTCGGCGTGGCCAACTCACCCCAGGAGAACGCCCTTGTCACCGAACTGCTCGCCGCGGAGACACAGGCGCGCCCCGGCTCACTGCCCGACTGGTCCAGTGTGCTCGCCGGTCCGGTCCTGCGCGGGACGGAGGTGAGCCTGAAGTGAGCGGACAGCGCAGTCTGACCGGACCGGCCGTGAAATCGGCGGTCTTCTTCCTGGTCACCGCCCTTGCCACCACCCTGCTCGCATTGAGCGTGTCGGGCACCGAGGTGGGCAGGACCCACGGCTACCGGGCCTGGTTCACCGATGCCACCGGACTCAACGAGGGCGACTCGGTACGGATCGCGGGAGTGAAGGTCGGTCAGGTCTCCTCCATCGAGATCGTCCAGCGCCGCTACGCGCAGGTGTCCTTCACTGTGGACGAGGACCGCACGCTTCCCGCCTCCGCCACCGCGTCGATCAAGTACCTCAACATGGTCGGCCAGCGCTATGTCGACCTCGGGCGAGGCGCGGGCCCCGTCGGACGCACCCTGGAGCCCGGCGCCACGATCCCGCTCAAGCGGACCAGCCCGGCGCTCGACCTCACCCAGCTCTTCGACGGATTCCAGCCGCTGATGCAGGGCCTGTCGCCGAAGGAGACCAACCAGCTGGCGGGTTCCATCGTGCAGGTACTCCAGGGCGAAGGCGGCACGGTGGAGAGCCTGCTGAAGACGATCGGCTCGCTGACCAGCACCGTCGCGGCCAAGGACCAGGTCATCGGCGAGGTCATCAGCAACCTCGGCCGCGTCCTCAAGACCGTCAACACCCGCCAGAAGGGGTTCACGGAACTCATCGACACCGTGGAGGAGCTGGTCGCCGGATTCGCCGACGACCGCAAGACACTCGGCGGCACGATCACCTCCCTCGCGGACCTCACCGTGAGCACCGCGGACATGTTCGAAGACGGCCGAGCCCCCCTCAAGGCCTCGGTCCGCGAGCTCGGACGGCTCTCCGACACGCTGGCCGAGAACACCCCCCTGGTCGAGAACTTCCTCAAGCGCACGCCGCAGAAGATGGCCGTGCTCACCCGCACCGCGTCCTACGGCTCCTGGCTCAACCTGTATCTGTGCGAGGCCCGGGTCGACGGAGTCTCCGGCTACGACGGGAGCAAGCCGCCCACCGGGATCGCCATTCGGGACGGGAGGTGCCGGGGATGAAGCAGGCCCGCTCACCGCGACGAGGACCGCGGCTGCCGCGACGAGGACCGCGGCTGCCGCGCAGAGGACTGCGGCGCTTCCTGCGCCGCCCGCGCCTCAAGCCGCTCACCGAACGCAACCCGATCACCGTCGCCCTCGTCGGACTGCTCTCGCTGACCCTGGCAGGACTGCTCGCCTACAACGCCGACTCCCTGCCCGTTGTCGGCGGGGGCACCAGCTACACCGCCGAGTTCAAGGAGGCCGCCGGCCTCAAGTCCGGCGACGAGGTGCTGGTCGCCGGCGTACGCGTCGGGGAGGTGAAGTCCGTCGCCCTCGACGGCGACCGGGTCGAGGTGACCTTCAAGGTCAAGAACGCCTGGATCGGCGACCGGAGCACGATCGGGATCGCCATCAAGACCCTGCTCGGCTCGAAGTACCTCGCCGTCGACCCGCTCGGCAGCAAGCGGCAGGACCCGGGCAAGCGCATCCCGGCCTCCCGCACCACATCCCCGTACGACGTCATGCGGGCGTTCGACGGACTCAGTCGCACGGTGGGCGAGCTCGACAAGGAGAAGATCGCCCAGAGCCTGGAAGCCATCACCACCACCTTCAAGGACACCCCGCCGCATGTGCAGAAGGCCATGAAGGGCCTCTCCGACCTGTCCCGGACGATCTCCACCCGCAATGACGACCTGGCCGAACTGCTCAGCGGCACGGCGAAGTTCACCAAGACCGTCAACGGCAAGAAGGACGAGTTCGAGAGCTTCCTCAGGAACGGCAACCTGCTGCTCGAAGAGGTCCGCCACCGCCGGGACTCGCTGCACGCCCTGTTCACCGGAACCCGTGACCTGAGCAAGCAGCTCAGCGGCCTGATCGACGACAACGAGAAGCAGCTCGGCCCCACCCTGGCCGCGCTCGACCGGATCACCGACGTCATCGCCAGGAACAAGAAGCACCTCGACAAGGCACTCGCCGCGGCCGGCCCGTACTACCGGCTGGTCGGCAACACCCTCGGCAACGGCCGCTGGATGGACTCCTATCTGTGCGGTCTCGTGCCCGGGGACTACCTCCCGGTGAAGACGGCACCGAAGAAGGGGTGCCTCCCCCCGAAGAAGAAGGCGGGTGAGCGCTGATGGCGCGCGCAGCAGGCACGTCCCGTGGCTTGCCCAGCCGGCGGCTCGTGGCCGTGACGAGAACAGTGGGAGCCCGCCGCCTCACCGCGGTCCTCATCGTGCTCGCGCTGCTCGTGACGGGCGTGGTGGCCGGATACCGGGCCTTCCTCGAGCCGGAGCAGGGCAAGCGCGTCACCGCCTACTTCGAGCGGGCCGTGGCCGTGCACCCCGGCTCCGATGTCCGGATACTCGGCGTACGGGTCGGCCAGGTCGACGATGTGCGGCCCGAGGGCGAGCGGGTCCGGGTGCGTCTCACGGTGGACGAAGGCGTGCAGCTGCCCGCCGACGTGCGCGCGATCGTGGTCGCGCCGAGCGTGGTGTCCGGCCGCTTCGTCCAGCTGAGCCCCGCCTACGACGGGAAGGGACCGCAGGCGCCGGACGGCACGGTCATCGGCACCGAGAGCACGGCCAGCCCGGTGGAGGTCGACGAACTCCTGAAGAGCGTCACCGAACTCTCCGAGGACCTCGGCCCCGACGGCATCAACAAGAACGGCGCCCTTGCGGGCCTGGTGGAGGCCGGGGCGAAGAACCTCGACGGCAACGGCAAGGCCATCAACGACACCATTCACCAGCTGGGCGGCGCCTCCGCGGTTCTCAACGGCAACAGCGGGGACCTCGTCGACACCGTCGAGCAGCTGCAGGAGTTCACCAGCATGCTGAAGACGAACGACGGCCAGGTCCGCAAGGCCGAGGAGCAGTTCGCGGATGTGGCCCGCTTCCTCGCCGCGGACAAGGACGAGCTGGCGGGGGCGCTCAAGGAACTCGGCACAGCCCTGGGCAAGGTCAAGAAGTTCATCGGCTCCAACCGGGGCAAGCTGAAGAGCAACGTCGACAAACTCGCCCTGCTCACCCAGTCCGTCGTGGACCAGCGCGGTTCCGTGGCCGAGGCGCTCGATGTCCTGCCACTGGCCGCGATCAACCTCGACGAGGCGTACAACCCGCGCACCGGCACCATCGACGGCCGCGCCAACCTCAACGAACTGGCCGCCGCACTGCCGCTGCCCACCGCCGGCACGGTCTACGGCACCCAGGGGACACAAGCGCCAGGTGAGGGCGGCGGAGAAGACGGGGGAGCGAGGTGATGCGGCGGCGCTGGATCACCCGGACCGCGCTGGGCCTCTCACTCGGCGTCATGCTGATCGGGATCGGCCTGGTGCCGGGCGGCCTTCCCGACTTCGACGGTCTGGAGGACCTGCCGCTGCCGGGCGGAGCGGACCTCGGCGACCACCCGTACGAGGTCACCGCCGAGTTCAAGGACGTCGTCAGCCTCTTCCCGCACTCCGCGGTCAAGGTGAACGATGTCGCCGTCGGCCGGGTGACCCACATCGCCCTCGCCGAGGACGGCTGGACCGCCCACGTCACCCTGCGGATCAACGGATCGGTGCGGCTGCCCGCCAACGCCTACGCCAACCTGGAGCAGTCAAGTCTGCTCGGCGAGAAGTACGTCCAGCTCGTCGCGCCCGAGTCCATGCGGGCCAGGCCCGATCTCCAGGACACCGAGACCGGGGTCACCGCCACCTATGCGAGCAACCGGGGCCGGCTTCGGCCCGGCGATGTCATCCCCGTCGAGCGCACCAACCGCAATCCGGAGGTCGAAGAGGTCTTCGGCGCCCTCTCGCTGGTGCTCAACGGCGGCGGTGTGGAACAGATCCAGACGATCGCCGGCGAGCTGAACAAGGCGCTCGGCGGCAACGAGCCGGAGATCCGCTCGATGCTCCGGCAGATCAACACCACGGCGAAGAGCCTCGACAAGAACAAGGAACACATCACCGCTGCGCTCGACGGCATGAACCGCCTCACGTCCACCCTGGCCACCCGGGACCGCAAGATCGGCGAGGTCATCACCAAGCTGCCGCCCGGCCTGAAGGTCCTCAAGGACCAGCGGAAATCCCTGGTCAGGATGCTCCGCGCCCTTGACTCCCTCTCCACCGTCGCCGTCGACACGGTCGACCGCACCAAGGACGACATCGCCGCCGACCTGCGGGCACTCGCCCCCGTGCTCAAGAACCTCGCCGACGCGGGAGACGACCTGCCCAAATCGCTGCAGGTGATGTTCACCTACCCGTTCACCGACGAGGTGCTCAGCGGCGTGAAGGGCGACTACCTCAACGTCTATCTGCGGACCACCGCCGCACCGGGCACCCGGATCATCCCTCCGGTCGGCAGCGGAAACCCGGCCGCATCGGACCGTACGGCCGGGGCGCCGCTTCCGCTGCCCTCGGTCACCGCAAGCAGTGGAGGCGATGCCTGATGCTCACCTGGACCACGTACCTCAAGAACGTGGTGTTCTTCGTGGTCGGCACGGTCGTTCTTGTCTACATCGCCCTCACCTACGCCGACCTCGGCAAATACGTCGGCGTCCGCGACTACTACACGATCCGCGTCGAACTCGCCGAGGCGGGAGGACTGTTCGGCAACGCCAACGTCACCTATCGCGGCGTCGACGTGGGACGGGTGGAATCCGTGGGTCTGACGGAGGACGGAGTCGAGGCCCGGGTCCGTATCGACGAGTCCACTCCGCCGATCCCCGGCGACGTCGTCGCCAAGGTCGCCAACCTCTCGGCCGTCGGCGAGCAGTACCTCGACCTGAGCCCGCGCACCGACGACGGCCCCTACCTCCGTGAGGGCTCGGTCGTACCGCGCCGGGCCACCCGCACCCCCGCACCCGTGACGGAAGTGCTCAGCAGCGTGGACCGTCTCGCCTCGTCCGTGGACCTCGCCGATCTCCGTACAGTGGTCGAAGAGCTCGGCGCGAGCTTCGACGGACGCGGACAGGATCTGCGGATCCTCATCGACACCGGCAGCGAGTTCATCGAGGCGGCGCAGGAGGCACTTCCCGCCACCACCGAACTCCTCGTCGACGCCGAGACGGTGCTGCGCACCCAGAACGAGAAGTCCGGCGCGCTCAAGGACTTCGCGAAGGGCGCGGCCGAACTCGCCGGGCAGCTGAAGAAGTCCGACCCCGACCTGCGCCGCCTCATCGCCAAGGCACCGGATGCGGCGAGCCAGTTCACGGCCCTGCTCCGTGACACCGATCCCGGACTCGGCGTCATGCTCGCGAACCTCGTCACCACCTCCGAGCTCCTTGTGACGCGGCAGCGCGGCACCGAGGAGCTGATGGTGCGCATCCCGCGCCTGGCCGCCGCCGGCGCCACCGCCGTAGGACCGGACGGGGTGGACTTCGGCATGGTCACCACCTTCTTCCAGCCGCTGCCCTGCACCGCGGGATACGGCGGCACCACCTACCGCAACGGCCTTGACACCTCACCGGCACCGGCCAACACCAAAGCCAGGTGCACCGCGGATCCCGGCAGCGGCCAGAACGTGCGCGGCTCGCAGAACGCCCCCACCGGCGGCGTCCCCACCCCGGCCAAGCCGGGCTCGGGCGGCTTCGGTGCGGCTCCCGCGCTCAACGACAGCCCCACCGGCATGGGCGGACTGCTCGGACTGGGGGAGTGATGAGACGGCACTCGATGCGGCATTCGCTGCGGCATGTGAGATGGCTCGTACCGGTGCTGGCCGCGCTGCTGTGCGCGGCGGGCGGCTGGACGTACGCCACGGCGCGCGGTGACGCGGACACCGCGTACGCGCACAGCCGCGATGACGCGCTCAGCGCGGCCCGCACCCATATCGCGACGCTGAACAGCAGGGACGGCGACGACGTCGACGCTTCCCTGCGGCGCTGGCGGGAGGCCGTGCACGGCCCCCTGGCGGACGAGCTCCGGCGCACGGGCGAGGACAGCGCCGAGGTGCTTGCGGCGGAGGGCACCACCCTGCGCGCCACCGTCACCGACGCCGCCCTCACCGCACTCGACGCACGAGCGGGAACCGCGGAGGCCATCGCGACGGTACGCATCGAGGTGCAACCGCGCAGCGGCGATCCCACCACCGACCGCAAACGCTTCGAAGCGGCCCTGGACCGTACGGACGCGGGCTGGAAGCTCAGCTCACTGACCGCGGTGCCCGTCGGCGCGCCATGACAGGAGGGAGCCGCCCATGAGTCTCACCGAGAAGCCGCACCGCCTTCCCGAGGCGGAGAGCCCACCGGAGTCACCGGAGTCACCGGAGTCACGGGAGCCCGCTGAGCCCGCCGAGCGATCCACCGTGCGCCGGCTGCTGACGGCCCTGGTGGCGATCTCCGTCGTTCTGCTCCTGGTCGCCTCGGGGGGCCTTTTCACGCTCGCGGCACGTGCGCGGGGCGAAACCGATCGGGCCGCCGCCAACTGGGCGCTGACCGACGGCAAAGCGACCCGCCACGTTCTCGACGACGTCGGCAGCGCGCTCGTCGAGATCTTCAGCTACGACCCCGATGACCTGGACACCACGAGACGGCGGGCGGCCGAGGTACTGCGGGGCGACGCGGCGAAGGACTACGAGCTGATCTTCGCAACGCTTGAGGAGCGAGCGAGGCAGCAGAAGCTGGCGCTCACCACCTACGTGGTGCGGGCCGGCGTCAGCGAGCTCTCCGCCGACCGGGCCCGGCTGCTCGTCTTCCTCGACCAGCGCTCGGTGCGCGAGGGCTCGGAGCCCACGGTGGTGGCCGCCCAGCTGTCCGTCACGGCCCGGCTCGACGACGGTCGCTGGACCATCACCCGGCTCAAGGCACGGTAGGGGAGAGAGACATGGCACGTACGACACTCCGAGCAGGCACGAGTGCCGCGGCCGCCCTGGCCGCGGCAATAGCCCTGGCCCTCGCCGCCTGGAGCGGCTCGTCCTGGTACGCGGCGGCCCACGACGAGTCCGCGGCCTTCGCCACCGCCCGCGACAAGGCGCTCTCCGCGGGAGAGCAGGCGGTCCAGAACCTCAACACGCTGGACCACCGGCACCTCGAGAGCGGACTCGACGCCTGGGAGGACTCCACGACCGGAGACCTCCGCGAGGAACTGCGGGAGGGACGGAAGGCCTTCGAGGAGGAGGTACGTGCCGCCCGCACGGTGACCACGGCGAAGGTGCTCTCCGGAGCCCTCAGCGAACTCGACGAGCGGTCGGGGCGGGCGAGTGTCCTGATCGCTCTGCGGATCACTGTGGACGCTCCGGATGAGAAGCCGTCGAGCAAGGTGAGCCGGCTGCTCGGCGAGCTCACTCGAACCGGTGGAGGCTGGAAGCTCAGCGGGCTGGCCCAGGCACCCACCGGCGAGACAGCCGCCGGGAACTGAGGGGGTAGGGAACCATGGCTACGACCACGACCCGTCATCTTGTCAACCGGCAGCGCCGGCTGGCCGCGGCGCGGACCGAGCAGGCGGAGCTTCCACCGAAGGCCGGTCCAACACGGTCCGAGTCAGCATCCGTTCGCTCGACTGCGCCCGAACGCAGGACCGCGCCCGAACGCAGGACCGGAGCCGCTCCGCGGGCCGTCCCCGTCCCCGGGCGCGGTCGCGGAGCCGGCCGACCGGCGGAGCAGGCCCGCCACTCCGAGCCGCCTCGCGCAGCAGGGCGTGCCCGGCGCGCCGTGAGCGCGCTCTCGCGTGGACACCGGCCGCTGCTCGTTCTGGTCGCGGTCCTCGCCGTATCCTTCGCGGCTCTGGCGCACGGCCGCGCCGCGGACCTGCGCGACGTCCCGGCCCTGCACAACGCGGCCCTCACCGACTCGGCGACCACCAGCGAGATCAACGGCGTGGTCGACAAGGCCGTGAACGAGGTCTTCTCCTACGACTACACCAAGCCCGAGAACACCGACCGCGCCGCCCGGGAACATCTCGCCGGCGAGGCCGTCGGCCAGCACGAGGACATGCTCGCCCGGGTCCGCGCGCAGGGTGAGAAGCAGAAACTCGTGCTCACCACGACCGTCACGCACAGCGCGGTCGAGCTCATCGACGGCGATCGGGCACGCGTCCTCGTCTTCGCCGACCAGAGCAACGTCAGCACCGCCGAGGACGGCCCCGCGGCCTCCGCGCCCGCGATGTTCGCCGTGGACGTGCGCCACACCGAGGGCGCCTGGCGCATCACGAAGATCGACACGTTCAGCCGGTGAATCACCGCGCTCCGGCTCGACATCACGAGAGGTCAGAGATGAGACGACAGATAGCGGCCGCGGCCCTGCTCGCGACGGTGACGGTGGTGGCCACCGGCTGCAGCACGGCGGAGCCCGAGGGGGCTCCGCAGCTCGCCTGGGCGGGCGGCTTCTGCGGCGAGGTCCAGAACCTGGGCTCGCAGCTGCAGCTGCCCAAGGGCGACGGGGACTCGCCCAAGGAGTACCAGACCGAGGTCGTCGGCTTCCTCGACGCCCTCGACGGCCAGCTCGGTGCGCTGGAAAAGAACATGGAGAACGGCGAGGCCCCGCCGGTCGAGGGCGGCCAGGGCGCGTACGACAAGGCGCTGAAGCGCCTGCGTGAGGCGCGTGACACCTTGTCGGCCACCAACGAAGGCCTCAAGAAGGCGAAGGTCACGGACAAGAAGTCCCTGGAGAAGGCGCTGCGCGAAGCGGGTGACGGCATCGAGAAGGCGGGCTCCTACCAGGGGCCCGCGCAGGACCTCCGCTCCCATCCGGAACTCAAGAAGGCCTTCGACGAGGCGCCGGAATGCGCCGAAGTTCTCGCCGACGGGGGCGCTCAGGCCGCACCCTCGGCCGGCTGAGGCATCCCGGCCATGGATACGGCGGCGAGGGACAAGGCGGCCCGGGACGCGGCGGCCCGGGACGCGGCGGTCAGGGACACGGCGGCCCGGGACGCGGCGGTCAGGGGCGAGGCGGTCAGGGGCGAGGCGGCCCGGGACGGGGCGGCCAGGGACACGCAGACCGACGAAGTCACAGGGGCCCAAGCCTCGCAGACCGAGGCCGCCGCGGCCGGTGACGAGCCCGCCCCGGTGGAGCCGCCCGACCCGCTGGCCCCCCGGGGCACCCCGCTCAATGGGGTCCACCGGCTGATCGGGCGATGCGTCACCGCGCTGGTCATGGGCCTCACGCTGACGCACATGGCGCTGCTCGTCCTCGACGTCAGCCCCGATCTGCCGCTGGCCAAGTCCCAGTCGGCGACGGTCCAGGGATGGCTGCGGCCGCTCTTTCCCCAGGACTGGAACATCTTCGCGCCCAACCCGCCGAAGGCCAGCGCACACCTGGAGGTGCGTCCCTGGCGCTCGGGCCGACCTGGCCGGTGGATCGACCTCACCGCGCAGGACATCGCGGCCCACCGCGGCAACCCGCTGCCCAGCAGGGAGGACCAGGCCGTCCTGCGCAAAGCCCTCTCGGCCCATCTGACGGGGTCCCCCGACTCGCAGCGGCACGCTCCGCTGACCCGTGCGGCGCGCTATCTGCGCAACGTCGTCGTCGTACGGCTGGAGGACCTGGGGGAGCCGCGGCCCGATGCCATCGAACTGCGCGTCCGACGCGTACCGACCGCAGCGCCCGGTCAACAGGGACCGCCCCCGCGGTCGAGCCGACAGACACTCGGAACCTGGGAGGTGCCCCGGTGACGCTCCGGCAGGTCATGCAGGCGGGCGGCACGGCGTTCGACGACAGGGCGAGGCGGGCCGGAGGGCGGCTGCGCGAGCTCACCCTGCGGCCACACGGGCTGTACGGCGCCGCCGTGCTGCGGATCGGCGTCTCGGGCCTGTTCCTCCTGCAGCTCCTCCGCGAGATCGGGCACGCCGACCGGCTCTGGGGGCCAGGCTCCCCGTACACGCCGGAACTGTTCGCGGAGACGACGCGGGCACGGGGCCAGGACGGGACGCTGTCCTGGTGGTACACATGGCTCGGCACGGAGAGCACCGACCTCTTCTGGGCAGCCTACGCGCTGGCCGTCGTCGTGAGCGTGCTCTACCTGCTCGGCTGGCACACCAGAGTCATGGCGGTGCTCTTCGCCTTCGTGGTTGCGGGCTTCTACGTCCGGGGATCGCTGGCGAACGGCGGATTCGCGCTGCTCAGCCTGCTCTTCGCCAACTATCTCGTCCTGTGCGCCTCGGGCCGCCGATGGTCCCTGGACGCGCGCCGCGCCGCCCGGTCCGCACGTACGGAGCAGAGGGGGCCCGAGCAGCACCCGGAGCCCGTCGGACCGACCGAGGAACTGCGCCGCAGAATCGTCACGGTGCTGCACAACGCGGGCCTGGCCCTCTTCGCCTTCCAGGTGATGGTCATCTACGGGACCGCCGGCCTGTACAAGGTCCGCGGCGAGTCCTGGCGGGACGGCAGCGCCCTCTACTACTCCCTGCACCTCGACGATTTCGCCACCTTCCCCGAGCTTTCCGCCTGGATCGCGGACCAGACGCATTGGATGGCGTTTCTCGCCTACGCCACGGTCTTCTCCCAGGTGCTCTTCCCGGCCCTGGTGTTCAACCGGCGGCTCAAGTACGCGGCGCTCGCCGTGATGTTCGGCATCCACCTCGGCATCGGCCTGCTGCTGGCCCTGCCCATGTTCTCCGCCATCACCATCGTGGGCGATCTGGTCTTCCTGCCGACGGCGTTCTGGCTGGGCGCGGCACGGGTGGCGCGGACGCTGCGCGGTCCCGGGACCTGACCCCGGAGACCGCACTCACCTCTGAGCCCCCGCCATGCCGTCCGGTATCGGACGTGGCGGGGGCTCAGGCGTGCGGTCGTCGCCGCTGACCGGCCGGGTCAGCTCTCCTTGTGGGTGAGGTTCATGTCGATGGTGTTGCCGGGGCCGGCCATGAAGGCGCTGATGATGTCGTTGAAGCCGCCGCAGTCGGCGATGCCCGGCAGGGTGTAGGTGCCGACGAGCCTGCCGCCCTGGTAGGGCTGGAAACGGCCTTCGCCGACGAGGTCGATCTTGGCGGCTTCGGTGGTCCTGCAGTTCTCGCCGCCGCCGATCGGGAGGCCGAAGATGTTGACGCTGGTGAGCTTGACGTACATCTCGGAGTGGGACTTGAGGACGCCGTTCACGTCGAGGGTGCCGGTGGTCATGCCGTCCTGTTCGAAGGCGATGTCGGCGGTGGTGGGCAGGAAGCCCAGGATGGTGAAGTTGCCCCGGGTGGGGGCGAGGTTGAGGTCGGCGTCGAAGGCGCCGGTGTCGAGGTCGTAACGGGTCTTGATGTCGCCGCTGAGCGGGGTGTCGCCGTTGGCCGCCTTGATGTGGGAGACGCCCTTGATGTCGAAGTCGAGCTTCACCCGGTCCGTCGGCTCCGGAAGGACCTCGATCGTGTGCAGGGTCCTGCCCTGGTCGGCGGGATCGAGGGTGCACTCGGTCTCGAAGGTGTCAAGCGAGGTCTTGTCGCCCGCGGCGTCGCGTGGAGTCATGGTCAACAGGAGGCTGTTGACGTCGATGGAGACGGTGCCGGATTGCCGGAAGGTCAGGCGGGGCGCTTCGCCGCGGGCCGTCACGGTGAATTCCGCGGCCGGGTCGGGCAGCGGCGTGCTGCTGATGGTGTTCTCCAGGGCGATGTCGAGCGGCGGCCCCTCCGGCATGTTCACGGTGACGTCGGCGGTGGCCACGCCTTCGAGGGTGGCGCTGCCGACAGCCTTCAGTCCGCTGGCGGCGCCGTCGCTGACGGTCGCCACCGAGGTCACCGCGAACGCCGGGATCGGCTCGCCCACGTCCACTGCGCTCGGCAGGTCGGCCTTGATGACCACGGTGAGCGGATCTTCCTGGATGAGCGGGAACACGCATTCATAGGTCTGGGTCAGGGACACCGGGTCCGCGGCCGCGGGGGCGCCGGAGGACATGCCGATGAACCCTGCCAGCAGAGCCACGGCCGCCGTGGCACGTGCCGGGATGCGCGCACGTCGCTTGCGTCGCGTTCTCATTTCTGCCTCTCGGAAAAGTCGGGGGAACAAGTCCGGCCCCCCGTCTGCGAGGGACGGGGGGCCGGGGCTTGGTGCTTACCGGTTCAGCTCAGCTGATCTGATCCGGGGGTACCTCTAGCCCTTGTAGGTGAGGTCCATGTCGATGGTGTTGCCGGGGCCGGCCATGAAGGCGCTGATGATGTCGTTGAAGCCGCCGCAGTCGGCGATGCCCGGCAGGGTGTAGGTGCCCTTGAGCTTGCCGCCCTTGAAGGGCGCGAAGCGGCCTTCACTGGCGAGGTCGATCTTGGCCGTCTCGACGGTCTTGCAGTTCTCGCCGCCGCCGATCGGGAGTCCGAAGATGTTGACGCTGGTGAGCTTGACGTACATCTCGGAGTGGGACTTGAGGACGCCGTTCACGTCGAGGGTGCCGGTGGTCATGCCGTCCTGCTCGAAGGCGACGTCGGCGGTGGTCGGCAGGAAGCCCAGGATGGTGAAGCTGCCGGTGTTGGGCAGGAGGTTGAGGTCGGCGTCGAAGGTGCCGGCGGCGAGGTCGTAACGGGTCTTGATGTCGCCGCTGAGCGGGGTGTTGCCGTTGGCCGCCTTGATGTGGGAGACGCCCTTGATGTCGAAGTCGAGCTTCACCGGCTCATTGCCGGGGTCGGTCGGGTCGGTGGGGTCCGTGGGGTCTGTCGGGTCCGTCGGGTCCGTGGGGTCTGTCGGGTCTGTCGGGTCCGTGGGGTCCGTCGGGTCCGTGGGGTCCGTGGGGTCCGTGGGGTCCGTGGGGTCCGTCGGGTCCGTGGGGTCCGTGGGGTCCGTGGGGTCCGTCGGATCCGTCGGATCGGGCTGGCCACCGATGGTCATGGTGTGGAGCGTGGTGGGCTGGCCGGCGTCGAGCGTGCAGTCCGCGGTGAACTCGTCCTCGAACGGCGGGAGGGCGACGGGGTTGCCGTCGGCGTCACGCGCGATCATGTTGTGCAGGTTGAGCCCGGTGACGTCGAACTTCGCGGTGCCTTCCTTGCTCCAGGTAAGGAGGTTGCCGGGCGACTTGCCGGTGGCGATGACGTCGAAGGCGGCGGCCGGGTTGGGGATGTCCGCCGGGGCGACGACGTTCGCGACCTTGATGGGCAGGTTCCCGTCGCCACCCGGGAGGGTCACGTTGACGTCGGCGGTGGCCTTGCCTTCGAGCTTGACGGCTCCCATGACGCCGAGTCCCTGGGCCGCGCGTGCGCTGACCTCGGTGACGGCCGTGATGTCGTACTCGGGAACCGTCTCGCCGACCTGCATCGTGGCCGGCATGTCGGCCGTGATCTCGACCTTGATCGGGTCGTCGCCGATGATCGGGAACTTACATGTGTACGACTGGTTCAGCTGAACCGACTCGGCCGCGGCTGGTCCCGCCGTGAGGGTGACGAGACCGGCCACCAGCCCCGCGGCCGCCGCCACGCTCAGTGCACCACGGCCTCGGGCCGACATTCGCTGCGCTCTCATGAGCTACCTCTCGTGCTGTGTGAATGGGCACGAACTATGACTGCGCCCCCGGTGTTTCCCCGGGAATCGCCGGCCCTGTCGTCCAGGGAATATCCGGAGGCACGATAAATTGCCGTAGCGGAATTATGCTCATCGCGATTCGGCAATGTTTCAAGCCGGAAAACTACTGAGCGGTACGGTCCGGGTCAAGGTCTCGTGCGGCCCCCTGTGTGAACGGTGCCACTTTTGTGACCCCGGTGAGTATGCGTATGTAGCGGGATGACAACTCCTTGATCTCCAGAATTCAATCTCCTGAAGTCAGATTGACCACCCGGCTACCCGTCAGTACTAATTGCTCGACTGTGCCTTTTCCGAAAGCAGGGAAGTCTATGGACGAGCAGCAAGGCAAGGAGCGGCGCCTGATGGCGGGCTCGGCTCTCACCGGAGTGGCAGGCCTGGTGCTGGCCCTGGCCGGTGGGGGCAGCGCGGCGGCGGACCCGGTGTCGTTCACGCAGGAATACACCTGCACGTTCCCGATCATCGGCGATGATCCGATCAAGGTCGAGATCAGCACCGACATGCCGGCCACGATGCAGGCCGGCGAGATGGTTCCCGCGTACGACATCACGGCAGTGACCCAGGTCAGCGAGCGTGCGGCCCAGGGCCTCGGTGTCATGAACGCGGTGACGCTGGAAGGCAGGGCGACCGCGGCCGTCAACGTCACCCTGCCGGGTGGTGACGGGAACCTGCCGATCAACGTGGCGAACACCGTCGCCCGGGCCGATATCCCGAACCCGGCCGCCGCGTTCGAGGTGACCGCGACCGGGCAGTCCCCCGGCGGCCTCCTGACCTGGGAGAAGGGGGGGACCGCGAAGTTCGATGTCACCGGGCTCAGGCTGCACAACATGATTGCCCGGGACAAGGCGGGAAATCCGGTGGATCTGCCGCCGTTCAAGGGTGAGTTCACCGCGGACTGCACGCTGGGGAAGGGGCAGCCGACCACGCTGCACACCATGACCATCGAGGGCGATGGCGGCTCCGACCCGTCGGACCCGCCCACGGATCCTGTCGACCCGACGGACCCGACGGACCCGACGGACCCGACGGACCCGATGGACCCCACGGATCCGACCGATCCGACCGATCCGACGGACCCGGCAGATCCGACGGACCCCACCGACCCCGTGACGGGCGGCGGAACCACCGGCGGAGGAACGACGGGCGGCGACTCGGGCGGTACCGGTGGAGCCGGTACCGCGGGGACCAGCGGTGGCCTCTCCGGCGCTTCCGGGGTCCAGCTCGGTACCACGGTGGTCGGTTCGGGTTCCGGTTCGGGTGGCGGGCTGGCCGACACCGGGTTGGCCAAGCTCGGCTGGGCCCTCGCGGCGGCCGGTGGGCTCTGTGCGGCGGGTGTCGCGACAGTCTCCTACGCCGGACGCACGCCCAGGGGCCGCGGCCAGGGACGGAGCGCCTGACGGGCGGGAAACCGAAGAAGCGCCTGACGGGCAGGAAGGCGAAGAACCGACAGCGACTGCGCCCGCGGCTGAGGGGGGAGAACCCCCGCAGCCGCGGGCGCAGTCGCTGTCGGTGCCAATTCCGCCGGTGTCAGGCTCCGGCGGCCGCAGGGACACGTCGGCGGCGGCGTCGCCGCCGCACCAGGAACCAGCCGGCAAGCCCACCGAACAGCAGAACGAGCAGCAGCGTCAGCACCACCTTGTTCACCGTGCGATACGCGGTGGCGGCGGTCGTCGCCAGCTCTCCGCCGTCGTCGGATGCCGTCACCTGCAGATCACCCCAGTCGACCGGTGGCGGCGCCCCCCACTTCTCGGTGACCCGTACACTCTGACCAGGCATCAGCTCGGCCGGCAGTCGGTCGGCGTCGCTCCGGAAGGACGTACGGCCGAACAGGCCCTTGGCCTTGAGGTCGACACGCGGCTCGAGCAGCGTGTTGCCGCTGTTGACGAGCGTGTAGGAGATCGTCGCCGAATCGCCGAGGCCGGGGATCAGCGGCACCTCGTAGTCGAAGCTGACGTCCTTGATGTCGAGTTCGGGTGTGCGTTTCCCGTTGACCTGGAGATAGACCCGCGCTCCCACGGCCTGCCGGATGCCGAACCCCGTGCCCTTGGCCCGCGCGACGCGCTTGTCCAGCGCGACGATCGCCCCCGGATGGTCGCCGGGTGTTGCTTCGCGCGGGATGGTCAGGGTGAACGGAACGGTCGCCTTCTCGCCCCCGGGGATGGTGACCTCCGTATGCTTCAGCCGCGTCCACCGCCCCACCGTCCGCTGCTTCTCGGACTTCTCGCGGACGGCGAAACCGCCGTCGCGCGGGGTGTTGTACGCGTCGGCCCCGTAGACCAGGAAGGTAACTGTCTCCTTCGCCAGATTGGAGATCGTGACCTTGTCCTTGATGGTGCTCCCGGGATCGGCCCTCATACGGAAGTAGGGTTTCTTCGCCGCCCCGTCCTTGCCGTCTGAGCTTGCCGGGAAGACCGACCAGAGGCCGTTGTCCGCCGCATGTGCATACGGCGCCCGTCCTGCGAGGAGCAGGCCCAGCACCAAGGTCACAACGGTGAGGACCGCCGCTCCGATACGGCGCGGCGGTCGGGGTGAGCGGGATCTGTGCAGGGTGTTCGTGGTGTGTGTGTCTGTCATGGGTGACCCCAACCATGCGAGGCGGACAGCCGGAAGCGGCCGGCGTGGGAGACGGCGCCCGGTGTGGGAGGCGCGGAAGAGGTGGGCCGGCCGGGAGGGATGGCCGACCCACCTCGGATGGACCGGCCGTGGACGGCCGGTCCATCGGGTGGCCAGCCGGGGGATGGCAGGCCACCTGGGGGTGGATCAGGTGAGCGTCAGCGTGAGCACCGCCGCGTAGTCACCGGGAGCGGCGTCCGCCGGAACACCGAGCGAGAGCCCGGCACCGACCGAGAACTCGCCGCCGGTCTCGGCGGCGTCAGGTGCGCTCGCGAGGGTCGCACCCTCCGCGCCCACGACGCCTTCCGAGCCGGGGACACAGGTGCTCGCGGAACCGGCCGCCGTCTCACAGGACGGCGTCCAGCTCAGCTGGCTCGCACCGATGGAACCGGCGTCACCGGTGAAGTCGGTGACCTTGCCGGTCAGCGACCAGCCCGTGGCACCGGCGCGGGTGTCGGAGACGGTGACGGTCTGCAGGTCGCCGGTGGAGCTGTCGCCCGAGCCCTCCTCGACCGGGGACAGGGAGACCGCGTCGCCCGCCTGGGCCATGGAGAGGGTGCCCTCCACCGCCTTCGGCGTGACCTGGGTGTTCAGGTTCTGGTCAAGCGTCTCGCCCTCGGGCGGCGGGTCGACGATGCCGCCCTTGATGTCCATCGTGTGCAGTGTGGTGGGCTGGCCCTCGTCGAGCGTGCACTCCGCGGTGAACTCGTCCGTGAACGGCGGGAGGGCGACGGGGTTGCCGTCGACGTCACGCGCGATCATGTTGTGCAGCTTCAGGCCGGTGACGTCGAACTTCGCGGTACCCGGGTCCGCCCAGGTCAGCAGTCCGCCCGGGGACTGACCGGTCGCGGTCACGTTGAATGCCGCGGCCGGGTTGGGTATGTCGGCCGGGGCAACGGTGTTCACCACCTTGATGGGCAGGTTCCCGCCGCCCGGAAGGCTGACGTTGACGTCGGCGGTCGCCTTGCCTTCGAGGCTGACGGCTCCCATGACGCCGAGTCCCTGGGCCGCGCGTGCGCTGACCTCGGTGACGGCCGTGATGTCGTACGCGGGAACCTGATCGCCGACCTCCATCTCGGTCGGCATATCGGTGGTGATCTGGACCTTGATCGGATCGGAGCTGATGATCGGGAAGACGCAGGTGTACGTCTGGTCCAGCTGAACCGGAACGGCCGAGGCAGGTCCGGCGCTGAGGCTGACCAGGCCGGCGGCGAGTCCGGCGGCGGCGAAGGTACCCACGACGCGGCGCGTCAGGGTTCTCCTTGATTGGGCTCCCATGTGCTGCCTTTCGTATCGAGTGAGGGTGCATGGGGCGTAGCCGTATCAGTCGTAGTCACTGAAATACGGCTCTATTTTTCGAATCGCCAAACTACTGACAGGTAGTTTGGCGGTCAATGGAATCATTCCAGCTGTATTTCCGTGTGGTGGCGGAGCGGTAATTTTCGTGGGCAGGTGAGTACGGAACCGGCGGGCTTCGTACCGAACTGCCAAAGTTTTCCGCCGTGCGCACCTCGTCGTCGAGGGAGCGGATCCTGTCGCCCCATGTGCGCACAGATGACAACGCGACCCAGGTCCTTGCTCACAACGCCACAGGAATTTCCGGTGCAGTGAAACAAGCATTGACCTGCTCGGAGGCCCGTGTCTAACTTCCGCTCTCGGCTCGATTTCGTATTCAACGTCCGGGCCGTGCCGAGCCGTAGCGATCGACGATGCGGAGCGCCGATGAATCCTTCTGCGGAAATTACGGACACCGTCATAGGGGTGAGCCCCTTGGGCCGTCCCGACGCGCGTCTTGTGAGCGCCGTCAGCCGGGCCGGCGGCGTGGGGCTGCTCGACCTCGGTGCCGGCGACCGTGCCGCACGGGAGGAACTGGCGCGGCTGGCCCACAGCGAGCCCCAGGGCTTCGGCGTACGGGTCGGATCGCACTGCGAGCTGCGGCCCTCCGAGCTCGACGGACTCGCGGCGGGCCGGGCGCACACCGTGCTCCTCGGCGTGGACTCCGCCTGGGATGCCACGGAACTCGGCGACTACTACTGGGTGCTGGCCGAGGTGACGGACCGTGAGCAGGCCGCGCGGGCGCTCGCCGCGGGCGCGGACGGCCTCGTCGCCCGCGGCAGCGAGAGCGGTGGGCGTGTCGGGGACCTCAGCACCTTCGTCCTGCTGCAGCAACTCCTCGACGACCCGGACGTGGGACTGCCGGTCTGGGCCTGCGGAGGCATCGGGGAGCACACCGCGGCGGCCGCAGTGCTCGGCGGAGCGGTCGGAGTCGTCCTCGACACCCAACTGGCCCTGCTCGCCGAGTCCTCGCTGCCGCAGAGCAAGCGGTCGGCGCTCGCCGCCATGGACGGGACGGAGACGAGCCTCGTCGACGGAACGCGGCTGCTGCGCCGACGCGGCCCGGACGGGGAGACGCTCCTTCCGGTCGGGGAGGACGGCTATCTCGCCGCCCGCTTCGCCCGCCGGTGGGGCACCGCCGTACGAGCGGTGCACGGAGTACGGACCGCCATCGAGGAAGCCGTCGTCCGCGAGAGCGGGAGCGGGAGCGAAGGCGGGAGCGGGAACGAAGGCGAACGTGACCGCGAAGGCAAGGGCGGGCACGAGTACGCGGGCACGGCCGACGGCCCGCCGCCCGTCCTCGGCGCCGGATCCGCGATGGCCACCGCCCTGGGCACCGGACTGCCCCTCGCCCAGGGGCCGATGACCCGGGTCAGCGACCAGCCGGGCTTCGCTGCGGCGGTGGCGGCCGAGGGCGGACTGCCCTTTCTGGCGCTGGCCCTCTCGAACGGCGAACAGACCGGAGACCTCCTCGCCCGCACCCGCGACGAGCTCGCCGGCCGCCCGTGGGGCGTCGGCATCCTCGGCTTCGCCGACGAGAGCACCCGGGCGGCCCAGCTCGCCGCCGTACGGGAGTTCGCGCCCAGCCACGCCATCATCGCAGGAGGGCGTCCGGCGCAGGCGGCCGAGCTGGAGGAAGCCGGTATCCGCACCTTCCTGCACGTGCCCACACCGGGCCTGCTGCGCCAGTACCTGGAGGCGGGCGTACGGCGCTACGTCTTCGAGGGCTCGGAGTGCGGCGGCCATGTGGGACCGCTCGCCTCCTTCCCTCTGTGGGAGGCCCAACTGGGCGTCCTGGAGGCGTACGCGGAGCAGCACCCCGAGGCCGCGGGGCAGCTGGAGGTGTTCTTCGCCGGCGGCATCCACGACGAACGCTCCGCCGCGATGGTGGCGGCCATGGCCGGACCTCTCGTGGCCCGTGGCGCGGCGGCGGGCTTCCTGATGGGCACGGCCTACCTGTTCACCGACGAAGCGGTCGCGCTCGGCGCCGTACGGCCGTGCTTCCAGGAACAGGTGGCCGCGGCGCAGACCACGGAGCTGCTGCGCACCGCGCCGGGTCACGCCACCCGCTGCGTGCCCAGCCCGTACACCGCCGAATTCGCCGCGGAGGAACGGCGGCTGAGACAGAGCGGTCTGCCGCAGCAGCAGGTGTGGGCCGAGCTGGAACGGCTGAACCTCGGACGCCTGCGCATTGCCAGCAAGGGCGTGGCACGCGGCGAGGGCACCGACCGCTCCGGCGGGGCACTGTACGTGGTCGACGACGAACGGCAGCGGGCCGCCGGAATGTTCATGGCCGGTCAGGTGTCCGTCCTGCGGTCCTCCCGGACCACCGTCGGCGCCCTGCACCACGCAGTCGGCGAGGCGGCCGGAGACTTCCTGCGCGCACGCGCACGCCTGCTTCGACCCCGGCTCGTGCCCGACGCCGCCGAGCCGGACGAGTGCACGGCGCCCCTCGACGTCGCCGTCGTCGGGATGGCCTGCATGTTCCCCGGAGCCGACGGTCTTGACGCGTACTGGGCGCAGATCCTCTCCGGAGCCGATGCGGTGACCGAGGTGCCCGAAGGGCGCTGGGATCCGGCCGTTTACCACGGCAGCGGCCCGGACAGCACCCCCTCCACCTCGGGCGGCTTCCTGCCCCGAATCCCCTTCGACCCACTGGCGTACGGCATCCCGCCCGCCTCGCTCGGCGCCATCGAGCCGGTGCAGCTGCTCGCCCTGGAGGCGGCGCGCCGCGCGCTGGGCGACGCCGGATACGCGGACCGGGCCTTCGACCGCTCCCGGGCAAGCGTCGTGTTCGGCGCCGAAGCGGGCAGCGACCTCGCGAACGCCACGACCCTGCGCACCGTACTGCCTGCCTACGTCGGCGACGTACCGCCCGCGCTCGCGGACCAGCTGCCGCCGCTGACCGAGGACTCCTTCCCCGGCATGCTCGCCAACGTCATCGCCGGCCGGATCGCCAACCGTCTCGACCTGGGCGGAGCCAACTACACGGTCGACGCGGCCTGCGCCTCCTCGCTCGCGGCCGTCGACGTCGCCTGCAAGGAACTCGCCCTCGGCACCAGCGACATGGTGCTGTGCGGCGGTGCGGACCTGCACAACGGCATCAACGACTACCTGCTGTTCTCCTCCGTCGGCGCCCTGTCGCCCACCGGACGCTGCCGGACCTTCGACGCGGACGCCGATGGCATCGCGCTCGGCGAGGGCGTCGCCTGCGTCGTCCTCAAGCGCCTCGCGGACGCCGAACGGGACGGGGACCGCATCTACGCGGTGATCAAGGGCATCGGCAGCGCCAGCGACGGCCGGGGCAGAGGACTGACCGCGCCCCGCCCCGAAGGCCAGAAGGCGGCGCTCGACCGTGCCTACCGGCGGGCCGGAGTCTCACCGGCGCAGGTCGGCCTGGTCGAGGCGCACGGCACCGGCACCGTGGTGGGCGACCGCACGGAACTGACCGTGCTCAGCGAGGTGTTCACACAGGCCGGGGCCGGGAAGGCGAGCTGCGCGCTGGGTTCCGTGAAGTCCCAGATCGGGCACACCAAATGCGCCGCGGGACTGGCCGGGCTGATCAAGACGGCCATGGCCCTGCACACCGGAGTGCTGCCGCCCACCCGGCAGCTCACGCACCCGAACCCTGCATGGCAGCCGGACCGCAGCCCCTTCGTCTTCCACACCCGCGCCCGCCCCTGGGGGCGCGAGCCCGCGGAGCGCTACGCCGGAGTCAGTGCGTTCGGTTTCGGCGGGACGAACTTCCACGTCGTGCTCGGTGCGTACGGGAACGGCGCACCGCCCGCGCACGGTCACCTGGACTGGCCCGCCGAACTGTTCACCTTCCACGGCCGGGACCGGGAGGCGGCCGAGCGGGAGGTCCGGCGCCTGCTCGACACGCTCGACACGTTCGACGGCCCGACGACCGACGGCCCCCGGCGGCTGCGGGAACTCGCCACGGCCACCGCGATCCGCGCCGCCGAACGCTCCTCCCCGGCCCGCATCGCGGTGGTCGCCCCCGACCTGCTGAGCCTGCCCGAGCTGCTGCGCAAGGCGCTGGCCGGACAGCACGATCCCGCTGTGGGCGTATTCCTGGCCGCGGAAGGCGCGGAAGGCGCGGAAGGCGCGGAAGGCGCGGAAGGCGCGGAAGGCGCGGCCCGCGGCAGAGTTGCCTTCCTCTTCCCGGGGCAGGGCAGCCAGCGCCCGGGCATGGCGTCCGATCTGCTGATCGCCTTCCCCTGGCTCCAGCGCTACCTGGGGCTCGGAGCACCCTACGCCGATGTGCTCTACCCCGCGGACGGCTTCTCCTCCCAAGCTGCCGAGCGGCAGCGCGCCGCCCTCACAGACACCCGCAATGCCCAACCGGCCCTGGGCATTGCGGGGCTCGTAGGCCACGATCTGCTCACCCGCGCGGGTGTGGCGCCCGACATGGCGGGCGGTCACTCCTACGGGGAGCTCGTGGCTCTCAGCGCGGCGGGCGCCCTCGGATCCGAAGCTCTCATCGACCTGAGCGGCCGCCGCGCCCGCGCCATCCTGGACGCGGCCGGCGAGGACCCGGGCGGCATGGCCGCGGTCGCGGCCGACGAGTGGCAGACGCGCTCCGCCCTGGAAGCGGTGGGCCTCGCGGGCCAGGTCGTGCTCGCCAACCTCAACACACCGGCCCAGAGCGTGATCTCCGGGCCGACCGAGGCGGTACGGGAGGCGACGCGCGCCCTGCGGGAGGCCGGTCACGGCGCCAAGGCACTGCCCGTGGCCTGCGCCTTCCACAGCCCACTGGTGGCGGATGCCTGCGCTCGGTTCCGCGCGGACCTGGAGGAAGCGGAGGTGCGCGGCCAGGAGTTCACGGTCTGGTCCAATGCCACCGCGCAGCCCTATCCCCAGTCGCCCGGCGAGGTCCGGAACCTCCTCGCGGCCCAGATCGGTGCACCGGTCCGCTTTGCCGAACAGATCGAGGCGATGTACGCGGCCGGGGCCCGGATCTTCGTAGAGGCGGGCCCCGGCACCGTACTCACCGGCCTGGTCGGCAAGATCCTCGCGGACCGCCCCCATGTCGCCGTTCCCCTCGAGCCCTGGCCGGACGCCGGACTGCACGGATTCCTGGAGTGCCTGGCCCGACTCGCGGTGGCGGGAGTGCCCGTACGCACCGACTCCCTCTTCCACGGACGACACACCACCGAGGGCAAGCGGCGGACCCGGGCCCCCGGCTGGACCGTGGACGGCCATCTCGTCAGGGACGCCACGGGAGAACCCCTGCCGGGCGCACTGCGGCCGGCCCGACGTATCTCCTTGGAGGAAAGCGTGACCGGCAACGCATCGCACAGAGCCCAGCAGTCCGACCAGGACGCCCTGGTCTCGGAGTTCCTGCGCAGCAGCAGGGAGCTGGTCGCCGCCCAACGGGACGTGCTGCTCTCCTACTTCGGTGCGACGCCCACGCCGCGCGCCGTTGCCGCCTCGCCCGACGCCGGTCACCACGCGCTCGCCTCCCCGCTTCCGGAGCCCGCGCCGGTCACCCAGCCCGAGCCCGCGCCGATCGCCCGGCCGGTGCCCGCCCCGGCCACGGGGGGCGCCGACGAGACCCCTGCCCCGATGGGCGCGTCCCTGCTGCAGGCCGTGCTGGACATCATCAGCGAACGCACGGGCTACCCGGCCGACATGATCGAGCCCGATCTCGACCTGGAGGCCGATCTGAGCATCGACTCCATCAAGCGGACCGAGATCGCCGGGGAACTCGGCAGCAGGCTGGGCGGCGCGGCCGGCCCGCACCTGGACGACCGGGCACTGGAGGAACTCTCGCAGGCCCGTACGGCGGCGGCGATCGCCGCATGGCTGACCGCGCGACAAGACCCCACCAGCCCCGAGACCACCCTTCCGGCGCCGGGTGACCACACCCTGGCCCCGGGAGGGGAGCAAGCGGAAAGCGCGGCAGAGACGCAGAGCGCGGCAGAGACGGAGAGCGCGGCAGAGACGGAGAGCGCGGCGGAAACGGCGTACACCCCGGCAACGGTGAACGCCTCGGCTACGGCGACATCCTCGGCAACGGCGAACTCCTCGACAGCGGAAAGCGCCCGTGAAGAAGCGTCCGAGCCGGTGAGCGCCGCCCCCCGGCGGTACCTCGTCCGGCCCGTGCAGCTCGACCCGCCGCCCGGCTCCGTGGATCTGAGCGGCCGCCGCTTCGCCGTACTAGGCGCCGCCGCCGATGCGGGCCGAGCCGCCGACGGTGACGGCGCCGAGGACGTCGGCGCGCGCGGCAGCCAGGACCGCGATGGGACTCACTTCGGCGGCGAGGTGGCCGAGGCTCTCGTGGAGGAACTCGCCCGACGTGGTGCGAGCACCGTGGTCCTGGAGCGCGGCCACCAGCTCACGACCGAACACGAGCCGCTGGACGGCGTCTTCCACCTCTCCGCCCTGGAGGAGGAGGCAGGCCCGGTCCTCCCGGGCGACATGCCGGTCCTCAGGTCCGCCCTCGACCGGAACCCCACCTGGCTCGTCTGCGCGGCCCACAGCACGGGCGAATCGGGCGCCGGGCTGCCCGGACTCCTTCGCACCGTCGCGCGCGAGTATCCCCGCACGACCGCCCGGCTGGTGCGTATGAGCGGCCACACGGAACCCGCCGGGCGGTTCGCACGGGCCCTGCTGGACGAGTTGGCGGCCGTCGACGACGAACCCGTCGTCGACCGCACACCCGAGGGCCGTACCGCCCCGCGCCCCGAGCCGACTCCCCTCGGCTCCCTGGCGCACAGCGGCGCGGGGCCGGCGGGTGACGGCGCGGCCGAGGTGGCGGCCTGCGGCCTGGGCGCCGATTCGGTCGTCGTACTCGCCGGCGGGGCCCGTGGCATCACCGCCAGGCTCGCGCTCGCCCTGGCCGGGGCCGCCCGCTGCAAGGTGGAGCTCCTCGGCCGCACCGCAGCGCCCGACACCCTGGAGGACCCGGCCACGGCGGCCGCCCCGGACCGGGCTGCACTGCGTTCCGTCCTCGCCTCGGCGGGCGGACGCACCCCGGCCGAAGTGGACCGTGCGGCGGGGCTGATCCTCGCGCAGCGCGAGGTCCGCTCCACCCTCGAGGAACTGGCGGCGCTGGGCAGCCCGGCCCGGTACCACGCGGTCGACCTGCGCGATCCGGACGCCGTCGGCCGCACGCTCAAGGAGGTCCTGGCCGAGCACGGCCGGATCGACCTCGTCGTCGCCGGGGCGGGGGTGATCGAGGACCGTCTGCTCGCGGACAAGGACATCGAGTCGTTCCGGCGGGTGTACGGCACGAAGGTGGACGGCGCACGCCACCTGCTCGACGCGGCGGCCACGCTCACCGGACAACCCATGACCGCCGTGCTCTTCGGCAGCATCGCCGCGGTGCACGGCAACCGCGGCCAGAGCGACTACGCGGCCGCGAACTCGGCGCTGGAAAGCTTCGGCGCCGACTGGGCGGCCCGCACCGGACACCGCGCGCTCACCGTGCACTGGGGCCCCTGGGCTCCCGTCGGGGCGCACGCCGGCATGGTCACCCCGGAACTCGGCCGCGACTACGCCCGCAGGGGCATCCACCTCATCGACCCGGACGAGGGCATCCTCGCCCTGCTGCGGGAGCTGGCCTTCGGTGATCCGGCGCTCACCTCCGTCGTCCTCACCGCATCGGGCCGGTGAGGGCGGCATGGCGACAGCCTCACCCGTCGCGATCGTCGGAATGGCGGTACTGCTTCCCGGCGCTCCCGACCTCGACACGTACTGGCGCAACCTGGTCGACGGCACCGACTCCATCACGGAGGCCCCCGGCCACCGCTGGGACCCGGCCGACTACCCGGAGCGGATCTACTGCCGGCGCGGAGGATTCGTCGACGCCCACGCCACCGTGGACGCCGCGCGGTTCGGCGTGATGCCCGACTCCGTGCCGGGTACCGAGCCCGACCAGCTCATCGCCCTCCAGGTCGCCGCCCGCGCCCTGGCCGACGCGGGCGGCGAGGAGCGACTGCCGGACCGCGAGCGCATCGGCGTGATCCTCGGCCGCGGCGGCTATCTCACACCCGGTCAGGCCCGGCACGACCAGCGGGTGCGCACCGGCCGCCAGCTCGTCACGACCCTGGGGGAGCTGCTGCCCGAGGTGGGCGCCGACCGGCTCGCCCGTGTCGCGGAGGCCTTCGACGCACAACTCGGCCCGGACCGCCCGGAATCGGCCATCGGTCTCGTCCCCAACCTGGCCGCCGCCCGGGTCGCCAACCGGCTCGACCTGCGCGGCCCTGCCTACACCACCGACGCGGCCTGCGCCTCCTCACTGATCGCCGTCGACCAGGCCATCGCCGAACTCGCCACCGGGCGCTGCGACCTGATGCTCGCCGGAGGGGTCCACCATTGCCACGACATCACGCTCTGGAGCGTCTTCGCCCGCCTCGGCGCACTCTCCCGCAGCGAGCGCAGCCGGCCCTTCCACGCGGCCGCCGACGGCATCCTCATCGGCGAAGGCACCGCGATCATCGTCCTCAAGCGCCTCGCCGACGCACAGCGCGACGGCGACCGCGTCTACGCGGTGATCCGCGGCACCGGAGTATCGGCCGACGGCCGAGCCGCGGCCCTCGCGAGCCCCGACCCCGGCGGCCAGATCCGCGCGGTACGGCAGGCCTGGCGCGTGGCGGGCCTCGACCCCGCGGCGCCCGACGCCCTCGGGCTCCTCGAAGCGCACGGCACCGGCACCCCGGCCGGGGACGCAGCCGAACTCGCCACGCTCGGCGAGGTCTTCGGGCCGCGCCAGGGCGAACCGACGGCGGTCATCGGATCCGTGAAGTCGATGATCGGGCATACGATGCCGGCGGCCGGGGCCGCGAGCCTGGTCAAGGCCGCACTCGCCCTCCACCACGGCACCCTGCTGCCGACCCTGCACTGCGAGGACCCGCACCCGCACCTCGACCGCACCCGCTTCGCCCCGATCGCCCAGGCGCGTCCCTGGCCGGGGCCGATGCGCAGGGCGGCCGTCAACGCCTTCGGCTTCGGCGGCATCAACGCCCATGCCGTACTGGAGCAGGCACCGCGGGCGGCTCGCACCGTGGCGCCCCGGCACCCCGGTCTCGCGTCCGCCGCGTCCGCCGCGTCCGCCGCGGCTTCCGAGGGTTCCGCGATCCGCACCCTCACCGACGTACGGGAGCCGGAACACATCCTGCGGCTCACCGCCGACACGCCCGAGCAGCTGGCCGAGGCTCTCGACCGCGATGACGCCGAACTGCTGGCCCAGGCCGACGCCGATCCGCCCGAGGGCCGGACCAGGCTCGCCGTCGTGGCACCAGACGCCCGGCGCCTGGCGCTGGCCCGCCGAGCCGTCGCCAAGGGCAACGCCTGGCGTGGCCGGGGCGATGTGTGGTTCACCCCCGATCCGCTGCTCACGCCGTCGTCGGGCGGGCGGCTCGCCTTCGTCTTCCCGGGCCTGGAGTCCGAGTTCACCCCACGCCTGGCCGAGGTGGCCGAGCACTTCCGGCTGCCGTTCACCGAGACCGAGACCGAAGGCGCCGTCGTCGGCGATGTCGGCCGGCACGGCATCGGCGTGCTTGCGGCCGGCCGTGTGCTGGACGGCGCACTGCGGGCACTGGGCGTCGAACCCGATGCCGTGGCGGGCCACAGCATCGGCGAATGGTCGGCCATGCTCGCCGGGGGCCTCTACGACAGCGCCACCGCGAACGAGCTGCTCGCCGACTTCGACCCCGATGCGCTGCGGGTGCCCGGCGTGGTCTTCGCCGCACTGGGCGCGCCCGCACAGCAGGTCGAGGACCGGCTCCGGGGCCGCCGCGACGTCGTGCTCTCCCACGACAACGCACCCGGCCAGGCCATGATCTGCGGCCCCCGGCAGGCCGTCGAGGAACTGGTCGAGGAGGCGCGCGAGCAGCAGATCATCGCCCGCATCCTGCCGTTCCGCTCCGGCTTCCACACCCCGATGCTGACCGACTACCTCGGCCCGCTCACCGAGGGCGTGCGCTGTGCCCCGGTGCGCGAGGCGCGGGTACCGGTCTGGTCGGGCACGACGGCCGAGCCGTTCCCGGCCGCGCCCGACGAGGTGCGTGAGCTGTTCGTCCGCCACCTCGTCGAACCGGTCAGGTTCCGGCAGCTGACCGAGGCGATGTACGAGGCGGGGTGCCGGGCCTTCGTGCAGGTCGGAGGTGGACAGCTGGGCTCGCTGATCGGCGACACCCTGCACGGGCGCGAGGTGCTGACCGTCGCGGCGGCCGCGTCGCGACGCGGCGGACTCGCCCAGCTGCGGCGCGTCGTGAGCGCGCTGTGGACCGAAGGGCGGCCGGGGGCCGGGGCGGCGCTGTCGCGCGTTCCGTCGTCGGGCGAACCGGGCGCGAATGCCGAGGCTTCCGTGCGGCGGGCCGTCGCCGCGCCGCCGGTGAAGCTCGACCTCGGCGCGGCCTCGGTCTCGCTGCCCGAGCCCGTACGCTCGCAACTGCGCGCGGAGCTGCTCACCGCGCTGGGCCGCTCCACCGCGCACGAGGAGACGAACGACGGGCTCGGAGGGCTCGGCGGGCTCGCCGAACGGTTTCCCGCGGTGGCCGAGCTCCGCGCCGCCCTCACCGAGACGGCGCAGACCGCGGTCACCCTGTTCGCCGGCGCCGGGCTTCGCCGCGACGGCGCGACCGCCCGAGCGGGCGGGGCGGAACCCTCCGCATCGCCGACGACCCTTCGGGCCGCAATGCCGGCAGCCGGGTCGCCGACTCCGGCCGGCCCGGTGCCCGCGGCGGCACGCGTCATACCTCTCTGGGACGGTATCGCCCCCCGCGGCGGTACAACCGCGGGCGGTGGTCGCGTGCCCGGCGACAGTGCAATGCCCGGCGTTGATGCCCCGCCTGGCGACAATGTTCGGCCCGTTGGCGGCACCCTGTCTGGTGCGGGCGGTGCGGGCGGTGCGGGCGGTGCGGGCGGTGCGGGCGGTGCGGGCGGTGCGGGCGGTGCGGGCGTCGACGGCGCCCCGGCCGACGGCTCCGCTCCCGCGACCGGAAGCGTTCCGGCCGAGGTGCGCCGCCACGCACCCACGGCACACCGCAGCCGGCTGCGCGTCGGCGTGGACGAGATGCCGTACCTCGTCGACCACTGCTTCATCCCGCAGCGGCCCGGCTGGTCCGAACTCTCCGACCGGCACCCCGTGGTACCCGCCACCACCGCCCTGCGCCACATGACGGACGCCGCCGAGCGCGCCTTCCCCGGACGCCGCGCCGTCGCCGCGTACGACGTACGCCTGGAGAAGTGGCTGACCGCGGAGCCCGCCGGTGTCGTCGAGGTGGTGGTGACCCCCGAGCCGGACAGCACCCGGGTCAGGGTCAGCCTCGGACCGTACGCCCGCGCGGTCCTCGAACTCTCCGAGGAGCACCCGCAGCGGACGCCCACCCCGTGGCCACGGCCGCGGGGCGAACGGGCCTGCGAGATCCGCGCCGCCGACCTGTACCGGGACCGGTGGATGTTCCACGGCCCCGCCTTCCAAGGCGTCACCGAGCTGACCGGCATCGGCGATGCGCACATCCGCGGCAGGATCACCGTGCCCACGGCACCCGGAGCGCTGCTCGACAACGTCGGCCAGCTGCTCGGCTACTGGATCCTCGCCCAGCACACCGAGCGCCGGGTCGTCTTCCCCGTCGGGATGCGGGGGTTCAGGTTCTTCGGACCCGAACCCGCGCCCGGCACCGGCGTCGACTGCCACGTCAGGATCACGTCCATCACGCGCTCGCTGCTCACCGCGGACATCCAGCTGACCCACGACGACGGCACGGTCTGGGCGGAGATCACCGGCTGGCAGGACCGCAGGTTCACCGTGATGAGCGCGGACCTGCCCGGCGGCTACCCCGAACGCCTCGCCCTGTCCGAAGCACGGCTGGGCGGCTGGGCCCTGCTCACGGACCACTGGCACGACCTCGCCTCCCGCGATCTCGCCGTGCGCACCCATCTGGGCGCCGCCGAACGCTCCGCCTACGGCAGTCACCCGCCGCGCGGCCGCCGCCAGTGGCTGCTCGGGCGCATCGCCGCTAAGGACGCGGTGCGGCACTGGCTGTGGGAGAGGGGTGAGGGCGCCGTGTTCCCCGCCGAGATCGAGATCCGCAACGACCGTGAAGGGCGGCCCTACGCCGTCGGAATGCACGGACGCGAGCTGCCGGACCTCGACCTCTCCGTGGCCCACCGGGCGGACGCTGCCGTCGCCCTCGTGCGTCCGCGCGCCGAGCGTGAGCACCCGGACACGTCGGTGGGCATCGACATCGAGCTGGTCACCGAGCGCGCCGAATCCACCCATCGCGTCGCGTTGGACGCCCGTGAACGCGAACTGCTCACGGAACTCGCCGAGTCGGCGGGGGAGGACGAAGCGGTGTGGTTCACCCGCTTCTGGGCGGCGAAGGAGGCCGCGGCCAAGGCCGAGGGGCACGGGCTGCGCGGCCGGCCGCGCGACTTCGCCGTGGTCTCGGCCAGCCCGTACGGGCTGCTCGTTCGGACCGAGCGGCAGCGTCACCACGTGCGCTGCGAGCACATCTCGACCTCTGTACCCGGATCACCGCACCACCGCTACGTCGTGGCCTGGACGACAAAGGAGTACGCCCTGTGAAAGCCACCGCGCCACCCGATGCTTCCCGAATCCGCACCGAGATAGCCGAGATGATCACCACGGTGCTCGGTGACGGCCTGCTCGACGCGACCGACATAGGCATGGACACCCGGCTCGGCGACGACCTGGAACTGGAGAGCATCGACCTCGTCACACTGGCCGGCCTCCTCGGCGAGTGGTACGGGGCCGACGTCAACCTCGCCGAGTACCTCGCGGGTCTGGAGCTGGACGAGATCATCGAGCTGACCGTTTCGGACCTGGTGACCTACGTGGCCGACGCCCTGCGCGCCGCCGGGACGGGGCGCTGACCATGGCCTCAGTGCGGGCGAACGGAATCGTCCACCACGTACAGCGACTGCCCCACCGCGACAGGGCGCGCGCCCGGACGTCCCGGGGCGCAGGGGGCTCCACAGACGCCGCGGGCTCCATGGATGCCAGGGGCTCCACAGGCGCCGCGGGCTCCACGGGCCACGCGCCCACCGTCGTCTTCCTGCACGGCGCCTTCATCGACAGCCTGGCCAGCTACTACTTCACGCTCGGCCCGCAGTTCGCGGACGCGGGATTCGACGTGGTGATGTACGACCTGCGCGGACACGGACGCAGCGAGCGACCAGCGTCCGGCTACACGCTGGAGGACTTCTCCGCCGACCTCGACGCACTGCTCGACGCCCTCGCCGTTACCGGCCGCGTCCAGCTGGTCGGCAACTCCTTCGGCGGCACCCTCGCGCTGGACTTCGCGGTCCACCATCCGGAACGGGTGGCCGCCGTCACCGTCGTGGAGTCGGGTCCCGCCACACAGAACTGGGCGGCGAGCATGAGCGGAGCGCTGCACCAGGCCACCGCGACCCTGCCCGAACAGGAGGCGCTCGACTGGTTCGTCGCCGAGTACGGGGCCCTCGCCTCGACCCGGCAGGGAGACGCCCGCCACGATGCCCACATCGCGCGACTCGGCCGGAAGGCGGCCCGGCTCATCGCGGCCACCACCATTTCAACGGACATCCACGGCGGACGGCTCCTGACGGATGTCCAGCTCAAGGCGATCGACTGCCCGGTCCTCCTGATCAACGGCCAGGACGGCCTGGTGGGCGGGCAGACCGAGCATCTGGCCGGGCTGCTGCAGGACTGCGAGGTCGCCGTGGTGCCGGGCCAGAAGCACTCGGTACTTGTGGAAGCCTCCGACGAGGTCGGGGCGCTCGCCCTGGAGTGGGCGCTGCGCCGGACCGCACATGGGGCAGGTGACGTATGAGGCGCTTCCTCTTCGTCGCGCCGCCGCTCGCCGGGCATATCAATCCCGCCGCGGCCGTCGCCGCCGAGCTCGTCGAGCGCGGGCACTCCGTCGCCTGGGCCGTACCGCCCGGAGCATCCGAAGGCCTGGCCGCCGCGGGCGCGCGGATCTTCCCCTGCGCCGGTCCGGTGCGGATCGACGACCGGCCGCGGGAACTGCGTGGCGTCGCGGCGCTCAAGTACCTGTGGAGCGACTTCTTCGCACCGCTGGCCCACGCCATGGCGCCCGGAGTGACCACCGCCGTCATGGAGTTCGGCCCCGACCTGCTCGTGGTCGACCAGCAGACCGTTGCGGGCGCCCTGGTCGCCGAACGCCTCGGCGTTCCCTACGTGACCTCGGCGACCACCTCGGCCGAACTCACCGGCAGCCTCTCCGGCCTGCCGAAGGTGGACCAGTGGATCACCGACCTCCTTGACGGGCTGCGGCTCGGCCTCGGCGACCCCTCGGCCCGCCACGACCTGCGCTTCTCGCCCCGGCTCTCCCTGGTCTTCTCCACCCCCGAACTCACCGGCCAGGTCGTACGGTCACCCGGCCCGCTGCGGTTCTTCGGACCCGCGCTCGGCGCCCGCGACGGCTTCCCGGGGTTTCCCTGGGAGTGGGTGGACCGCGATGACGGACGGGCCCTCGCCCTGATCTCGCTCGGCACCGCCAACGCCGAGGTGGGCGGGCGCTTTCTCGCCGAGTGCGTGAAGGCCGCACGAGCGCGCTCCGACCGCCTGAGGGCGATCGTCGTCGACCCGGGCGAGGCCCTGCGGCGACAGCCGTCGGACCACCTCGACGACGATGTGCTCATCCTGCCCGCGGTGCCTCAACTCGCCCTCCTGGCCAGGGCGGACGTCGCGATCTGCCACGCCGGACACAACACCGTCACCGAGGCCCTGTGGCACGGCGTCCCCCTGATCGTCGCCCCGATCAGGGACGACCAGCCCGTCGTCGCCGCCCAGGTCACCTCGGTCGGCGCGGGTGTCCGCCTGCGCTTCGGGCGCTCCGATGCCGAACGGGTCGGTTCCGCGCTCGACACCGTGCTCGGCGATCCGGACTTCACCGAGGCCGCCCGCCGTATCAGCCACTCCTTCCGCGCCGCCGGCGGCACCGCTGCAGCCGCCACCTGCCTGGAGCGCATCGCCACCGAAGAACAGGAGAACTCATGGCACGGACTGCTGAGATAGCCGAGCGCAGACCGCGGTACCAGGCCGATCTGGCCCGGGGAACCGAACGCTTCTTCCTGCCGCGGCGCACCACATGCCCGTGGTGTGCGTCGCCGCGCCTGAAGCGCCGTCTGCGCACCCGTGACCATGTGCAGAACAAGCCGGGTGTCTTCGTCCTGGACGAGTGCCGCGACTGCCGGCACATCTTCCAGAACCCCCGGCTCACCCTCGAAGGACTCGACTTCTACTACCGGGACTTCTACGAGGGCCTGGGCGAGGAGTCCACGGCCAAGATGTTCGAGGGCCGGGGCAGCACCAAACGCTTCCGCAGGAGCGCACGGGCCCTGCTCCGCCACGCCGATCCGGCCCGCTGGCTGGACGTGGGCACCTCACACGGACACTTCTGCGTGGCGGCGTCCGTTGAACTGCCGGACACCGAGTTCGACGGGCTCGACATGGGGGAGAGCGTCGAACGGGCCGCCAAGGAAGGCCGCATCAGCACGGCGTACCGGGGCCAGTTCACCGAACTCGCCACCGACCTCGCGGGCACCTACGACGTAGTGAGCATGTTCCACTACCTGGAGCACACCCTCGACCAGCGCGCCGAACTCGCCGCCGCACACACCGCGCTCCGCCCCGGCGGCCATCTGCTGATCGAGGTACCCAACCCCGAATCACCCCTGGGCAGGCTGCTCCGCGGCCGGTGGATGCCCTGGTTCCAGCCGCAGCACCTGCACTTCATACCGATCGGCAACCTCTGCCGCGAGCTGGAACGCATCGGCTTCACCGTCGTCACGGCCCAGCGCCGCGGCGACCAGCACATCCCGGTCGACCTGGCCTGCGCCACCTGGTTCTGGGCGAGCCGCGCGATGCCCAAGGAGGACGCCCCCTGGCTCGGGCGCAGACCGGGCAGGGCGGCGGTCGCCCTCCGCTGGGCCGTGGCCCTCACGGCGCTGCCGTTCGTCCTCGTCGCGTACGGGCTCGACCTGGCCCTCGCGCCGCTGACCCGCCGTACCCCGCTGAGCAATGCCTACCGGGTGATCGCCCGGCGGGAGCCCGGCCCCTCCGCACCGGACCCGAACCCCACTCAGGAGACCTAGACATGCCGATCTCGGCACCGCACCGGACCCGGCGACTGGCCACCGTCCTCACGCTGCTCCTCGGAGCCTGCGCCCTGACCGTCACCACATCGAGCGGAGCGCCACAGGAGTCCGCGGCGGGCGAGACGGCCGCGCAGGCCGACTCGCAGGCAGCGGCTCAGGCGGGCACACAACAGACCGCCGCCCAGCTTCCGTCCGACGACTTCTACGTGCCGCCCGCCACCCTTCCCGACGGCGCACCGGGCGACATCATCCGCTCCCGCCGCGTCGACCCCGGCACCCCGACGCCCCGCGAGCTCGCCGATACCTGGCAGGTCATGTACCTGTCCCAGGACGCCCAGGGCAAGCCCATCGCCCTGACCGCCACGGTCCTGGTCCCCAAGGCCGGTTCACCCGCCGACCACCCGATCATCGGCTGGGGCCCCGGCACCCAGGGACCGGCCTTCCGCTGCACCCCCTCCCGCATGATCGCCAAGGGCGCGCTCTACGAGCAGTGGGTGATCAACGACATGCTCAGGGAGGGCTACGCGGTCACCGTTCCCGACTACGAGGGCTACCACCCGCAGCCGGACACCACCTACATGGTGGGCAAGTCGCTCGGCCCCGCCCTCATCGACTCCGTACGGGCGGCCCAGCGGCTGACCGACGCCGGTCTCTCCGCCGACGCCCCGGTCGTGTTCCGCGGCTACTCGCAGGGCGGCGGAGCGGCCATGTGGGCCGGTGAGTTCCAGCCGGACTACGCCTCCGAACTGAACCTCAAGGGCATCGTGGCAGGCGGCGTACCGGCGAATCTGATGGAGCTCGCGCTGCCGCTCAACGGCCGCGCCGGCTCCGGATTCCTCTTCTACGCGCTGATCGGCCTCGACAACGCGTACCCGGAGCTGGAACTCGACGCATCGCTGAACGACGCGGGCCGCGCCATGGTCGCGGACCTCGAGGCGAACGGCTGCGCCCTGGAGATGATCGGGAAGTACGGCCACAAGTCACTCGCCGACCACACCACCCGAGTCCCGCTGCTCGATCCGGAGTGGATGGCCCGCTACACGGAGAACTCCCTCGGCGAGTCGACGAACATCACCGTCCCGGTCCTCCAGTACCACGCGACCAAGGATGCCCTCGTCGAGCCCAACCAGGCCGACGCGCTCCACAAGGCGTACTGCGAGCAGGGCGTGCCCCTGACCTGGAAGACCTACGACACCGACGACCGCGACCCGGTGGTCGACCACCTGTGGCCGATCCAGGCCGCGAACGCCGAGGCCATGACGTACATCGCGGACCGGCTCGCCGACCGGCCGGCGACCACCACCTGCTGAGCCGGTCCGCCCCGGCCGCTTGACCGGTCCGCCCGCCCCGGCATCGCGATTCCCAGTGAGACGAGAGGTGACCCATGGGGTACCACAACAGGCACCGAAGGCCCGAGCGTTGCCGTCTCGGCCGGGGCGTGGCGGGCTCCGCGCTGGTGGCGATGATGCTCGCCGGCCTCACCGCCTCCCATATGCCGGGCGGGGCATCCGCCGCACCGGCCCCGCCCGGAGAAACCGGTGGGGGTACGGGGGAGGGCGACTGGATCCCGCCCGGCGGACCCTCCGCCGACGTCTACCACACCGAACTCCCGCCGCTGCGCGTCCAGCCGGTGGCCGACACCGGGGGCGACGGCCGCGCAAAGGACACCGGTGGCACCCGGACGGACTCCGCGTCGGGCATCCCGGCCTCCGCCCTGGCGGCATACCGGAGTGCCGAGAGCGCCCTGCGGGCCTCGGCCCCCGGCTGCCGACTGCCCTGGCAACTCCTCGCCGCCATCGGAAAGGTGGAGTCGGGGCACGCGCGCGGAGGCCGCGTGGACCGCGGCGGCACCACGCTCAGGCCGATCCTCGGGCCGGTCCTGAACGGCGACGGCTTCGCCCGCATCACCGACACCGACGCCGGCGTGTACGACGGTGACGCGCACTTCGACCGGGCCGTCGGCCCGATGCAGTTCATCCCGTCCACCTGGGCGCGCTGGGGCTCCGACGGCAACGAGGACGGCCGCGCCGATCCGAACAACGTGCACGATGCCGCACTCGCCGCCGGGCGCTACCTGTGCGCCGGTGACCGGGACCTCGCCGTCCGGGCGGACCTGGACCGGGCGATCCTCAGCTACAACCACTCGACCGCCTATCTGCGTACGGTGCTCTCCTGGCTGGACTTCTACCGGGACGGAGTCTCGGAAGTACCCGACGGCAAGGGCGCGTTGCCCCTCAGTCCGGGACCGGGCGGCGAGACACCGGCGAACGGGCCCGTCGGGGACGGCGGCGGGATCGTGGTCGGAGGCCCCCCGTCGGAGCCGGCAGAGACCGGCTCGGCCGTCCCCTCGCCCTCGCCGCCTGCCTCGCCGTCTGCCTCCCCGTCCGGTTCCCCCTCGCCGACCCCTGGTGAGCCGTCGCCGGGCAACCCCGGCGCCACACCGACCGGCCCCACGGCGGGCCCCGACCCTGACCCGTCGAGTCCTGGCCCCAGCCCCAGTCCCGACCCGACAGGCCCCGGTCCCAGCCCGACCCCCAGCCCAGAGCCGACGGAACCCGGTCCCGGCACGTCCAGCCCTGCCCCCAGCCCTTCGGCTCCGGCCCCGAGCCCCACCGAGCCAAGCCCCACCGAGCCAAGCCCCACCGCTCCGAGCCCCACCGCCCCGAGCGCAACCGATCCCGCCCCGAGCCCCGGCGAACCGAGCCCAACCACGCCTGCCCAGCAAGCCGATTGAGAGCAGCGCAACATACAAGCAGGCTTGCCTGCTTGTATGTTGGCGCTCTACCTTGCAGTCATGACCGTGACCGGCATGTCCAGCTCGACGGCGAACGGCGGACGGCGCACCCAGGAGGAGCGCCGCTCTCGCACCCGGTCCCGGCTGCTCGACGCGACCGTCGACTGCCTGGCCGAACTCGGCTGGGCCGGCACCTCCACCACCGAGGTGGCCCGCCGCGCCGGCGTCTCGCGCGGTGCCCAGCAGCATCACTTCCCCACCAAGACTGAGCTGGTCGACGCGGCGGTCGAGCACCTCCTCGAACGGCAACGGCAGGCGTACGAGGCCGCGTTCGCGCAACTGCCGCCCGAGCGGCACAACGTCGAAGGGGCGCTCGACCTGCTCTGGGACGTCTTCCGCTCGCCGCCCGCCAGGGCGCTCCTCGAGCTGGCCGTGGCCTCCCGTACCGACGCCGAACTGCGTGCCCTGTGCAGCGACCTGAACGACCGGGTGCTGCACGTCATCCAGACATCCTTCGAGCAGCTCTTCCCGCGTGCGAACCCCTCCGACGGATCGGTGGTGCTCCCGCTGCGTGCCGTCTACGCGATGTACGTGGGGCTCTCCGTGCAGAACGCGCTCGACGACGACGTCCACGGACATCACCGCGCCGTCGTCGATCAGTTCAAAGCGCTGGCCAGACTGCTCGTCCCCGACTCAGAAGCCGACCCGAGGGACTCCCGACATGACGAAGGCCCCCAAGGATCTCGCCCAGGAGATCCGCGCTGACGTGAAGGACAAGCGCTCCTACCTCGGCGTCATCGACCGCCTCAACAAGGCGTCCGTGGAAAAGCACTGGGAAGCGTACGCGGACATCGCCTGGGACGATCCGGAGATGCGCGTGGACCGGAACGACCCGCGCTGGATCCTGTCCGACGCCGACCGGCTGGGCCGCACCGCCTGGTACCGGGCCCAGCCGGAGCATGTCCAGGCGCAGATCGGTCTCTGGCGCGTCGCCACGATGATGAAGATCGGCCTGCAGTTCGAGAACCTGCTCAAGCGCGGCCTGCTCAACTACGCCTACCGGCTGCCCAACGGCCGACCCGAGTTCCGGTACGTCTACCACGAGACGACCGAGGAATGCCATCACGGCATGATGTTCCAGGAGTTCGTCAACCGCAGCGGGCTGCCCATCCGCGGAATGCCCCGCTCCCTGCGCACCATTGCCGAGGTCACGCCGCTCATCCCACTGATCAACACCGAGCTGTTCTTCGTCTTCGTGCTCGGCGGCGAGGACCCCATCGACTACGTCCAGCGCAAGGCCCTCAAGGAAGGGCACATCAAGCATCCGCTGGAAGAAGCGATCATGCGGATCCACATCGCGGAGGAGGCCCGGCACATCTCCTTCGCCCGCCACTACCTCAGACACCGCGTACCCGGCATGCGCCGCGCCCGGCGCCGCTACCTCGGCCTCGTCACGCCGGTCATCCTGGGCGTCATGGCCCGGATCATGCTCTCCCCGCCGGGCGCGATGGTGCGGCGCTTCTCCATTCCGCCCGAGGTCGTCCGGGAGGCATACGAGTCGGAGACGGCCCGGGAGGAGATCCGCGCCTCGGTCGGCAAGGTCCGCGACCTGATGGCCGAGCTCGGCCTGGTCACCCGGGTGAACAAGCCGCTGTGGAAGGCCTTCGGTATCTGGACCGAGCCCCGCTAGGCCGAGGCCTCGTCAGGCGCCGACCCCGCTGGTGCGACGCGCGGTCGGCGCCTCTTCAGGCCTGCCCGTTCCGTGTCACCGCACCGCTGAGGTGCAGCCGGCCGTCCTCGCCGCGCAACTGGAAGCGTGTGGCGTCCGCGGCGTAGCTCACCGTTCCGGGGAGCAGCACCGGTGCCTTGAACCGCGCGCCGACCCGGACTTCCCCTTCGGCGCCGTGCTCCGCGAGACAGCGGCCGAAGGTCCACATGCCGTGGGCGATGGCGCGGTGGAAGCCGAAGGCCTTCGCCGTCAGGGGGTGCAGGTGGATGGGGTTGCGGTCGCCGGAGACGGCCCCGTAGCGGCGGCCGAGGTCCGCGGGGAGCGTCCACCGGTCCGAGACGGGCAGATCGGGAACCACGGCCAGGGCGGGGTCCGGTCCGCGCCGGTCGTCCGCCGGGGTCCGGTGCTTGGCGAGGTAGGTGCTGTGCGACTCCCACACCGGCTCGCCGCCGAGCCGCGCCTGTGTCACCACGTTCGCCTCGGTGCCACGCCGGTGCGCGCTCAGCCCCTGGGTGAACACGCTGATTTCGAGCGGCAGGCCGGGGCTGAGCGGCCGGTGCTGGGTGATCTCGATCGACGTGTGGACCAGGCCGAGCAGCGGAAGCGGAAAGGCCGGCTCGGCCATCAGCCGCATGGCCAGAGGGAAGCCCAGCAGGTGGGGATAGGTCACGGGGAGTGGTCCCGTGAGCGGGAAGCGGCAGATCCGGCGGTACGCGGCCAGCTTTTTGGGGTCGGCCGACGCGGCGTCGAGCAGGAGCCGGGTGGGCGGGGCGGTGGCGTCCTGCCGTACCCGTTTGAGCGGGGAGAGCAGGGCCCCGCGGGCCAGCAGGGGGCCGAGCCGAGGTGCGGCCGGGAGCGATCGAGTGGTCACGCTGAGGTCTCCAGGGTCCGGTGTGGATCGGTGGGCAGTCGGTCAGCGGTCGGTGTGAGGTCTGCGGTCTGCTGTCTGCGGGATACGGCCGGCAGGTCGTCGGAGTGCGATCTGCGGTGTCGTCGGTGTGCGGCCCGTGTCCGGGCCGTGTCCAGCTTCTGTCCGGGCCGCGGTCGTGCTCAGGCGCCGAGCAGGCTCTGCCCGCACACCCTGACCACCTGCCCGTTGACGCCCTGGGAGCCGGGGCCCGCGAACCAGTTCACCGTTTCGGCGACGTCGACCGGCAGCCCGCCCTGGGCCAGGGAGTTCATGCGGCGGCCCGCCTCACGGATGAACAGGGGGACCGCGGCCGTCATCTTCGTCTCGATGAAGCCGGGTGCGACGGCGTTGACCGTGCAGCCGTGTTCGGCGAGCGCCCGGGGCGCGAGGGAGCGCACCAGGCCGATGATTCCGGCCTTGCTGGCCGCGTAGTTGGTCTGCCCGGCGTTTCCGGCGATTCCGGAGATGGAGGCGGTGGTGATGATCCGGCCTCCCGGGTTGAGCGTCCGCGAGGAGAGCAGTGAGTCGGTCGTGCGCAGGACGCTCGCGAGGTTCACCTCGATCACCGAATTCCAGTGTCCGGCCGGCATGTTGGCGAGCCTGCGGTCCCGGGTGATCCCCGCGTTGTGCACGAGGATGTCGAGGCCGTCGGGCAGTGCCGCGGCGATCCGCTCGCCCGCGTCGTCCTTCGTGATGTCCAGCGGCAGGGTGCCGCCGCCGATACGTTCGGCGACCCGTTCGATGTCCTCACGCGCCGACGGGACATCGAGCACCATGACCCGCGCGCCGTCACGGGCCAGCGTGCTCGCGACCGCCTCGCCGATCCCGCGAGCGCCCCCGGTGACCAGGGCGGTGCGTCCGGCCAGGGGCAGCTCCGGGTCGTACGGCGTGGCCGCGGAGGAGATCTCGACGACCTGCCCGCTGACGTAGGCCGACCGGGGCGAGAGGAGGAACCGCAGCGTCGACTCCGCCGCCCTGGCTCCGTCCTCCGGAATCCGGACCAGATTCGCCGTACGGCCCCCGCCGAGTTCCTTGCCGAGGGCGCGCACGAAACCCTCCAAGGCCTGCTGCGTGGCCGCCTGGTGATGGTCGTCCGCGGAGGGCACGGACCCGAGCAGGACCACCCGACCGCTCGGTGCGATCGAGCGGACCACGGGCCGCAGCTCTTCGTGGACGCCACGGAGGGCATCGGCATCGCGCAGCCCGGAGGCATCGACGACCACGGCCGCGGGGCGCCCGTCACCGGTCTTCAGGCCGGTACGGGCCAGTGCCTCGTCCAGGCCGGGGGCCGGGCTGCCGACGGTCAGGTGCACCAACGGTCCGTCCAGCACGGGATGTTCGCCGGACCAGCGGTGCAGGGCGGCCGGGCGCGGCAGCCCGAGCCTGCGGGTCAGGAACCGGCCGGGGGCCGTGCCGGTGAAGCGCAGGTAGCGGTCGGTCATTGTCAAAACTCCCCGGATCGCCGTAACTTACTTGGTAGTAATCTTACTTCAGAGTCAGGAGTTGGTCGAGATGACAACCGAAGGCCGTACGGTGGAGCGCGTCGCGATCATCGGCGGCTGCCGCATCCCGTTCGCACGCTCCGACGGCCCGTACGCGACCGCCTCGAACCAGGAGATGCTGAGCGCGGCGCTGGAGGGCCTTGTCGAGCGCTTCGGGCTGCGCGGCGAGCTGCTCGGCGAGTTCGTGGCCGGTGCCGTGCTCAAGCACAGCAGGGACTTCAACCTCGCCCGCGAGACACTCCTCGGCTCGGAGCTGGACCCGCGCACCCCGGCCTACGACATCCAGCAGGCCTGCGGCACGGGCCTGCAGGCCGTGATCGCCGCGGCGAACAAGATCGCCCTCGGGCAGATCCGGAGCGCGATCGCGGGCGGCACCGACACCGCCAGTGACGCACCACTGGGCGTCAACGACCGGCTGCGGAGGATTCTTCTGGAGGCGCGCCGCGCGAAGACCACCGGAGCGCGGCTCAAGGCGCTGTCCCGCATCAGGCCCGGTCATGTGGTCCCCGACATTCCGCGCAACGCGGAGCCGCGCACCCACCTCTCCATGGGCGAGCACGCGGCGGTGACCGCCCGCGCGTGGGGCATCACCCGCGAGGCCCAGGACGAGCTGGCCGCCACGAGCCACCAGCGGCTCGCGGCCGCGTACGAGCGGGGCCTGATGCGGGATCTCGTCGTTCCGTTCCGCGGGGTCGCCAAGGACCAGAACCTGCGGCCCGGCTCGACGGTGGACAAGCTCGCGAAGCTCAAGCCCGTGTTCGGCACCGACGGCCCCGAACCCACCATGACCGCGGGCAATTCGACTCCGCTGACGGACGGCGCGGCGACCGTGCTCCTTGCGAGCGAGGAATGGGCGCGGGGGCGGAACCTGAAACCGCTGGCCTACCTCACCGCGTACGAGACGGCTGCGGTCGACTTCGTCGACGGGGATGTCCGCGGCGGCGAGGACGGCCTGCTCATGGCGCCCGCGTATGCCGTGCCGCGGATGCTGGAACGCGCCGGGCTCGGGATGGAGGACTTCGACTTCATCGAGGTGCACGAGGCATTCGCCTCCCAGGTCCTGGCGACGCTGGCGGCATGGGAGAAGCGGGGCCTGGCCCCGGTGGACCGGGACCGGCTCAACGTGGCGGGCTCCTCGCTCGCCGTCGGCCACCCCTTCGCGGCGACCGGCGCCCGGATCGTCGCGACACTTGCCACGCTCCTGGCCGAACGTGAAGGCCCTTGCCGCGGCCTGATCTCCATCTGTGCCGCGGGCGGGCAGGGGGTGACGGCGATCCTCGAACGCGCCTGAGAAGAAGCGGCCCTTCTCCGCGCGCGTACCCGAGGGGTGCGCGCCTCAGGATGGCCCGCACATGATCACCGGCGGTCCTGTGATCACGGCCGCCGACGAGCTCGGCGCGGCTGAAGCCCGGCTTCGGCAGGGTGCTTGCCCGGTCGGGCTGTCGCCGGCGTCGTGCGGCGCGGAGTTCGATCAGCGCCCAGCGGTAGCGGTCCGGGTACTCCTGCGGCGCGATGAATCGACGCAGTACGGCCTCGGCGCGGTCGCCCCGCCCGGACTGCCGGCGCGGATCCTACGGGCGACCTGACGCGCCGAAGGGCGGCGCACGAGGGCAGCGACTTCACACAAGGTCCTCGCCTTCTCCGCGGTCATCATCGACCGTCTTCGAGGTTTGCGGGCCACTGTGCCTCCTGTCCATGGGAACGACACGGGACCGCCCCGCCGCGTTCACCGCGGACGCCATCTGGGCATGTCACGGTCAAAGTGCCTCAACGGTCAACCCGCGTAGAACGCCGTCCTCTTGGAGGTGCCCGTGACCGTCCCGCCTCGCACGCCGATCCGAATACACCGCTTGAAGAGCCTCGCCCTCGCAGCCGCCGCCTTGCTCGTCGGCGTCACCTCGTCGGCGGCCGCCTCGTCCCCCTCTCCGGCCGCCGCCGACACGTACTACCAGGACGCGATCGGCAAGACCGGTCCCGCGTTGAAGAGCGCGCTGCACACGATCATCAGCGACCAGGACAAGCTCTCGTACTCCGCCGTCTGGAACGCCCTCAGGGTCACCGACCAGGACCCGGACAACAGCGGCAACGTGATCCTGCTGTACAGCGGCCTCTCCCGCAGCAAGTGGCTCAACGGCGGCGACGTCGGCGACTGGAACCGCGAGCACGTCTGGGCCAAATCCCACGGCGGCTTCGGCACCTCGACGGGCCCCGGCACAGACCTGCACCACCTGCGACCCACGGACGTCCAGGTCAACAGCATCCGGGGCAACAAGGACTTCGACAACGGCGGCAGCCCGGTCAGCGGAGCCCCCGACAGCTGCACCGACTCGAACTCCTTCGAACCCCGCGACCCTGTCAAGGGCGATGTAGCCCGCATGATCCTCTACATGGCGGTCCGCTACGAGGGTGACGACTCCTGGCCGGACCTGGAGACCAACGACTTCGTCAGCAACGGCAGCACCCCGTTCACGGGCCGCATCTCCGTACTCAAGGCATGGAGCGCCCAGGATCCGCCTGACGCCTTTGAGGAGCGGCGCAACAACATCATCTACACGAACTACCAGGGCAACCGGAACCCGTTCATCGACCACCCGGAGTGGGTCGAGTCAATCTGGTAGCAGCGTCAGCATCGCCGGTCCAGCCTTGCCTGGGCCAGCATCCACCCCGCCCCTTCCCGGGCGAAGATGTGGTCTCGCCGGGAAGGACCACGATGGCCGACGCGGTCGCCCGGCACGTCGCCGAACGCCCCGCGGCCGTCGCCGGGCGCAACACCCTTGTTTGCCGCAGGTGACGTGTTCATGCCGGCAACTCCCGGGACGGTGACCACGTAAGCGGGCGTGGCCGGCGCGTCCAGGCGGTGGGCAGGGCCGAGTCCGGAGCTGCTCACCGCCACGGAGCTAACGCAGGGACTTGACTTCAATCGCCGGGCAGCGGTCCATCACCATGTCCAGGCCCGCCGCCCGCGTCCGCTCGTAGGCCTGCTCGTCGATCACACCCAGCTGGAACCAGACCGCCCGCGCGCCCTTGGCGACGGCCTGGTCGGCGATGTCGCCGGCCAGGTCGCTGTTGACGAAGACGTCCACCACGTCGACGTCGAAGGGGATGGCGTCGAGCGAGGGGTAGCCCTGCTCCCCGTGGACCGTCTCCGCCTTGGGGTGCACGGGCACGACGCGCTTGCCGAAGTCCTTGAGGACCCGGGCGACTCCGTAGGCGGCGCGCTCCCGGTTGTTCGAGAGACCCACGACGGCCCAGGTGTCGCCCGACTCCGTGAGGATCCTGCGGATGGTCGCCTCGTCGGCGTACATGGACGGCTCCTTCTGCGGTGACGGTCGCGCGGCAAAGGTGCGCGCAAGGACCAGAACGTACGGCCGGGGCCGGCGATTCCCCCGCCGGCCCCTCGGGTCCGCCCGCTCAGGACCCGGGCCGAGCCCGGAGTCCCCGGAGCGCTGCCGTCACCGTGTCGAGGAACCGGGTGTGCGCCCGCGCGCTCGGCGGCAGCTCCGGATTCCACGGCCCGGTGTGTACGCGCGCGGCGAAGCCGGCGGGCAGGGCACCCGCGTGCGCCCGCACGTCGACGAGCACCAGGTCGGATTCCAGCGCGGCCGCAGCCTCCCAGGACACCGTCGACCAGTTCGCGCCCGCCGCCCGGGCGGGTTCGACGAGCGGGACGCCGAGAGCGGTCAGGGCGCTCAGGTCCGGCCAGGCGTGCGGTCGGGCGAGGTGGACCGACTCGCCGTCGGCGGGGGAGAGGGCGAGAACCCGCGGCTTCGGCAGCACCCCGGCTGCCAGGGTCAACCGCCGTTCTGCAGAGGTCAGTTCGGCAGCCGCCTCCTCGTCGGGCACGGCGCCGAGCGCGGAAGCCAGCCGTGCGCAGCTCTCGCGGACCTGGGTGAGCGAGCGACCGCGGCTCACGTCCAGGGCGACGACCGGTACCTGCTCCTCCAGGTGCTTGGCCGCCTCGGGAGCGATCCCGTACGTCTGCCCTCCGCCGTACGTCACGGCGACCACGAGATCGGGGGCCGAGGCAAGCAGCGCGTCGAGGTCGAGGGCAGAGCCGGCGCCGTAATAGGGGAGCCCGTCCAGGGGCAGCTCGCCGGTTTTCGCGGGATCCGGCGCGGCGGGGTCGTCGTGGCCGGAGCCGAAGATCCCGGCCGGGCGCAGCCCGTGGTCCCAGAGGGCGGCGCCCGCCTGTGCGTACGCGGCTAAGCGGACGGGCGTGCGGGGCGCGACGGCCACCTGTCCGCGGTCGTCCGTGAACTCCCACGGGCGCGCGGCGCCGGGCGGGGGCCCGTGCGGATCGGCGGGCCGTGGGCCGTCCGGCCGTGGGGCGGTGGGCGCGGATTCGTTGTCCATGGAGCCTCCATCCAGTCAGCCGGGTACCTGCCCGTGAAGCCCGGCCCGCAAGCCCGGCCCCCGGACCCGTCCCGCAAGCCCGGCCCCCGGACCCGTCCCGCAAGCCCGGCCCCGGGACCCGGCCCGCAAGCGCGGTCCGCGAGCCTCACCCGGCCCGCAAGCCGGGCCGTCGGCCTGCGCCCGCAAGCCCGCCGGGGAGACCTGCCCGCCTTGCGCATACGCTGGGCGGATGCAGGACGCGTACCGCACAGTGGCCCGAGAGGGCGTGCACGAGACCGAGGTCAACCGCTCCCGCTTCCTGTGCGCGCTCGCCCCGGCGGCCACCGAGCAGGAGGCCCAGGACTTCATCGCCAGGATCCGCAAGGAGCACCCGGCCGCCGCGCACAACTGCTGGGCGTATGTCATCGGCGCCGACGGCGGCGTGCAGAAGGCGAGCGACGACGGCGAACCGGGCGGCACCGCGGGCCTGCCCATGCTGCAGATGCTCACCCGGCGTGACATGCGCTATGTGGTGGCGGTCGTCACACGCTACTTCGGCGGTGTGAAACTCGGCGCGGGCGGACTGATCCGCGCCTACGGGGGCGCGGTCGGCGAAGCCCTTGACGCCCTCGGCACCCTCACCAAGCGCCGCTTTCGCCTGGTCACGGTCACCGTCGACCACCAGCGTGCGGGCAAACTGCAGAACGACCTCCGCGCGGCCGGACGTGACGTACGCGACATGCGCTACGGGGAGGCCGTGACCCTGGAGATCGGCCTCCCCGACGCCGACGTCGAAGACTTCCGCACCTGGCTGGCCGATGCGACGGCGGGGACGGCCCGGCTCGACATCGGCGCGGAGGCGTACGGGGATGCGTAGGGCGTACGCGGACGCCGGGGAGCCGTGGGGCATGATCCGCCGGCCGTCCGTTGAGGCCGTTGATTCGCCGGGAGCCGCCCGGGTTGTCCGACCCGCCCGTTAGTCTCGGGGATCATGAGGCTGCTGCACACTTCCGACTGGCATCTGGGCCGGGCTTTGCACCGCGTGAGCCTGCTCGATGCCCAGGCCGCGTTCATCGACCACCTCGTCGCCGTCGTGCGCGAGGAGCGGGTCGATGCGGTCGCCGTGGCCGGGGATGTGTACGACCGGGCGGTGCCGCCGCTGTCCGCCGTGGAACTGTTCGACGAGGCGCTGCACCGGCTCGCCGACCTCGGGGTGCCGGTGGTGATGATCTCCGGGAACCATGACTCGGCCCGCCGCCTCGGCGTCGGTGCCGGACTCATCGGCAAGGCGGGCATCCACCTGCGCACCGCACCCGCCGACTGCGGCGCGCCCGTCGTGCTGCGGGACGAGCACGGCGAGGTGGCCTTCTACGGGCTGCCGTATCTGGAACCGGCCCTGGTCAAGGACGAGTTCAAGGTGGACAGGCCCGCCCATGAGGCGGTGCTCGCCGCGGCCATGGACCGGGTGCGCGCCGATCTCGCCGTACGGGGAGGGGGCACCCGCTCCGTCGTCCTCGCCCATGCCTTCGTGACCGGCGGCGAGCCGAGCGACAGCGAGCGGGACATCACCGTCGGAGGAGTGCAGTCGGTGCCTGCCGGGGTCTTCGACGGGGTCGACTATGCCGCCCTCGGCCATCTGCACGGCTGCCAGACGCTCACCGAGCGCGTGCGCTACTCGGGCTCCCCGCTCGCGTACTCCTTCTCCGAGCAGCACCACCGGAAGTCGATGTGGCTCGTCGACCTCGGCGCCGACGGTGAGGTGAGTGCCGAGCGGGTCGACTGCCCGGTGCCGCGCCCGCTGGCCCGGATCGCGGGACGGCTCGACGAACTGCTCGCCGACCCGGAGCACGAGCGGGTGACCGGGCACTGGGTCGAGGCCACGTTGACCGATCCCGTACGGCCGCCCGAGCCGATGGCGCGGCTGGCCGAGCGCTTCCCGCATGTACTGAACCTGGTGTTCGCACCCGAGCGGGTGGCGGGGGAGCCGCAGGTTTCCTATGCGCAGCGGCTCAGGGACCGCACGGACGAGCAGGTCGCCGAGGACTTCGTGGCGCATGTGCGCGGCGAGGGCGCCGACGAGGCCGAACGGGGCGTGCTGCGGGCCGCGTTCGACGCCGTGCGCGTGGACGACACGGTGCGCGAGGTGGCCCGGTGAGACTGCATCGGATGAAGCTCACGGCCTTCGGGCCGTTCGGCGGCACACAGGAAGTCGACTTCGACCCGCTCGGCGAAGCGGGGATCTTCCTGCTGCACGGGCCGACCGGCGCGGGCAAGACCTCCGTGCTCGACGCGGTCTGCTTCGCCCTGTACGGCTCCGTCCCCGGCGTACGGCAGAGCAACTCGGCCGCGCTGCGCAGCGACCATGCCGAGACCGGCGCGCGCACCGAGGTGGTGCTCGAACTGACCGTGGCAGGTCGCCACTTGGAGATCGGGCGGCAGCCTCCGTGGGAGCGCCCGAAGAAGCGCGGCACCGGCACCACCATCGAGAAGGCCCAGTCCTGGCTGCGGGAGTACGACGCACGGCAGGGCGCCTGGAAGGACCTCAGCCGTTCCCACCAGGAGATCGGTGAGGAGATCGGGCAGCTGCTCGGCATGAGCATGGAGCAGTTCTGCCAGGTCGTGCTGCTGCCGCAGGGAGACTTCGCGCGCTTTCTGCGGGCCGATGCCGAGGCGCGCGGCAAACTGCTCGGCCGCCTCTTCGACACCCGCCGCTTCGCCGCCGTCGAGCAGTGGCTGGCCCAGCAGCGCAAGGCCACCGAGGCCCAGGTGAAGGCCGCCGACGAGCGGCTGCTGGCCGCCGCGCAGCGGATGAGCCAGGCGGCCGGCCGCGCGGCCGGCCTGCCGCTGCCCGAACTGGCCGCGGGTGAACCGGGCCTCGCGGAAGGCGTGCTCGGCTGGGCGGCCTGCGCCCGCGCGGGCGCCCGCGAGACCCTCACCGTGGCGCGCGTGGCCCAGGACGCGGCACACCGGGCGCGCACCGCCGCCGGGGAACATCTCGACGCGGCACGGGAGACCCACCGCCTCCAGCGGCGGCACGCCGAGGCGCGGCAGCGGGCCGTGCTGCTCGACGAGCGCGCCGGGGAGCACCGCGCGGACCAGGAGCGGATGGAACGCGCCCGTAAGGCGGAGTCCGTGGCACCGGCGCTGTCCCTGCGTGCGGACGCCGAAGCGGAGCAGCAGCGGACCGCGGCCGAGGAAGCCCGGGCACGGCAGGCACTGCCCGACCCGCTGACCGGAGCCGAAGCCGCCGCGCTCGCCACCGCTGCCCGCCGGGCCCATGAGGAACTGGGCACGCTCACCGCAGCCCGGCGCGCCGAACAGCGCCTCGCCGAACTGGGCCGGGAGCGCGCCGAGGTGGAGCGCGAGGAGCGGGCCGACCAGGAAGCCCTCCAGGAGGCCTCCCAATGGCTGGCCGACTGGGATGCCGTAATGCATGAGCACCGGGCACGGATCGACGCGGCGCAGGAGGCAGCCACCCGTGCGGGACAGCTGGAGGGCCGGATCGCACCGGCCCGCGAGCAGCTGGAGGCGGCCCGTCGCCGTGACTCGCTCGGCTCCGCCGTCGCCGAGGCGCAGGAGGCGGCCCACGCGGCGGCCGACCGGGCGGGCGAGGCGCGCGAGCACTGGCTGAACCTCAAGGAGCAGCGGCTGCGCACCATCGCCGCCGAACTCGCGGAGCGGCTCACCGACGGCGAACCCTGTGCGGTCTGCGGTTCGGCCGCACACCCCGCTCCCGCGCGCAGGACCGAAGGACACGTCGACCGGCAGGCCGAGGAGAACGCACTCGCCGCCCACCAGCGCGCCGAGCAGGCCCGCACCCGGGCCGAACAGGCCCTCGCCCAGGTCCGTGAGACCCGGGCCGCCGCCACCGCGGCGGCGGGGGAGGCACCGGCCGCGGAACTTGCCGCCGCACTCCACGCCGTCGAGCAGGAGTACACCCGGGTCCGGGCCCTCGCCTCCACCCTGCACGCCGCACGGGAGGCCCTCAGCCGCGAGGAGCAGGAGCACGGACGTCGGCTCGCCGCCCGGCAGGACGCCGAGACCCGCGGCGCATCCCGCACCTCGCGGCGCGAGAGTCTCGCGCGGGAGCAGAGTGTGCTTGAGGAGGAGCTGAGCCGGGCACGCGGCCGGGCGGCGAGTGTCGCCGACCGGACCCGCCAACTCCAGCGGCAGGCCGAGCTGCTCGGCGGCGCCGCCGAGGCCGCCAGGGCGGCGCGGGAGGCCGCCGAGCGGCTCAAGGACGCCGACGGCCGGCTCGCCGAAGCCGCCTACCGGGCCGGATTCGACACCCCGCAGGCGGCGGCCGCCGCCGCGCTCGACGAAGCCGCCCACCGCGCCCTGCAGCGGCGCCTCGACGCCTGGCAGCAGGAGGATCTGGCCGTACGGGCGGTCCTCGCCGAACCCGGTACCCAGGCCGCGGCCCAGCTTCCCCCGGCCGACCCGGCGGCTGCCGAGCGCGCCGCCGAGGAGGCCGAGCGGGCCCTGCAGCGAGCGGTCACCGCCCGCTCGGCCGCCGAGGAACGCTGCCGCGAACTCGACCGGCTCTCGCGCCAGGCCGCCACCGAAGCACGCCGACTCGCCCCGCTGCGCGAGGAGTACGACCGTGTCGCGCGCCTGGCCGGCCTCGCCGCCGGGACCTCTGCGGACAACGAGCGCAGGATGCGGCTCGAGTCCTACGTTCTCGCGGCCCGGCTCGAACAGGTCGCCGCCGCGGCGACAGCCCGCCTGCAGCGGATGTCGGCCGGTCGCTACACCCTGGTCCACTCCGACGACCGCGCCGGACGCGGCGCCCGCAGCGGACTCGGACTGCATGTCATCGACGCCTGGACCGGCCGCGAGCGGGACACCGCGAGCCTCTCCGGCGGCGAGACCTTCTTCGCCTCCCTCGCCCTCGCCCTCGGCCTCGCCGACGTGGTCACGGACGAGGCGGGCGGCGTCCGCCTCGACACGCTGTTCATCGACGAGGGTTTCGGCAGCCTCGACGACCAGACCCTCGACGAAGTCCTCGACGTCCTGGACTCGCTGCGCGAACGCGACCGCACCGTCGGTATCGTCAGCCACGTCGCCGACCTGCGGCGCCGCATCCATGCGCAGCTGGAGGTGGTGAAGGGGCGCGAAGGCTCGATCGTGCGGCAGCGCGGGACGGCCTCGTAGACGTGCCTGGGGCGGGTGCCGGAGAACGTCAGCGGCGCAGAGCGCGGCGCGGCAGCGGCGAGGAGTAGACCACGCTCGTCGTCACCGAACCCAGCGCACCGATCTTTCCGGCGATCTCCTCGAGGTGGCTCATCGAGCGGGCGGCGACCTTCAGGACGAAGCAGTCGTCACCCGTCACATGGTGCGCTTCGAGGATCTCGGGGGTGACCTCCACCAGATCGTGGAAGGGCTTGTAGTTGCCGTTCGGGTAGCGCAGCCGGACGAACGCCATGATCGGCATCCCGAGCCGCTCGGGCTCCACGACGGCGGTGTAGCCCTGGATCACGCCCATCTCCTCCAGGCGGCGCACCCGCTCCGTCACGGCGCTGGACGACATGGAGACGCTGCGGGCGAGCTCGGCGAAACTGGCGCGGCCGTCGCGCTGGAGGGCATCGAGGATGAGCCAGTCGGTGGCGTCCGGGGAATACTCGGTCATCCTGGATGGATAGCAGGGGATTCACCGGCCGGGCAAGGGAAGTGCCGGGGAATCTCGCTGTTCGCGGCATGATCACCGGCCGTAGATTGATGAGCATGACGACGACACAGACCGCTGTGACCAGCGACAACCCCGTTCTGCGAGTCCCCCCGGCCGCACCGGTCGAGGCCGCCGCGCACTTCGCCGCCTCGCTCGCCTTCCACGCAGATGTCTCCGATGTGGCGGCCGCCCTGGCCGCCGGCGGCGACCCCGGATTCGTGCTCATCGACACGCGCTCCACCGAGTCCTGGGACCAGGGCCACGTACCCGGCGCGCTCCACCTGCCGACCGCCCTCATCCCCGAACAGGCCGGGCAGCTCCTCGACAAGTCCGTCCCCGTGGTCACGTACTGCTGGGGCCCCGGCTGCAACGGCGCGACCCGCGCGGCCCTGGCGCTCGCCCGACTCGGCTACCAGGTCAAGGAGATGCTCGGCGGCTTCGAGTACTGGGCCCGGGAAGGCTTCGCCTACGAGACCTGGCAGGGCCCGGCGCGCCGCGAGCCCGACCCGCTCACCGCCCCCGTCGAGGGCGACTGCGGCTGCTGACCGTATGGGCGGGCGACCGGGAAACGATGCCGACGGTGGCCGGCCCCGGAAGGACCGTGCTCCGGAAGGCCCCGAATCCGCATGTGCCGCACGACGACGCCAAGTCGTGGGCGGCGACCGGCCCGAACGTGATCGACTCGGAGGCGGATTCCGCCGCCCGGCCGAACAGGTGCGAGGCGCTGCGGCAGCAAGCGCCAAGCCCCGGCAGCAAGCCCCGGCAGCAAGCGCCAAGCACCGGCGCCAAGCCCCGTCTCCCGGCCCGGCGCAAGGCATCCGGCGCCGGGCCGGGAGACGGGGGCGCCGGTCATGTGGACGGCGCCCCCGCCCCGTGTCTTCGGCAGCCGCGAAGGATCTAGATCCGCGAAAGCTCCTCGACGAGGTCGTCCAGACCCAGCGAGCCCTGCGACAGCGCGGCCATGTGCCAGGCCTTCGCATCGAAGGAATCCCCGTGCGCACGGCGGGCGTTCTCACGGCCGAGCAGCCAGGCACGCTCGCCCAGCTTGTAGCCGATGGCCTGGCCCGGCGTCGACAGATAGCGGATCAGCTCGCTCTGCACGAAGTCCGCGGAGCGGCTGGAGTGCGCGGCGAAGAACGCGTGGGCCAGGTCCGGTGTCCAGCGCTCCCCGGGGTGGAACGGGGAGTCCGCGGGGATCTCCAGTTCCAGGTGCATACCGATGTCGATGATCACCCGGACCGCACGCATCATCTGTGCGTCGAGATACCCGAGCCGCACCTCCGCGTCACCGAGGAAGCCCAGTTCGTCCATCAGGCGTTCCGCGTACAGTGCCCAGCCCTCGGCGTTGGCACTGACCATGCCGACCGAGGCCTGGTAGCGCGAGAGGCTGTCCGCGACGTGCACCCACTGCGCCAGCTGCAGGTGATGCCCCGGTACTCCCTCGTGGTACCAGGTCGACACCAGGTCGTAGACCGGGAAGCGGGTCTGCCCCATCGTCGGCAGCCAGGTGCGGCCCGGGCGCGAGAAGTCCTCGGACGGCCCGGTGTAGTACGGCGCGGCCGCGCCACCGGGCGGTGCGATCCGGGACTCCACCTTCCGTACCCGCTCCGCGAGTTCGAAGTGGGTGCCGTCGAGCGCCTCGATCGCCTCATCCATCACCTGCTGCAGCCACGCGCGGACCTCGTCCACGCCCTCGATGTGGCGGCCGTGCTCGTCGAGGTGTGCGAGCGCAACCCACGGGGATTCCGCGCCGGGCAGGATGTTCCCGGCCTCCGCGCGCATCTCGCCGAGGATCCGGTGGAACTCCGACCAGCCGTACGCGTAGGCCTCGTCGAGGTCCAGGTCCGTACCGTTGAAATAGCGCGACCAGCGGGCGTAACGCTCCCGACCGACCGTGTCGGGCGCCCCCTCGACGGCGGGCGCGTAGACATCACGCATCCAGTCCCGCAGCTCCACCACGGCGGCCGTCGCGATCCGGCCCGCCTCGTCGAGCTCGGCGCGCAGCGACGGGGGCGCCGGGTCGGTGAACTCCTCGAACCAGCCGCGCTCCGAGCCCGCCCACTCGGTGAGCTGGTCGACGAACGTGGCCGTCGCACGCGGCCCGCCGTAGATCTTCCGCTCCAGGCCGAGCGCGAGGGACTCGCGGTAGCCCGCGAACGCTGCGGGCACGGCCCGCAGCCTGGTGCCGATGGCCTTCCAGTCGTCCTCCGAGTCGGCGGGCATCAGCGTGAACACATCGTGCACCTCCTGCGCGGGCGACATGATGTTGCTGACCGCACACAGCGGTTCGTCCGCTTCGAGTACCGCGATCTGCGCGGTCAGCCGTTCGCGCAGCAGCCGCGCGCAGCGCTTCTCGTGCTCGCTGTCGGCGCCCGGCAGCTGTTCGGCCGCGTCGAGCCGGAGCAGCGTGGTGCGGGCGAGTTCGGCGAGCTTGCGGGTGCCCTCGGGCGAGAGGTCGGGGAGCCGGCCGGCGCTCTTGGGGTCGCCGAGATATGTGCCGGTGATCGGATCGAGGGTGATCAGGTCGTCGACATAGGCATCGGCAACCTGACGGGGAAGGAGACTGTGTGTGGTGTCTGGCATGCGGACATCTTCGTATGATCGGCCGCCCGCCGTCACCGGATTCTGCTCTTGGCTTTCCGGTCGACCGACCCGACCCGACCCGACCCGACCCGGCCCGGCCCGACCCGCCGCGCTGCGTTCGCGTGCCCGGTGTCCGCCCCGTGCCTGGCGGTGGCGCTGCGGGTTTAGTCCGCGGCGGGCGGCAGCAGCGGACCGCAGTCCCACTGCTGGAAGATCAGCCGGGTCTCCACCCGCGCGACCTCGCGCCGCGAGGTGAACTCGTCCAGGACGAGCCGCTGCAGATCCGCGGTGTCCCGCACCGCGACATGCACCAGATAGTCATCAGGCCCGGTGAGGTGGAAGACGGAACGGGCCTCGGGCAGCACCCTGATCCGCTCCACGAACGGCCCCACCAGCTCACGACGGTGCGGCCGGACCTGCACCATGAGGAGCGCCTGCAGCCCTCGCCCGAGTTTCGCCGGGTCCAGGCGCAGCTGATCCCCGAGGATCACCCCGGCCCGGCGCAGCCGCACCACCCGGTCCAGACAGGTGGACGCGGCCACCCCGACCTCGGCGGCGAGATCACGGTAGGTGGTCCGTGCGTCGTTCTGCAGCAGCCGCAGAATCTCCAGATCGACCGGATCCAGTACGACAGAGTCGCTCATTCTTCGAACGTAGCACGGGGTGAGGTATGCAACACCGGTATGCTGTTCAGTCTTCCGTCATGGCAACCGACGACATCAGCGCCGCACCCCGGGCGCTCGCCACCGAAGCCGTGCACGCCGGCCGCGAGGACCTCGCCGGACTCGGACTGCACGCCCCGCCGCTCGACCTGTCGACCACCTACCCCTCGTACGACAGCCGTGAGGAAGCCGCGCGCATCGACGCCTTCGCCGCGACCGGCGCCCTCGACGACGGCCCGCCCGTCTACGCACGTCTGAGCAATCCCACCGTGGCCCGCTTCGAGACCGCGCTCGCCCGCCTCGAAGGCACCGAGAGCGCCGTCGCCTTCGCCAGCGGGATGGCCGCCCTGACCGCCGTGCTCCTGGTGCGCGCCGGCCTCGGCCTGCGCCATGTGGTGGCCGTCCGCCCGCTGTACGGCTGCAGCGACCACCTCCTGAACGCCGGGCTCCTCGGTACCGAGGTCACCTGGGTCGACCCAGGTGGGCATTCCTCTTCGAACGGGGCCGAGAGCCTGGGGAAGGGCATCGCCGAGGCGATCCGGCCCGACACCGGCCTGGTGCTCGTCGAGTCCCCGGCCAACCCCAACCTGCGCGAACTCGACCTCGCCGCCATCGCCAAGTCCTGCGGCTCGGTGCCGCTGCTCGCCGACAACACCTTCGCCACCCCCGTACTGCAGCGGCCCGCCGAGAGTGGTGCGCGGATGGTCCTGCACAGCGCCACCAAGTACCTCGGCGGGCACGGCGATGTGATGGGCGGCATCGTGGCCTGCGACGAGGAGTTCGCGCGCAAGCTGCGCCAGGTGCGGTTCACGACCGGTGGTGTGCTGCACCCGTTCGCCGGCTATCTGCTCCTGCGCGGCCTGTCCACGCTTTCCGTGCGGATGCGGGCGGCCGAGGCAACCGCCGCCGAACTCGTCAGGCGTCTGAAGGACGATCCGCGGGTGAGTGCCGTGCACTACCCGCGGATCGGCGGGGCGATGATCGCCTTCGAGACGGTCGGCGAACCGCACGAGGTGATCTCCTCGGTTCGGCTGATCACCCCGGCCGTGAGCCTCGGCAGCGTCGACACCCTGATCCAGCACCCGGCCTCCATCAGCCACCGCATCGTGGACGCCGGTGACCGCCGGTCCTCGGGCGTCGGCGACCGGCTGCTGCGGATGTCGGTGGGTCTCGAGGACGTCGAGGACCTGTGGGCCGATCTCGACCAGGCCCTCAGCGGGCGTCCGGCCGCTGCGGCGCGGGCCGGACACCGTACGGACGCGGTGAGCTGACGGTTACGGAATCCAGCCGGGCCGTGATCACCAGCGTGCCCTCCTCGACCTGGTAGTCGAGCGGGAGGCCGAGGCCGCGCATCGCCGCGACCATGCCGGTGTTCGCGGCCTGGGTCACCGCGTACACGCTTTCGCAGCCGGCCTCGGCCGCCATCTCGACCAGGCGGCCGAGGAGTTCGGTGCCGATGCCGCGCCGCTGCCAGGCGTCCTCGACCAGCAGGGCCACCTCGGTCTCGTCGCCGTCCCAGAGCAGATGGCCGAGCGCGACCAGCCGACCCGATGCGGTGCGGGCCGCCAGGGTGCGGCCCAGGCGCGGGCCGAGCAGGTGCTTGAGGTACTTGTCGGCATCGGCGACCGGGCCGTGATAACGCATCCGCAGGGTGCCGGTCGAGCAGCGCGCGTGCATCTCCTTCGCCGCCTCGACATCCGCCGCACCGGCCCGGCCCACGGTGATGGCGTTGCCCTCCGGCAGCGTCAGTACGTCCTGGGCGCGCGGCATCCGCGGCCCGAGCCGCGCGTCGAGTTCCACGAGGGCGCGCGCCCGGGCGAACTCGGTCGGCGTGAACGGCAGCGCGGGCCGCTCCACGACGATCTCACCCCCCTCCCCGTCCCGCAGACGCAGCACACTGCCGTCGAGCCGGCCCTCGACGGGGGAGGTCCGGGCCGAGGGGTGCGCGGCCCGGGATTTCGCCGGCACGGAACGGATGGTGCAGCGTCCGAGCAACTGCCTGAGCGCCAGCGGCAGTTCCGCGGCGTCCAGGGCGGTGCGGGTGGCCAGGCCGAGCAGCCGGGTGGGCGCGTCCACCAGGTCATGGGCATCGGCCCGCTCGATCCAGGTGTCCGAGCCGCCCGCGGCCATGACTGCCCCGGTGACCTCCTCCGCGTTGAGCTGCTGCGGTGCGCGCAGCAGGAACTCGTCCACCGTGCCCTGTGCGAGCGGATGCGTCTGCAGGCTCAGGATGTCCACGCGCAGCGCGGCGAGCGCCGCGCACAGGGCGGCCAGCGAACCCGGTGCGTCGGACACCGTCGCCCGCATCCGCCAGAGCGCGGTCTCCGCGTCCAGGGGCGTGGCGGGCACGGCGGCCTGCACCGAACCGGGCGTCGTGCTCTGTACGGACCCGGCGTCCGTGACCGGTGCGGAACCGGGCGCCGTGGTCTGTGCGGAACCGGCCGCCCGTTTCCGTGGCGGCGGAGCCGGCGGTGCGTGGCCGTGCCGCCGCGCCCGCGAGTTGTGCCGGGCGCGCCAGCTGTGGAGTCCGACTGTGGTCAGCAGGAGCAGGGCCGAGGCGATCAGCGCAGAGTTCACATCCGTCATGCCAGCACTGTGAACGATCGGTGTTGCGTGATCACGAACGCTTTGTGACTGACCGGTTAAACCGCCTTCGATCCCTTTTGCTGCACGGCTACTTACGGAACACGCCGGAAATCCACGCAGGCCGGAACGGGTGCGATCGCCACTACGAGGCCAGGGCCTCGTACAGCCGCCGCGCCTGCCGCTGCACCCGCGTCCTGCCGCCCTGCCCCGCCAGCGCGGTCACCTCCGGTATCTCCCCACGCGCCCCGCACCGCTCGACGCATTCCGCGCCGACCTCCAGGAAGTCGCCCAGCGCCTTGGGCGCGATGCCCTCCGCACCGAGGACGCCCGGCAGCGCGGCCCTGAGCACCGCCCAGACGGTGGCGCAGGCGCCGGTCTCGGCGGCGGAGCGCAGAGCCGCGGCGATACGGCCCGGCCTGATGAGGTCGAGGCCGCACAGTTCGGTGATGTCCCCGCCCAGGCGTTCCGGCGCGAGGGCGCCGCGAGCGGCGAGCACGAGCAGCGCGTCCACCGCTTCGAGCCGGTCCTGCGGACGTCGGGCGGCAAGTCCGTACGCAACCGAGAGGTGTACAGCCTCACCGGCCGGAGCGGGTGCTTCGGCCAGTGCGGGCAGGTATCCCGCCTGAGCCGAGAAGTCGTGGCAGGCCACACCGCACATGAACGGCAGCAGCCGGGCCGCCACCACGTCGGGCTGCGCGGGTAGCACAGCGAGCAGGTGCGGGTAGTGCGTGACGGGGTCGTGGTGGGCCCGGGCCGAGGTGACCGGGAGCCCCAGGTCCGCTGCCGGTCCGTGGAACTGCTCGCGCAGCCGGGGGAGTTCCCCGAGGTCGATCAGCACACTGTCGGCGCGGTAGAGCTCCTGGCGCCTGCGGTGCGTCGAGGGCGCAGGCAGCCGCCCCGAGCGCAGATGCCCGGCGAGGCAAGCACCGAAGGAGGTGCCGAGGGCTTCGGCGCGCGCGGCCGACGAGAGCCGCTCCGCCTCTTCCGCGGAGTCGCCGAACCGAACCCGCAGCAGCGCCTGGCAGAAGTCCGCCTCGCCGACGCGTGCACCCAGCCTCGTGTACTCCTCCAGGCGCTCCACCAGGACGTCCGGGGCGATGGCGCCGGAGCTGTCCGTCGGCGTGGCGAGGAGGAACGGCAGGGGAGTCGAGCGAATCCGGTGGGCCGCCTCCCAGCAGCGCGCGCCGTGGACCCCCGCCGGGCCTGTCCGGTGCCCCGCCGCCCCGGACCAGGCCTCCTGATCCTTGTGATGCAGCAGCCCCGTCGGCAGTTGGCCGAGTGCCGCCGCGACGACGATCTCGATCCCGCTCGACAGGAAGTGCGAGGAATTCGGCTGTTCGACCCACGAGGGGACGTACTGCCACCACGCATATGCCTCGACCACCGGACGAAGCGCCTCGGCCAGTGCGTCGCGATCGCGATGCGCCTGCCGCATCAAGCCGTCAAGCGCCCGCTCGAACACCAGGAGGTCATGGGACGAGCTCGCCAGGAGCACGCTCACCTCCTCGGCCACCTCGGCCGCGCTCGCCACCGGCGCACCGAACGGCACAGGCTCGGGCGCCGGAGGCAGGAACTCCTCGTATGCGTACGGAGCTTCGTCCGCATCACCGACCGGCTGCCCCAGGATCTCCGCGGCGGGGGCGCGCAGCCCGGGTGACAGCAGATCGGCCGCCGTGGCGAGCTCCGCCAGCTGCAGGCGGTCGAGGGAGCGGGTGTGCCGGCCGATCAGCTTGAGTGCCCGCTCCTGTACATCGGTATCGCTGTGCCCGAACGCCTCCGTCACCGCGGGCAGCAGCACCGGGGCCGCTTCCGGGCGGGCCTTCAGCACTTTGCCGAGCAGCACCAGCTGCGTCCGCACCAGTTTCTTCTCCGTACGGAACAGCACGGCCCGTGTGACGTCGGCGAGCCTCGCATCGCCGAGCCCGCCGTCCTGAGCCAGTGCCCCGAGCATGGCCTGGGCGCGAGCGGCCACCGGCGAACTGGCATCGGAGGCGAGGGCGCACCAGTCCGCGAGATGCGCGAGCTGCTCCTCGCGGGTCGGCGCCAGTGCGTCGAGCAGGTGCAGGAACCACCGTTCGTCGACCTGCCGTCCGCCACGCAGCAGCCGGGCCACACACGAGTCGACCATCATCGCCCGGTCGAGGAGGCCTTCCCGCGTGAGCAGTGCCAGCGCTTCGTGCCAGGTGTTCTCTCCCTCTTCACCGGGGAACGTGAACTGCGAGTAACTGCCCACATCCGGCGTCACGAAGACGGCCTGCACGAGCGGGGTGAGATCGGGGTCGGCGCGCAGTGCCTCGACCAGCGAGGTCCGCCGGCTGCGGAAGTGCGAGAAGATCCAGCCGTGCACATAGGCCTCGGTCGTCGGGGCGGGACACCCGGCGAGGCGTACGAGACCGGCCATCAGGTCGTAGGAGACATTGGCCGCAGGCGGCCGCGTGGCAAGCCGGTGCACCAGATCCGCCAGCCACTCCGGCGCGCGGTCGGCCAGTACCTCGAGGAGCAGTGCTCGCGACGGCTCCACCCAGCCGAACTCGCGCGCCGAGCACCAGGCCGCGGCGGCCGCGGCCCCTGTCTGGCAGCCCGTGCCGGCCACGGCCAGCGCACGTAGCGGCTCGCGTAGCTCCCACCACCACTCACCACGGTTCGCCGCCCGCAGCTTCTTCAACACATCCAGGCAGACGCGCCGTTGGGCGGCATCGAGCTTGGGGACGCACTGCGCGGCAAGCGTGGCATCCCCCTGCCGCACCGCTTCGTACACATCGAGCACCGGGGGCGCGGCCTCGGCGAGTGCCGCGTCCACAGCAGCATCGGTCAGAAGTCGACGGGTCATCGCGCGCTCTCCCCGCTCGTCATCGCGGCACCGGCCACTGCGGTGCCGGGCCCCTCGCCCGACGCATCGGTTCCGCCCCGGCGCACCAGCCGCACCGCGAGCGCGTGCTTGCACGGCCCGCGCCCGCCCCGGTACTTGGCCCACCACACGCAGGTGCAGCTCAGCACCCCGGCATCCGCGCGGACCCGGTGCACATGCCCGTCCTCGGCCCGTACCGTGGCCAGGTCGCCGTCCAGGCCGTTGTCCAGGGTGACCGAGCCGCGGGCCACCAGCGCGCGGGCGTCCCTGAGCCGTGGATTGCGCCGCTCCACGCGCGCACTGTCATACGGCAGTTCGCGGTGGAAGTAGGCCGCCTCCGCCGCGTCGTACCCCACTCGTCCCGATGTCCCGAGATGCACCAGGGCCGCACGGACGCGCTCCACGGACAGACCCGCCGACGCGGCAAGTCCGGCGAGGTCGATCCGCGGCTCCCAGGAGAGCAGCAACGAGATCAGCTCCGCGTCCTCGGCGGCCTCGGCGCCCGCGAGCGGGGTGAGCACGCCGCCCTCGCCCGAGAAGCCGCGCGCCACATCGGGGGACAGTGTGAGGGTGAGCCGCATCCCGGGCAGCACTGCCTCCCAGGCTCCGGCCGACGGTGCCGAGTCCGCGGCGGCGGGTCCGTACACGCGCAGTGCCGTGGCGTGCCGCAGCACCCGCTGCAGCGTGGCGAGCCGCTCGGGCCCCGGGAGGCATACCGCACCGGGCACGGGGCGCGTCGTCGGGCGCAGCCCGCGACCCGCCGGTACCACCCACATCGCCCCGCGTCCGGCACCCCGCGCACCGGAACGCGGCAGTCCGCGCAGGAAGCGCACGGCCTCGGCGGCCGGGAGTTCGGCGCGCAGTTCGAATGCGGCGGCCGCGACCTGTGCCTCGGCGAAGCCGCGCAGCCAGCGGTCGGGCAGCGGAACCTTCTTCTCGACGACCGGACCGTCGAGCGTGGTCACAGCCAACTCCTCCGGCCCGACCCGCAGATGGAGCGGATCATCCGAGCCGACGCGGGACAGGGCCTCCCGCAGCGGGTGGTTCACATCCACATTGGTCGTGCCGTGCCCGACCTCGCTCCCGTCCAGGCCCTCGCCCAGGATGTCGAGCCGCGCGAGCACCCCGCCGCAGCCGGAGAACGACTCGAAGCGCAGCCGGTCGCCGCTGCCGGTCACCACCGGGTCGTACGAACCGGGCTGCTGCGGCTGGTAATAGCGCGCCGCAGCCACATCGGCCACCGCGAGCAGCCCGGCCGCCGCTGTCCGCGGCTCGGTCACGAACCCCGAGAAGAAGCGTGGATGATCGACCCTTCCTGCGGGCGTGACGCCGCGGGAGGTCTCGAGTCCGAGTCGCTGTCCGAGCGGTCCCGACTCCAGGGCGGAGGGTCGGTGATAGGCCACGGCCTGCAGTGATCGCGTCATGCGGAAGACCGTAGACGGTGGCACTGACATTGATGCTGACATGACCTGATAGGAGCCTGGTCAGAAGCCCCTTCAATGTCCTGTCTGCGCCACCCGGCCGGTGCAACGGCCTTCGGACCTACGACCCGGGCCCGATGCCGGCCCGCGGTATCCGCCCTACGCTGCCGATCATGGACATCAGCCCGCGCAGCCACATTCGTATCGCCCGCCCCTCCAAGGACCTCGCCGCGGCCGAGCGCTTCTGGGTCGAAGGCCTCGGCCTCGCCGTGGTCTGGCGCACACCGGACGACCACGGGCCGGGCGGCCACGACCTGTTGATGCTCGGCTGGCCGGAGGCCGACTGGCACCTGGAACTCGTCCAAGAGGAAGGGACCCCCGTCGCCCCGCGCCCCACCGAGGAGGACCTCCTCGTCGTCTACCTCGACGGCCCCGTCCCGGAGGAGCTCGTGGCCAGGCTCGAACAGCACGGCGGCAAGCGGGTGGTCTCCCCGAACCCGTACTGGAACACCTGGGGTGTGACGATCGAGGACCCCGACGGCTATCGTCTGGTCCTGTCCACCCGCTCCTGGTCCAACTCCTGAGCCGATGACCGCCGTTCCTCCGAGCGGCTGATCAGGACCCCACCCGGCCGCACCTCACCGGCCGCGGGCCACGCGCGCCAGCAGCCCGGCCGCCTCGTCGATGCGATACGGCGTCAGATGGGCGTATCCGATCACCAGCCGCACCCGCCCGTCCGCCGGGTGCATCCGCCCGTTCGCCTGCTGCACCGGGCCGTACGCGTCGAGCAGCCGCACCGCGAGCCCCGCGGCCGCCGCACGCTCCACCAGCTCCGGGCCCGCCGGGCCGCCCGGCGGCAGGGCGGCGATGATGTGCAGACCCGCGGCGATCCCCGTCACCGCCGTTCCCGGCAGATGCTCGGCGAGCGCCGCGGTCAGCGCGTTGCGCCGCTCCCGGTACGTACGCAGACAGCGCCGCAGATGCCGGTCGTAGTCGCCGCGTTCGATGAACCGGGCCAGCGCCTCCTGGTCGAGCGCGGGATTGCCGAGGTCCATGAGGCGTTTGCGGGCCACGACCGCATCGGCGAGGTCCTCCGGTACGACGAGCCAGCCCAGCCGCATCCCGGGCGCGAGGGACTTGCTGACCGAGCCCGTGTACGCCACGCGGTCCGGGTCGAGGCCCTGCAACGCCCCCACGGGGGCACGGTCGAAGCGGAAGTCCCCGTCGTAGTCGTCCTCGATCACCAGACCGTCCACCGAACGCACCCAGTCGAGCAGCCGGGCGCGGCGCCCCGGCGAGTAGGCGATGCCCGAAGGGAACTGGTGTGAGGGTGTGGCGATGAAGGTGCGCACCTCGTGTTCGCGCAGCCGCGCGACCTCCGGTCCTTCCCCGTCCAGGAGCACCCGCACGGTCCGCATCCCCGAGTGGCCGAAGAGCTCCGCGTGTTCGGGGCTGCCGGGGCCCTCGGCAGCCACGGTCCGCTCACCACGCGCGTACAGCACCAGACCGAGCAGCGTCATGGCCTGGGACACCCCGGAACAGATCACGACCCGCCCGGGATCGGCGACCACACCCCTGCGGCGGGCGAGCATCTGTGCCACGGCCGTACGCAGCCGGGGCAGACCGCGCGGGTCCGGGTAGCCGAGAGCGGTGTGCGGGACCTCGGCGAGCACCGCGCGCTGGGCCGCGGACCAGGTCGTACGGGGAAACAGCGAGAGGTCGGGTACGCCCGGCAGCAGACTCAGCCGGGTCTCCGGCGGCTGTCCGGGCGGGCGCGGACGGACGCCGTCCCCCTCCGCCTCGATCGGCGCCGTCGCGGATACGCCGCTCGTGTCGCGCGCGGCGCCCGCCGCAGCGCCCGCACCGGGTACCGCAGTTCGCCCGGCGACAGCCCCCGCCTGTCCGGCGACCGCCTCGGCCCCGGTGACCGTCCCGGCCTCGGTGACAGCCACCGCGCCACCCACCCACGTGCCCGCTCCGCGCCCCGCCCGCAGATACCCCTCGGCCGTCAACTGCTCGTACGCCTCGGTGACCAGCCCCCGTGAGACCCCGAGGTCCGCCGAGAGCGCACGACTCGACGGCAGTCGCGTGCCCGGTGCCAGCCGCCCCGAGCGCACCGCCTCGCGCAGGGCCGCCTGGAGCGCCTTGCCGCGGGAGCGGGCGGGGACCGCTGCCGCCGGGAGCAGCAGCTCCCAGGCCATGGTCCATCCGGCCTCCGCGCGCGAACCGTGCCCCGAGCGGGCCGGACCGTGCGTCGTGCCGGCCGAATCGTGCCCCGAGCCGGCAGAACCGTCCCTGCAGCCGACCGGATTGGTCCCCGATGAATCCATGAAAGTGGACCTTAAACCGGGCCGCGTACCTCCCTAGCGTCACCCCCATGCAACGACCGAACCGCACCACCCGCCCCGTCCCGCACGCGCTCCCGCCCACACTCCCGCGCCTCGCATCCGTACGCGGTGCGCTGCTCGCCGCGTTCGCATGCTGTCTCGTCGGCGCCTCGTTCACCGCGAACAGCGTGCTCGGCCACTACCCGTACGCCGGAGGGCAGTTCCTGCGCTACGGACTCGCCGCCCTGCTTCTCCTGCCGCTCCTGGGACGCGGCGGACTCGCCCCGCTCAAGCGGCTCTCGCGCCGCCAGTGGGGACGGCTCGCCCTGCTCGCGGCGGTCGGCATGGTCGGCTTCAACCTGGCCATCCTCTTCGCCGAGCGCACCGCCGAACCCGCCGTCCCCGGCGTGTTCGTGGGCTGCGCCCCGATCGTCGTGGCCGTGCTCGTCCCGCTGCTCGACTCCCGCAGGCCCGCCCGGCCGGTGCTGTACGGCGCACTGCTCGTCGCGGCCGGTGCCTTCACCGTGCAGGGCTGGGGCAGGACCGACGCGGCGGGCATCGCGTTCTCGGCGGCCGCGCTGCTCGGCGAGGTGGGTTTCGCGGTGCTCGCCGTACCGCTGGTGCGCCCCCTCGGGCCGAAGCTGCTCTCGGCGACGGTCTGCGGTATCGCGGCCGCCGAATCGCTCGCGGTCGGCCTGCTGGCGCAGGGCACCGACGCGCTGCGCGTGCCGACGCCCACGGAGGCCGCCGCGCTGCTGTGGCAGGCGGTGGTCGTCACCGTGATCGGCTTCGTCTGCTGGTACGCGGCGATGCAGCGGATCGGTGCCGAGCGGGCCACCCTGTTCTCGGGCCTCATCCCCGTGGCGGCCGCGGCCACCGCACCCTTCGTCGGCACCGGGCAGTACGGCACGGCGCAGGCCGCCGGCAGCCTGCTCGTCGGGCTCGGTGTGGCCCTGGGCTCCGGGGTCCTGACGGGCAGGGGGAGCAGGGAGACCACACGGGACCCGGCCCAGGGCAGCCCGGACTCAGGCCGTGGCGTCGAGGATGACCCGTGCGACGAGAGCCGGATCGTCGTTCATCGGCACATGCCCGCAGCCGGCCAGCCGCACGAGACGGGCCCCGGGCAGCGTCTGCTTGGCCCGGACCCCCTGGCGGCGCAGCAGCAGCCGGTCCCGGCTGCCCCAGCCGATCGTGACCGGGACGGCGTCCGTGTCCAGGTCGAAGGCATGGCGCAGATCGACGGAGCGTCCGGCGGCCAGCGTCCGGTGGAACCCGGCGGCCTCCCGCAGGGCGAGCGTCTCGGCAGTCACCGCCTCGGGTGAACGGCGGCCGGGCCGTGCGTAGATGGTGCTGGTCAGCGCCGCACGCCCGGCCGCTGTGCGGGAGAGCCGCTCGATCGCCGGCCGCGGCAGCAGCTTGGCTCCCCGGTACATCGCGAGCAGCGTGACGAAGGAGTAGCGGCGCTCGGCCTGCGTCCAGAAACCGGCCGGCGAGAGCGCGGTCACCGAACGTACGAGCTTCTCGCGTCCCATCTCCAGCGCCAGCAGACCGCCGAGCGAATTGCCCACCACGTGCGGCCGTCCGATGCCGAGTGCCTCGCACAGGGCACCGAGGGCGGGCACCATGCCGCCGAGGTCGTAGTCGAGTCCGTCGGGCAGCCCGGGGGAGGCGCCGAAGCCCGGCAGGTCGACGGCGATCACCTCGCGCTCGGCCGTCAGGATGTCGAACACCGGGTCCCAGGCCTGGAGATGGTGGCCGATGCCGTGCAGCAGAAGCACCGGATCGCCCGATCCCGCGCGCCGGTGCACGACGCTCACGTCCTTCGGTCCCTGTGCGGTCTCGACGCTGAAGGTGACGGTGGCGGACATGCTGCTCCTCGTCGGTGGACAACGCTGTGTGGCCCGGACGGCTGCCGGCCAGTCCCGCGGGCCCGGTCGTCTGCCGCCGGTCCCGTAGACATAGTGTCAGCAAGGACTACTGTTCGGTAACCCCTTGTCGGGGCCCGCTGGACACGAAGCGCCCGGTCGCGGTGGGATGGGGCGGTGCCGACCGACACTTCTGTGGACGAATTCGAAGCCCAGCGCCCGGTCCTGACCGGAGTCGCCTACCGGATGCTCGGCCGCGTCGCGGACGCGGAGGACGTGGTCCAGGAGGCCTGGCTGCGCTGGTCGGCCGCCGACCGCGCCACGGTCAGGGAGCCGCGTGCCTTCCTTGTACGGATCACCACCCGCCTCGCCATCGACCGTCTCCGCCAGGTGCAGTCGAGGCGTGAGACCTACGTCGGGCCCTGGCTGCCCGAGCCGGTGTACACCGAGTTCGGCGAAAAGATGCCCGACACCGCCGAGCAGGCGGTGCTTGCCGACTCCGTCTCGCTCGCCGTGCTGGTCGTCCTCGAATCGCTCTCGCCGTTGGAACGCGCGGTGTTCGTGCTCCGGGAGGCCTTCGGCTTCCCCTTCGCGCAGATTGCCGAGATCCTCGACCGTACGGAGGCGGCGGTGCGCCAGCTCGCCGGGCGGGCCCGTAAACACGTCGGCGAGCGCAAGCCCCGCTACGACGTCGACCCGGTCGAACGCCGCACCCTCACCGAGAAGTTCCTCGCCGCCGCCGCGGCGGGCGACCTGGACGGACTGATCGGCATGCTCGCCCCCGACGCCCGCCTCGTCGGCGACGGCGGCGGCGTGACCAGGGCGCCGCTGCGCGTCCTGGAGAGCGCGGACAAGGTCGGCCGCTTCCTGCACGGTGTGGCGGGCCAGTCGAGCCAGGAGCTCGATACGTTCCGCATCGCCGAACTCAACGGCGGCCCGGCGGTCCTGGGCCTCATCGACGGCAAGGTCGCCGTGACGATGCAACTCGACATCGCCGACGGGCTCGTGCAGAGCGTCTACGTGCAGCGTAATCCGGCCAAACTGGAATCCCTCACGGCCGACCCGGACGGCCGATCACCAGAATTTCCCGATACGTAAGACACGCCCTGTATTCCTGGAAGCCCCCGCCTCCCGTGGCGGGGGCTTCGTCGTGTGTCGCTCTCCGTAACGGACCACTGATTGGTCTTGACCAAGTGGGGGTGCGCGCTTATCGTCGCGGATAGTGCAGGAACCTTTAATAAACAAGGGCACGTAAAAAGCCGCCGGGGGCAGGGCGGTGAAGCCGGGCGAATGCGGAGGACAGGGTGGGGACCACGCAGCTGGAGACGGCTCCGGAGACGAAGTACTGGCACCTCAAGACCGTGATCGGTGAGGCACTCGACTCCGAGTTCGCGGTCGGCGAGATTCTGCCCAACGAGCGCCAGCTGGCGGCCCGCTTCGGTGTCGCCCGTGCCACGCTCCGCCAGGCACTGGAACAACTGGAGCTCGAGGGCCGCCTGCAGCGTCGCCGCGGCGTCGGCACCACCGTCGCCCCGCCCCGTATGGGCGTGGCCGTCGGAGCCGCCGGGAACGGCTGGCCCGGAAGCACCTCAGACGCCTGGCAGACCGTCGACTCCGCGCAGGAGGTGCCGCCCGCCGCCGTCGCGGAACTCCTCGGCACGGGCCCGGCGGAGACCGTCCATGTGCTGCGCCGCTCGCGCACGTACAACGGGCAGCCCGTTGCCGCCGACCTGCTGTACGTGCCCGCCGTATCGGTGCCCGACCTGCCCGCCATCGACATGCCCGACGGCGCCACCCGGGCCCGTACCGTGCTGCGTGAACTCCAGCGCCTCGGCTTCGAGGGCGAGGACCGCTCGGTCGAGCTCGGCTCGGCGCGCGCCGACGACGCCCGTCAGCTCGACCGCCTTCCCGGCGCGCCCGTGCTCCTGGTGACGACCCGCTACCTCGGCCCCGGCGGCCGCACGGCCGCGGTTTCCGCCGCCACCTACCGGGCGGACACCTGCCGGCTGACGTTCGGCGGGGACGTGGAGTTCCACAGCGGGCCCGAACGCCAGGCCTCCTGACCGCTCCTCGGGCCCCGAGACGGCTCCTCGCCCCTCCGCGGGCCGGAGCGCCGGGACTCCCGCCCCACCCGTACGATCCCTCCGGCCCGCCGCCCTCTCCGCGGTGGGCCGGACGCACGCGTATACGGGCGCGGGCGCGCAGGCCGCGCTGCCGTTTCAGCGCCCGGTGACGGTGCCCTCCACCGCGAACAGCTCCGCCTCGACATGGTCGAGCGCGAGCCGCAGCGCACCCGTCGCCACCGCCGCCTCGCCGAGGATCGACAGCGCCACCCGGGGCGGCCGCAGACAGAAGCGCTTCAACTCCCGCCGCAGCGGCTCGAGTACGTCGTCGAGCCCCGCCGCCCAGCCGCCGATCACCACCAGCTCCGGGTCGAAGGCGAGCACAAGCGCCGCCACATCGTGCACCAGGCGCTGGACGTAGCGCTCGACGGCCGCCTTCGCGCCCGCATCCCCCGCCCGCGCGTCCCTGAACACCGCGGTGACCGCGTGCTCGTCGAGCGGCGGCAGCGGCTGGTCGGTCGTCGACAGCAGCGTCTCCGGGGTGACCTCGCGGCCGAGCAGATGCAGTGCACCGATCTCACCGGCCGCGCCCCCGTAACCGCGATGCAGTCGGCCGCCGATCAGTGAACCCGCGCCGGGGCTCAGCCCGGCGAGGACGAAGACGAGGTCGTCACTGTCGCGTGCCGCGCCCTTCCAGTGCTCGGCGACGGCCGCTGCGTTGGCGTCGTTCTCCACGAGGACCGGGCACTTGAACGAACGGCGCAGCCGTTCGCCGAGCGGCAGCCCCGTCCAGCCGGGCAGCGCCGTCCCCAGGCGTACGGTGCCGTCCGCCTCCACGATGCCCGGGCTGCCGACGCCGACCGCGCGCAGCGAACCACGGGCGATGCCGGCGCGGCGCAGCAGGTCGGCGACGCAGGTGCGCAGCCGTTCCAGGCGCTCATCGCTGGAGGCGGTCGCGTCGACGTGCTTCTGCCCGGCGCCGAGGATCCTGCCGTCCAGATCGGACAGGACCGCGGCGACGCGGTGCGGGCCGATCTCCAGGCCGAGCAGATGCCCGGCCTCCGCGCGGAAACGGAACCGGCGGGCGGGTCTGCCCTGACGCCGGGCCGCACCCTCCTCGACCGGTGCCTCGACCACGAGTCCGGCCTCGATCAGACCCTCGACGACGCCCTCGACGGTCGGCCGGGACAGTCCCGTGACGCGGGTGATCTCCGTGAGGGTCGCGGATTCGACACCTTGCAGAGCATGCAGCACCACGGCCGAGTTGATCCGCCGCAGCAGCGAGGGATCCCCACCGGTCAACCGGCTCAACGTACGTCCTCCCTGCTCTGCGACCTGCCTGGCCGGATCGTACTCGCCGCGCACCGGCCACGGCGAGTGCCCGGGGTCCGGCTGCCCCTGGCCCGAGGTCCCGAACGGACGCGCGCCGTCCGGACCGGGGTGTCTCAGCCCGGTGAGACGAACCCCGACTCGTACGCGGCGATCACCGCCTGGGTCCGGTCCCGCGCCCCCAGCTTCGCCAGTACGGCGCTCACATGGGACTTCACCGTCTCCGCGCCCACGATCAGCTCGGCCGCGATCTCCGCATTGGACATCCCGCGCGCCATGAGCCGCAGCACCGCCGCCTCCCGCTCCGTGAGCGCCGCACGCTCCATGGCGGCGCGGGCGGGAGCCGTGCCGTAGGAGGCCGCGAGGGACCGTACCGCCGCGGGGAAAAGCAGGGTCTCGCCCTCGGCGACCAGGCGGAGGGCGTGCACGATCTCGGCGGGCCGGGAGCGCTTCAGGAGAAACCCGTCGGCGCCCGCGCGCAGTGCGTCGTAGACGTACTCGTCGTTCTCGAAGGTCGTCACGACCACGATCTTCGGCGGGTCGTCGACCGAGCGGAGCACCGCGCGGGTCGCCTCGATCCCGTCGAGCAGCGGCATCCGCACGTCCATCGCCACGACGTCCGGGCGCAGCGAGCGGACCAGCGGCACCACGGCCGCGCCGTCCGCGGCCTCGCCGACCACCTCGATGTCCGGCTGCGCTTCCAGAACGGCCTTCAGGCCGGCACGGACGAGGGGTTCGTCGTCGACCAGGAGGACCTTGATCAGCATGCGGCCAGCTTATGCGGCATGGCGAAGTGCCCCCAGGGGCCCCCGGGGGGCCGGGGCGGGCGGCCCGGCAGCCGGGTCGGGGGCCGGGTCCGGACCCGCGGGCCCGGGGCGCCGACTGCTCGTCAGGACACCGGCAGATCGACCCTGAGCTGCCACTCGCCCGCCTCGGGTCCTGCCTTTGCCTGCCCGCCGAGCAGCGTGGCCCGCTCACGGACCCCGCGCAGCCCCGATCCACTGCCGGCGCCCAGCGAAGTGCCCTCGAGCGGGTTGCTCACGGTGAGCAGCAGCCGCCGCGCATCGGTGGTGATCCGCACCGTCACCGGCACTGCGCCCGCATGCCGCAGCACATTCGTGAGGGCCTCCTGCAGAATCCGGTACGCCTCGCGTGTGACGGGACCGGGCAGCCGGTCGACCGGCCCGGTGATCTCCGCGTCGACTTTCGCCCCTGAGGCCCGCGCCGAATCGAGCAGCCGGCCGGCTTCGGCGAGCGTGGGCCGCCGGTGCGCGGGCTCACCCGGTGTGCGCAGCACCTTCAGGACCCGCTCCAGGTCTTCGAGCGCCGCGCGTCCGGTGTCCTCGATCGCGGCAAGCGCCTGGCCGGTGAACTCCGGGCTGCCGGCGGCGCGTGCCGCGCCCGCCTGGACGACGGCGACCGTGAGGGCATGGCCGATGGAGTCGTGCAGCTCGCGGGCTATGCGGTTGTGTTCGAGGAGTTGCTCGGTGCGTTCTTCGAGGGCCGCGAGCCGTTCGGCGGGGGGAGGGGCCGAGCATATGGAGCGCCGCCCGCGCCATCAGGGCACCCGCGCCCGCCGATACGTAGACGAGGAGGAGCAGCGGCAGGGGTACGAGGAAGACGTACGCCCAGTGCCCGCCGTGCACGGTGATCAGCGAGTCGGCGCCCGGGTCGTCGCCCAGGGCCGCACCCAGGAAGGTCAGCGCGGTCGCGGCCGCCTGCACGGACACATAGGCCATGACACCGCCCGCCTGGAGGCGGAGCACCATCCACAGCGCCGTGACCACCCGGTCGCGCCAGGTCTGTGCGGGCCGCGCCACGATGACCGGTTCCGCGGCCGCGCCGTCCACCTGCCGTGCATGGCGGCCCGGGAACAGCATCAGCCGCGCCTGCAGCCCTTCGGCCAGCCGCATCGCCGGCACCAGGCCGGCCGCCGCGACCAGCGGAACGGGCAGCAGCCCGAGCCAAAGCCAGTGCGCGGGTGAATCCGTCCGCACCCCGACGACGAACGAACCGATCACGGTCGGCACAGCCCCCACGATCATGTGCACCCAGCGCGTGTACGTCACCGCGCGGGTCAGTGGTCGCAGGAATCGAAGCATGCGGTCATCGTGCCAGCCGCCTGTGACAGCCGGTTCCCCCGCGCGGGGGAGACGCTCCCCACCGCCGGGGGAGGTACCCCGACTCCCCGCTCGCGAGGCTTGAGCCATGGCAGACACGGCAGACATCCAGGTCACAGCGCTCACCAAGGAGTACGGCGGCACCCGCGCCGTCGACGGGCTCACCTTCACCGTGGAGCCGGGCAAGGTCACCGGATTCCTCGGCCCCAACGGCGCCGGCAAGTCCACCACCATGCGCCTCGTCCTGGGCCTCGACCGCCCCACCTCGGGCACCGCCACCATCGGCGGGCGGGCCTATGCCTCGCTCAGCGACCCGCTCCGCAAGGTCGGCGCCCTCCTCGACGCGCAGAACGCGCACGGCTCCCGCAGCGGCCGCAACCACCTGCGCGCCCTCGCCGTCAGCAATTCCCTGCCCGCAAGACGCGTCGACGAGGTCCTGGAGGAGACCGGCCTCACCTCCGCGGCCGACCGCCGCATCAGGACCTACTCCCTCGGCATGCGCCAGCGCCTCGGCATCGCGGCGGCCCTGCTCGGCGACCCGCCCGTGATCATGCTCGACGAGCCCTCCAACGGGCTCGACCCCGAGGGCATCATCTGGATCCGCGAGCTGCTGCGCCGCCTCGCCCGAGAAGGCCGCACCGTCCTCGTATCGAGCCACCTCATGAACGAGACCGCCACCTTCGCCGACCACCTCGTCGTCCTCGGCCGCGGCCGGCTGCTCGCGGACACCCCGATGCGTAGGTTCCTCGACGAGCACAGCGGCGCCCGCGTACGGGTCCGCAGCACCGAACCGGCACGGCTGCGCGAAGCGCTCACCAAGGCGGGCCACAACGCCGCGCGCGACGAGGACGGGAAGCTCACCGTCGAGGGCGTCACCGCCGCCGACATCGGCGCGCTCGCGGCCCGCGAAGGCATTCCTGTCCTGGAACTCGCCGATGAGACGGCCTCCTTGGAACAGGCCTATCTCGCCCTGACCGCGCAGGACGCCGAGTTCGCCGCGTCCCCCGCCCGCCCCTGAGACCGACCGTCCCCCCCCGCCGAGGAGAGCACCATGACCCCGTCCGCCGTCCTGCACGCCGAATGGATCAAGATCCGTTCCGTACGCGCCAGCTGGGGATCCCTGCTGTCCGTGCTCATCGCGAGCCTCGCCATCACCCTGCTCGTCTATCCGCTCATCGGCACCGCCGAGGCCGACAACCCGGACCACGACGCGCTCTTCGGCGCCTTCTACGCGCTCAACTTCGCCCAGATCGCGGCCATCAGCTACGGCGCCACCGCCTTCTCCTGCGAGTACGCCCACGGCGCGCTGCGCGTCTCCCTCGCCGCCGTCCCGCGCCGCGGCCTCTTCTACGCGGCGAAGACGGCGGTCATCGGCGCCTCGGCCCTGGTCCTCGGGCTGACCGCCTCGTTCACGAGCTTCCTCGTCGGCCAGCTCTTCATGGCGGAGTACGCCATCGGCCTCGGCGATCCCGGGGCGCTGAGCGCCTGCATGGGCGGCGGCCTCTACCTCGCGCTGATGGCACTGCTCGCGAGCGGACTCACCGCGCTGCTGCGCAGCGGTGTCGCGGCCCTCAGCCTGCTGATCCCGTTCGTGCTGATCGTGGGTTTCGTCATCGGCGACAGGAACGCGGGCATCGCCGAGTTCCTGCCGGACCGCGCCGGCCAGGTGATCCTGCACTCCGAGCACACCGGAACCCTCGGCCCCTGGACGGGCCTGGCGGTCACCGCACTGTGGGCGGCGGCCTCCGTGCTCGCCGGCTGGTGGGCGATCCGCCGCCGGGACGCGTGACAACTCCGGGGGGCGTGACAGCTCCGGGGCGCGTGACAGCTCCGGGGCGCGTGACACGGCCGTTCGTCACCCCCGGGGCGCCGCCGCCTCCCGCAGTCGGGCGTACTCCTCGGCCATCGCCCCGGCCGTCCAGTGCGCGTTCAGGCCACTCGGATTGGGCAGCACCCACACCCGGCTGCCGCCGATCCGCCGCTCCTGCGGCCCGATCCGCGCCGTACGCTCCCCGAACGCGGCCCGGTACGCCGTGACCCCCACCACCGCGAGCCAGTCAGGCCCGAGCCGGGAGACCTTCGCTTCGAGGACGCGCCCGCCCGCCACGTACTCCTCGGGCGTCAGCTCGTCCGCCCGGGCGGTGGCCCGCGCGACGACATTGGTGATGCCGAGACCGTACGAGAGCAGCTCGTGCTGCTCGGAGGGGTCGAGGCGGCGCGGGGTGAAGCCGGACAGGTGGAGCACCGGCCAGAAGCGGTTGCCCGGGCGGGCGAAGTGGTGACCTGTGGCGGCGGTCAGCAGGCCGGGGTTGATGCCGCAGAACAGCACACGCAGACCGCCCGCCACCACATCGTCGACGACGCGGTCGCGGGCGGCCTCAAGGTCTGCACGCGTGAAACGGGGCACTGCGGGGGGCGAGCCGCTAGAGGATCGCGCCGGGCGTGTACGCGGCGGCCTCCGGGTGCTGCTTGACGAGCTCGTCGATGCGGGAGACGACCGCGCCGACCTGCCCGGCGGCGGCACCCGTGAACGACAGCTTGTCCGCCATCAGCTCGTCGAGCTGCGCACGGTCCAGCGGAATACGCTCGTCCGCGGCCAGCTTGTCGAGCAGCTCGTTGCGCTCGGCGCCCTGCTCGCGCATCGCGAGGGCGGAGGCGACCGCGTGCTCCTTGATCGCCTCGTGCGCGATCTCCCGGCCGACACCACCGCGCACCGCGCCCATCAGGACCTTGGTGGTGGCGAGGAAGGGCAGGTACCGGTCCAGTTCGCGGGCAACGACCGCCGGGAAGGCCCCGAACTCGTCGAGCACGGTCAGGAACGTCTCCAGGAGACCGTCGAGCGCGAAGAAAGCGTCCGGCAGCGCGACGCGGCGCACCACCGAGCAGGAGACATCGCCCTCGTTCCACTGGTCGCCGGCCAGCTCGCCGGTCATCGAGGCATAGCCGCGCAGGATGACCATCAGGCCGTTGACGCGCTCGCAGGAGCGGGTGTTCATCTTGTGCGGCATCGCCGAGGAGCCGACCTGGCCCGGCTTGAAGCCCTCGGTGACCAGCTCGTGCCCGGCCATCAGCCGGATCGTCTTGGCGAGCGAGGACGGCGCGGCCGCCAGCTGCACCAGCGAGGTCACGACCTCGTAGTCGAGGGAGCGCGGGTAGACCTGGCCGACGGAGGTGAAGGCCTGCCCGAAACCGAGGTGCCGCGCGATGCGCTGCTCCAGTTCGGCGAGCTTCGCGTCATCGCCGCCGAGCAGGTCGAGCATGTCCTGCGCGGTGCCCACCGGGCCCTTGATGCCGCGCAGCGGGTAGCGCCCGAGCAGCTCCTCCAGGCGGCCGTGGGCGACGAGCAGCTCGTCGGCGCCGGTCGCGAAACGCTTGCCGAGGGTGGTGGCCTGGGCGGCGACGTTGTGCGAACGGCCCGCCATCACCAGCTCGGCGTACTCGGCGGACAGCTTGCCGAGCCGCGCCAGGACGGCGACCGTGCGGTCCCGCATCAGCTCCAGAGACAGCCGGATCTGGAGCTGCTCCACGTTCTCCGTGAGGTCACGGGAGGTCATGCCCTTGTGGACGTGCTCATGGCCCGCGAGGGCGTTGAACTCCTCGATCCGCGCCTTCACATCGTGCCGCGTGACTTTCTCACGCTCGGCGATCGAGCCGAGGTCGACCTGGTCGAGGACGCGCTCGTAGTCCGCGAGGGCCTGCTCGGGCACCTCGATCCCGAGGTCCTGCTGGGCGCGAAGCACGGCCAGCCACAGCTGACGCTCCAGCTTCACCTTCTGCTCGGGGGACCACAGGGCGGCCAGCTCCGCGGAGGCGTAGCGGCCGGCCAGAACGTTCGGGATACGGGGCTTCACAGTCACAGTCGCTCAGTCTACTGGGCGAATATGCAGGTCGACGCACCCGCCGGGTTCGGCGGAACCTACGAGAAGGGCGGAACCTTCGAGCAGGGCGGAGTGCCGCCCCGGCTGCCGTCGGTTCGGGGGCGGCACAGCAGGATCTGCTTCGGCGAGGAGCCGGTGAACCGGGACTGATCGTAGTCCCCGTAGCGCTCCACGACATCGAGGCCCGCCAGCCGGCACAGCGCCATCAGTTCCTCGGGGAAGAAGCAGCGCATGCTGACCTGCTTGGTGCGTACGCACTCGCCTTCGCGCAGGTAATCCAGCGTGAAGCGCAGCACCTGCGCGGCGGCGTCGTAGCCGGTCGCCGCCCGCACATCGAGGCGCGTCCCGTCCCGGCCCACGACCGACTTGTGGTGGTAGGGCGCGTCCGGGAGCCGGGCCAGCTTGGCGGGGTCGGGGTTGAACACGTCGAGGATCAGGGTTCCGCCGGGCCGCAGCACCTTTCGCGCCGAGCCGAGGAACGCGAGCACGGAGTCCAGGTCGTGCAGATGCTGCATGGCGTTGGTCGCCGAGAACACCAGGGCGAAGCGCCGCTCGGAGCGGATGTCCCGGCAGTCCTGATGAAGCCAGTCGACGGGCAGCCCCTCGTCCTCGGCCTGCCGGCGGGCGCGCGTGAGCATGGAGTCCATGACGTCGAGCCCGGTGACGTCGACGCCCGCCCGCGCGATGGGCAGGGTGATGCGCCCGGTTCCGCAGGCCACTTCCAGGACCGGACCGCCGGCCCGGACCGCCTGTTCGAGGAAGTACGGGATGTCGTGGGTGCGGGCGGCGAACTCCTGGTCGTAGAAGTCCGCATCGTCGTAGACGGCCAGGTCCTCCAGCGGCTTCACCGGATCACCGCCGGCGCGGGCGCGAAGGCATCCGCGAGGCTTGTCAGGACGGCCCCGGACCAGTGGCCGTCCCCGCTGCTCTCTCCGAAGGCGGTGGCCGGTACGGCGAGCACGCCGTACTCGCGGCGGAGCTCCTCGGCCGGGATGTCGACCGGGAAGAAGTAGTTGCCGGGACAGCTCCGGCTCGCCGCGGGAATGGCATCGAGCACGTCGTCCGGCAGTCGCCCGAACAGTCGCTCGGCCCGTGCGTCCAGGGCGTCGGCGACCTGCCGGGGCAGGTCCGCGTGCTCGGCCAGCAACCGGTCGGCGAGCCGCAGTTGATCCTGCGACGGCGGTTCCGCGCGGAATGCCTCGGACAGGGCGGCAAGCTGGGCCGGTTCGGCCAGTTCGGACAGATCAGGCAGTCCGGCCGGTTCGGTCCGCCCCGGACCCAGCAGGGCCACGCCGAACGTGCGGGGCCACAGCCATCCCTTGGTCACCGAATGCAGCAGGACCGCACGACCGGTGTCGAGCAGGCGCCGGGTGCCGGCGGCGAACGGGGTGCCCAGCTCGTAGACGCTGTCGATCAGCAGACGGCGCTGCGGTGCCTCCCGCAGCCACGCCAGCACCGCGGTGACCTCGGCATCGGACAGATACCGGCCGAGCGGCTTGCTGGGGTTGGCGAGGAGCAGGTACTCGGGCCGGTCGTCGGCCGGTGACTCCGGTCGCCCGTCCCCACGTGACCCGGGCAGGTCAGGCGAAGGCAGGACAGGCGAGGGCAGCGTCGGATACGACGAGGGCGCCAGGCCCGCGGCGCGGGCCAGCTCGAAATAGACGGGGTACACATCGCCGGGCAGCCACAACCGCGCCTGCACGCTGTGCAGCCAGCGGAACACCACATCGAGCCCGTGCCGGACCCCGCGGCAGACCATGGCGTGCCCGGACCACTCCTCGGGCAGCTCGAAGCGCCGCAGCCAGGCACGGGCGAGATCGCAGCGGTGCACGGTACGCGTCTTTGTCGGCGGCTCCGGCCGCAGCGGAGCAAGCGCCCGGTACACATTGGTCTCGGCGGCATCAAGCAGCGTAGAACCGTCCGCGAGCTGTCGCCGCCGGAATTCCCGGAACTCCTCGTACCTCATGCCGTGGCACCTTCCGCCACGATCTCGCTCGCCCGGTCCTCCAGGGAGGCATAGCAACGTCCGTCGGCCATCACGTTCCAGCTGCGTGCGATCCCGTTGCTGCGCTCCCACAGCAGGCTCGGTTCGGTGTACGCGGCGATCCGCACCGGGCGGCCGTGCCAGGTGCCGTGGTAGACCGGCGCACCCCAGGGCAGGCGGCTCGCCGCCTCGAAACCGTGCTCCTCGGCGAAGCGTGTGACGACGGAGAGGGGCACCTGGTGGTCCCGGCTCCAGAGGTTCGCGGTGCGGTCGTAGTAGAGCGACTCGGTGCTGGTGGAGACGTAGAGCTCCTTGAAGCAGATCTCCTCGACGCCGAGCGCCGTGGCCCACGAGAGGTAGTCGGCGACGCCGGCCGCGTCGGCCACTCCGCCGTGCTGGAGCACGCAGATCAGCCGCATCCGCAGTCCCGGCCAGCGGTCCCGTCCCACGCGCCAGGTGTCGATCACCTCGCCCACCGGCGTACGCAGCATCATCAGCCGCTCGTTGACGGTGTCGTCCTGGTGGTGCCGGGAGACCGCGAGCACGCCCAGGCCCGCGGCGCCGAGGTCTGAAAGCCGGTCGGACCGTTCCTCGGCCCGGGCCTTCGCCAGGTTGTGCGCGTTGGTGATCAGGACGACCTTCGGGAAGGCCGCGGAGCAAGCGGATACGAGCCGTATCTGCTGCTCGAAGGGTATGAGCGTGGGCTCCCCGCCACCGGTGATCACCGCACGCTCGGCCCCCGCGGTACGGGCGCGCTCCAGCCAGTCGGTGACCGCCTCCCAGGGAACCCGGGCCGGTGCCTGGTCGCTGGAGATGGAGGCCGCGGAGAAGCAGAACGAGCACCGGGCCTGGCAGGCGGCGGCGACCGGCAGAACCGAGACCGAACGCGGCCTGATGTCGTCATAGCGGCGCTGTGCGGAGGGGTGCAGGCGCAGCGAGTCCGCCATCGCGTCCTCGACGGTGGTCGGGCGCAGCGTGAACTCCTCGCCCGCGGAGTCGATTTCGTGCAGACCCGACAACCGGATACGGGGCTCGCGCCATTCCATGCCGAGCCCGGTCGACTCATTGGGCACCAGCCTGTCGGGATCCACCCTGGTCTCGAGCACCAGCAGCCGGTCGCCCTCGATGGCCAGCCGGTCCAGCAGGCGCCGAGCCTTGCGCACGCCGATGCCCAGCTCCTGACGGGTCAGCAGGTGGAACCGGTCGGGATAGGTGCTCTCCGGAATTCCGGCCTTGCCGTAGGTGAAGGCGTACTTGTCGAAACCCTTCGCGAAGTTCGACAGCACGATGACGTGGAAGCGCTGGTCGCCGTGGTCCATCCCGTCATCATGCAGGAACAGTTCCCCGATGACATCGGCTTTGATCGCAGGTGGAACGGGGTGCTCCGGGTCAGGGGCCCACCCGGCGCCACTCCGGCACGGGGCCGGGGTCCGTGTGGTCGGCGGGGTTGACCCAGAAGGCCTTGCCCAGCTCGGCGCTGAAGTGGGCGCCGGTCCGGCCGTCGCCCGAACTGCGGCCGGTGAGCCGGCGGCCGATCCAGGGGAGCAGATGCTGCCGCGCGAAGCTGAGGTCGGCGGTGCGCCGGGCCACCCAGTTCGCCGGGACGGCGGGGGGCAGGGGCGCGCGCCAGTCCTCCTCGGCCGGGAGGCCGAGCGACTGCCACACCGCCTCGGCCACCCGCCGGTGGCCCTCCTCGGTGAGATGCAGCCGGTCCACATCCCACATCCGTTGGTCGGACAGGGCCTCGGCGCCGTACAGATCCACGACCACGGCGCCGTGCTTCTCCGCCAGAGTGTCCACGTACGAGAAGAGCTCCTCCATGCGCGGCCGGAACCGTTCCAGGACCGGGCCCTGGCGGCCCGGGCTGCGCATCAGGACCAGCTGCCCGCAGGAGGGCGCGAGCCGCTCGACCGCCTCGGTGAGCCGGTCGCGGACCATGACCATGTCGCATTTGGGCCGCAGGGTGTCGTTGAGGCCGCCGACCAGCGTCACCACATCGGCGCGCATCGCGGCGGCCGCCTCGACCTGCTCGTCCACGATCTGGGCGATGAGCTTGCCGCGTACCGCGAGATTCGCGTACCGGAAACCGGGCTGCACGCGGGCCATCCGGGCGGCGAGCACGTCGGCCCAGCCGCGGTAGCTGCCGTCGGACAGGAGGTCCGACATGCCCTCGGTGAAGGAGTCGCCGACCGCGACGAGACTGGTGTACGTGGCATTCATCTGCATGGCGCGAGCGATGCTATCGCCTCGCCGCCCGCGGCTCACCTCAAGGGTTCACCGCAGGGGCGCACCCCGAGGCTGCACGCCAAGGCCTCGCCCCGCGGCTTCACCGCAGGGCGAGCACGCCCACGGGCTGGTCGCCGCTCAGCTCGCCCGTGCGCTCGAAGCCGAGCCCGAGATAGAACTTCTCGGGCCCGTCCGGGCCGTCGTGCCACGTCACGTACATCTTCTCGCCCCCGCGCCGCCGGATCTCCTCGGCCACCGCCTCGACCGCGAAGCGGCCGTATCCGCGGCCCTGCAGGTCCGCCGCGATGTTCAGACGCCACAGGCCGGAGCGTATGTCCGTGCCGTCCGCGTCGTCGCCCCAGTCGATGTCCAGGAAGGCCATCAGGAAGCCGACGGCCCGGTCCCCGTCCATGATCAGACGGGGCCAGGCCGCCTCCGGATGCACATATGCCTCGGCCAGGGACTTCTCCACGCTCTCCACCAGGTGCTCCTGGTCGCTGCGGACGCGGACGGTGAACGCGGTCTCGACGTTGTCCGCGGTGATCTTTTCCAGACGAAGGCTCATGCCCAAGATCATAAGGACGGGGGCGGCCGGATCAACAGGAATTCCCGCGGCCTCAGGCAGGCTGCCCGAACAGCTCCCGCAACACGTCCTCCATGGTCACCAGGCCCGCGAGCCGCCCGTCCTCGCCGAGTACCGCGGCCAGATGCGTACGGCTGCGGCGCATCGCGGTCAGCACATCGTCCAGCGGGGTCGTCTCCCGTACCCGGGCGATGGTGCGCATCTCGCGCGTCTGGAACGGCAGATCCCGCGGCTGCACCTCCAGGGCGTCCTTGACGTGCAGATATCCGACGATCCTGCGCCCCTGGTCGACCACGGGGAAGCGGGAGAACCCGGACTCGGCCGACAGCCGCTCCAGCTCCTCCGGCGTCACCCCGAGCCGTGCGTACACCACCCGCTCCAGCGGCAGCGCGACATCCCGCACCGGGCGGTTGCCCAGTTCCAGCGCATCGCGCAGGCGCTCGGTCGCACGGTCGTCGAGCAGGCCGGCATCGCTGGAGTCCTTGACGATACGGGCCAGCTGATCATCCGAGAACGTCGCCTCGACCTCGCTCTTCGGCTCCACCCGCAGCAGCTTGAGCAGCGTGTTGGCGAAGGTGTTGATCGCGAAGATCACCGGACGCAGCGCCCGGGTCAGCGCGACCAGCGGAGGGCCGAGAAGCAGGGCTGACTTCACCGGCTCGGCGAGCGCGATGTTCTTCGGGATCATCTCGCCGAGCAGCATGTGCAGGTACGTGGCCACGGCGAGCGCGATCACGAACGAGATCGGATGCACCAGACCATGCGGCACACCCACGGCGTCGAAGACCGGCTCGAGCAGATGCGCGATCGCCGGCTCGGCGACGATGCCGAGCACCAGCGTGCACAGCGTGATGCCGAGCTGCGCCGCCGCCATCAGGTGCGAGACGTGTTCCAGACCCCACAGCACGCTGCGGGCCCGCCGGTCGCCCTGTTCGGCATGCGGCTCGACCTGGCTGCGGCGCACCGAGATCAGGGCGAACTCGGCGCCGACGAAGAAGGCGTTGAGGACCAGCGTCGCCAGTCCGACGAGGAGCTGTACGGCAATCATCGCTGCGCCTCCTCGGGCGTCTCGTCCAGGGGTGCGTGCAGCAGGAGACGCGCGGCACGGCGTCCGCTCGCGTCGACCACGTCGAGGCGCCAGCCGGCCACCTCGACGCCGTCACCGACGGCCGGGATATGGCCGAGCTCGGCCGCCACCAGTCCGGCCAGCGTCTCGTACGGGCCCTCCGGCGCGCGCAGGCCGATCTTCTCCAGCTGGTCCATGCGTGCCGCGCCGTCCGCCGAGTACAGCGCACGGCCTCGTTCGTCCACGCCCGCCGGGGCCAGATCGGGGGTCTCGTGCGGATCGTGCTCGTCGCGGACCTCGCCCACAACCTCCTCGACGATGTCCTCCAAAGTGGCCACCCCGGCCGTACCGCCGTACTCGTCGATGACCACGGCCATCGTCCGCTTGCCGGAGAGCCGGTCGAGCAGCCGGTCGACGGTCAGCGACTCGGGGACGAGCAGCGGCTCGCGCACCAGCTGCGCCACCGACTGCCGGGGCCTGAGCTCGGCGGGCACCGCGAGGACGTCCTTGATGTGCACGACGCCGACGACCTGGTCGAGCGACTCTCGGTACACGGGGAAGCGGGACAGGCCCGTCGCCCTGGTCGCCGAGGCCACGTCCTCGGCGGTGGCCCGCACGTCGAGCGCCATGACCTGCACGCGCGGCGTCATCACGTTCTCGGCCGTCAGATCGGCCAGGTTCAGGGTGCGGACGAACAGTTCGGCGGTGTCCGCCTCCAGTGCGCCCTCCTTCGCCGAGTGCCGTGCGAGCGCGGCCAGCTCCTGCGGGCCGCGCGCGGAGGCCAGCTCCTCGGCGGGCTCCAGACCCAGGCGGCGCACACTGCGGTTGGCGGTGTTGTTGAGATGGGTGATCAGCGGCCTGAACGCCAGGCTGAACCAGCGCTGCGGGGTCGCCACCCGACGGGCAACGCCGAGCGGCGAGGAGATCGCCCAGTTCTTCGGTACCAGCTCACCGACGACCATCAGGACGATCGTCGAGATCACGGTGGCGAGCACCAGCGCCACGCCGTCGGCCGCGCCCTGCGACAGGCCCAGGGCGTCGAGCGGCCCGGCGAGCAGCTTGCCGAGGGAGGGCTCGGAGAGCATGCCGATGACCAGGCCGGTCACGGTGATGCCGAGCTGGGCGCCGGAGAGCTGGAAGGTGAGGGTGCGGACTGCCTTGAGGGCGCTGTCCGCGCCGCGCTCGCCCTCGGCGACGGACCGCTCCAGGGTGGAGCGCTCGACCGTGGTCAGCGAGAACTCGGCGGCGACGAAGACGCCACAGGCCAGCGTGAGCAGTACGGCCACGGCGAGCAGAAGCACTTCGGTCATCGGGTCACCTCCGTCCCATGATCGGACAAGGGAACGGTCAGTGCGCGATATCGGCTACTGGGAGGCTCGCCCATGGGCGGAGGCTCACACCTTTCGTCAGGAGGGGATCGGGTCGATCCGCAGGGGGTACCGCCGATCGGGCGGTGAGCGCCATTCTAAAGGGAAAGCAAAGTATGGCGGCCGTAAGGGATCACTCGTCCGCGCAGCTCGTCCGCGCGGGTCGAGCCTTGCCCACCCGCGTACGGACCGGTGACCGGCCGCACGCGTCAGCCCCCGAGCGGCTTCACCCACCGCCGCCACTGATCCTCGCGCGCATAGCCACCGGCCGCCCACGCCCGCTGCCCGGTCCCGTTCCGCTCCAGGACCATCGCATCGGCCCGCCGCCCGCCCAGCGCCACGAACCGCCCCTCGGCCGCCGCGAGCAGCGCCGAGCCGATGCCGCGGCGCCGGCGCTCCGGGTGCACGGCGAGGCGGTAGAGATGGCTGCGCCAGCCGTCGAAGCCGGCGATCACCGTTCCCACGAGATCCCCGTCGAGCTCCGCGAGGAACAGCGCCCCGGGGTCACGCTCCACGAGCCGTTCCACCCCCGCGCGGTCGTCACTGATGCTGGTGCCCTCGGCGGCCGTCTTCCAGAAGGCCAGTACGGCGTCGAGGTCGGCGGGGGTCGCGGTGCGGATCTGTACGTCGCTCATGCGCGCATCCCACCACCGGCCGGCGCGCCCCGGCCAGCGGATTCCGCGATACGGACACGCCCGCCACCCGCGCTCGGTCCCCGCTCGAGCCGCCCGGCGGCGAGCCGGGCACCACCGCCGTCCCTACTCGTGCGCGATGGCCGCGAGGACGTTCATCCGCGCCGCCCGCGCCGCCGGAAGGAGCGCCGCCGCCAGACCGACGACGATCGAGCCGAGCACCACCGCGATCATCGTGCCCCAGGGGATCGCGAGCGCCGTCATGCCTTCGAGCGCGAGCACCTGCTGCACCGCCACGCCCCACACCAGGCCGAGGGCGATCCCGAGCAGCGCCCCGAAGACCGAGATCACCACCGACTCCAGGCGGATCATCCAGCTCAGCTGCCGCCGCGCGAGCCCGATCGCGCGCAGCAGACCGATCTCGCGGGTGCGCTCGACGACCGACAGCGCAAGGGTGTTGACGACGCCGAGGATCGCGATGACGATCGCGAGGCCGAGCAGTGCGTAGACGAGGTAGAGCATCACGGCGATCTGGCTGCGGATCAGCTCCTTGTAGTCCGCCTGGTCGCGCACCTGCACCTGTGGATACGGATCGAGGGCCTGCTCCAGGCTCGTGCGCAGCTCGGCGGGGTCGACGCCGGAGCTCGCGTTGAGGTACACCGCCGAGTCCTGGCCGTCCGGCACATACCGGTCGGCGGTGTCGAACCCGAGGAAGATCCCGCCCTCCGGGGCGAACGCGCCGCTGCCCGGCAGATCGGTGAGGGCGCCCACGGTCAGCGTGGCCCGCTGCCCGCCGGGGAACCGGGCGGGCAGCTCGTCGCCGAGCCGCACACCGTGCTCGGCGGCGAACGCGTGGTCCAGGCCCAGATGTCCGGGCGCGAGCGCCGCGTCCGTGCCGCCCGCCGTGTAGTCGACCTTCGCCACCTCGTCGAGACCGGGCTCGTAGGCGGAGGCCGTGGACTCCACCCGCCTGCCGTCCGGCAGTTCCAGCGCGATCGGCACGAACCGCTGCCGTACGACGGTGCCGACACCGTCCGCGCCCTTCGCCGCTTCCGTGACCTCCGCAGGGAACGGCATGAACGCGCGGTTCTGCACCACGAAGTCCGCGCCGAGCTGGCGGTCGATCTGCTCGTCGAAGGACTTGGTCATCGACGCGCTCGCCACGGACAGGCCGCCCACCAGGGCGAGACCGACCATCAGCGCGGCGGCCGTCGCCCCGGTGCGGCGCGGATTGCGCAGCGCATTGCGCTGGCTCAGCCGCCCCACCGAACCGAACAGCGCCGGGAACGCGCCGCCGAGCACCCGGATCACCGGCCGTACGAGCAGCGGACCGGAGATCACGGTGGCGATCAGCGTGAGGATCACGCCCAGCCCGAGCAGCGAGGCCGCCCCCGCACTGTCCTTCGCCAGCGCACAGCCGACGAGCGCCGCGGCACCCGCCGCCCCCACGACCGAGCCGACGATCGCACGGACCGTCAGCGGCCGCCCCAGGCCCGTCACCTCGATGTCCGCGAGCGCCGCCATCGGAGAGACCCGGGCGGCCCGCCGCGCCGGCAGATACGCCGCGAGGAAGGTGACGCCCACCCCCACCGCGTACGCGATGACGGGCGTCGTCCAGCCGATCACCATCTCGGTGGCCCTGAGGTTCATCCCCAGCAGGCCCATCAGCTCGATCAGCCCCGCGGCGAGCCCGATCCCGGTGGCGAGGCCGAGCGTCGAGCCGACCACACCGAGCAGCAGCGCCTCGGCGAGCACCGAACGACGCACCTGGCGGCGGTCCGCCCCCAGAGCGCGCATCAGCCCCAGCTCGCGGGTGCGCTGCGCGATGAGCATCGAGAAGGTGTTGACGATCAGGAATATGCCGACGAGGACCGCGATCCCGGCGAAGCCGAGCATGACGTACTTGATGATGTCGAGGAACCCGCCGAGCTCCTCGGCGGCCGACTTGGCCTGCTCGTCCGCCGTCTTCAGCTCGTAGGTGCCGCCGAACTCGGCCGCCAGACTGCGCTTGAGCTGCTCGTCACTGACGCCCGGCGCCGCGTCCACGGCGATCGCGGTGGCCTTGCCCGGATCGCCGAGCAGCTTTTGCTGCGCTGTCCGAGTGTCCAGGAACACCAGTGCGGCACCGGGGTTGGTGGTGGTGAACGTGGCGATGCCGACGATCTCCACCTCGAACGAGCCCGGCCCGGCGAGCACGGTCAGCCGGTCGCCGATCCCGAGGTTCTTCTTTTCGGCGGTGTCCGAGTCGAGCAGCGCCTCATCCGCGCCGGACGGCGCGCGGCCCTCGGTCAGCTCGACCGGGCTGCGTTCCGTCACGTACCAGTTGGTGGCGATCGTGGGCGCGCCCGTCGTCGGGCCGACCGGTTCGTTCTCCGCGTCGACGACGGTGATGTTCTCCACGCCGACGTCGACATGGGTGCCGGCCACGCCCGCCACCGAGGACGCCCGCTCGGCCAGCTCGGCCGGGACGGTGGGCACCCGGCCGGTGGGCAGGCCCTCGGAGATCTCCTCCTTGGCGGAGATGGTGACATCGGCGGAGGTCGAGGCGAAGAGCCGGTCGAAGGTACGGGTCACCGTGTCGGAGAAGATGAGGCTGCCGGCGACGAACGCCACGGAGAGGATCACCGCGAGCGCCGAGAGGAACAGGCGGCCCTTGTGGGCGAAGAAGCTGCGCAGCGTTGCCTTGAGCACGGCCGGGTCAGTCCTTCCGGGCGGAGTCGCCGGGCCGGTCGCCAGGCCCCTCGCCAGGGGGCTCGCCCGAGTGTCCGCCGGGGGGCTCCGAGGAGGGCGCGGCGGTGGGGTCGGCGGAGGCCTCGGCGGAGCCCTCGGCGGGCTGGCCACCCAGCGTGTCGAACCGCTTCATCCGCTCCAGGACCGCCTCGGCCGTGGGCTGCTTCATCTCGTCCACGATCCGCCCGTCCCCGAGGAAGAGCACCAGATCCGCATGGGCGGCGGCCCCCGGATCATGCGTGACCATGACGACGGTCTGCCCCAGTTCGTCCACCGCCTCGCGCAGGAAGCCCAGTACCTCCAGGCCCGCGCGCGAGTCCAGATTCCCCGTCGGCTCGTCCGCGAAGATCAGCTCCGGGCGCGAGGCCAGCGCCCGCGCACACGCCACCCGCTGCTGCTGGCCGCCGGAGAGCTGCGCGGGCCGGTGCTTCAGCCGGTCCCGCAGGCCGAGCGTGTCGATCACGCGGTCCAGCCACTCGGCATCGGGGCGGCGCCCCGCGATGTCCATGGGCAGGGTGATGTTCTCGCGCGCGTTCAGCGTCGGCAGCAGGTTGAAGGCCTGGAACATGAAGCCGATCCGGTCCCTGCGCAGCCGGGTGAGCTCCCGCTCCCGCAGCGAGGTGATCTCCGTGTCCCCGAGCCAGACCTGCCCCGCGGACACCGAGTCGAGCCCGGCGAGGCAGTGCATGAGCGTCGACTTGCCCGAGCCCGAAGGGCCCATCACCGCGGTGAACCGGCCGCGCGCGATGTCGACGTCGACCGCGTCGAGCGCGAGCACGGTCGTCTCGCCCGAGCCGTACGCCTTGGTCAGACCCCGCGCCCTGGCCGCGATACCGGCCGGCTTCGCGAGATCGGTGAGATGTGCTCCTGACGGTGTGGACAAGGCCGCCTCCCGGGCTCCGGGCCGTCCGACTGCGCTACGGGGCCCGAGAGTAGCGGCGTCGCACCGGCATCCGGTATCCCTCCGAAGTCGGGCGCGCCAAACGGGTGTAAGGGACACGCGAACCGGGTGCCCGGGCGCCCTTGCCGGTGCTAGCGCTCTGGCGCTAGCTTGAGGGTATGCCGAAGACTCAGCTCAACGTCCGGGTGGACGAGGAGACCGCCAGGGTCGCCCGTGAGCGCGCCCTGGCCCGCGGGATGAGCGTCAACCGCTATATCGAGGAACTCGTCCGCCACGACGTCGGTGAACAGGGCCGCGCCTTCGTCGAGTCGGCCGCCGACTTCATGAAGAGCTACGAGTCCGTGTTCGCCGAGGAGTTCGGCACGGAGCGCGCCCGGCCTTGACCCTGAAGATCGACCTCGCATGGCTCCTCATGGTCGCCGAGCAGCGGACGCCCGGCGATCCCCAAGTCACCGACTGGGGCGCCCTGGTGGCCGCCGTCAGCCGCCACGAGGCGGAGATATTCGGCGTCCCCGTCTACGAGGACGCCCCCCAGCGTGCCGCCGCTCTGCTGCAGCAGCTCCTGCACATCCCGGCCCTCGAACGCTCCAACGCGATGTTCGCCTGCGCCGTGGCATACGCCTATCTCTTCGCGAGCGGCCTGAAGCCCGCCATCTCCGCCGAACAGGTCCGCGATCTGGCCCGCCTGGTGAAGACCGGCGAGGCGGACATCCGGGCGATCGCCGAAGAACTGCGCGGATGGAGCCAGAGCTAGCGCACCCTGCATGCCCCGCCCGCTCAGGGCGTGGCGCGTTGCTGCGCGGAGCGGGCGGCGGCTCGGCTTAACGTCGCCGCATGAGCAACGACATCAGTGCACTTCTCGAGGCGGCCGGGGAGCGGGTGGCCGTCGTCCTGGACGGTATCGACGACGGCATGCTGGACGCGCCCACGCCCTGCAGCGAGTACGACGTACGGGGCCTGCTGAACCATCTGCTGCACGTCACCGTCCAGTTCCAGGCGCTCGCCGCCAAGCGGACACCGGACTTCACCGCCACCCCCGACTACGTGGCCGACGAACCCGACTGGCGCGGGCTCTTCGCGAAGGAGCGCGCACAGCTCGCGGCCGCCTGGGCGGCGCCCGGCGCGCTGGAAGGCGCCACCGGCCTCAGCGGCCTGCCGGCGACGACCGTCGCGCGCATGATCCTCGGCGACTACGTGGTGCACGGCTGGGACCTGGCCCGGGCCACCGGCCGGCCCTACGAGCCCGCCCCGACGTGCTCGCGGACATCCACCCGTCTGGGCCGGGCTCGTGCCCGAGGGGCGCCGGAAGGGCGCCTTCGGCGAGGCCGTCCCGGTACCGGAGGGCGCCTCGCCCCTCGACACCCTCCTCGCGCTGACCGGCCGTGACCCGCGGTGGACTCCGCGCTGACTCCGTGCTGGGGCCGCGAAAGGCTGTTTCACTGATCCGCCGGAGACCCCCTACGAGGACTTGAGGGCCGTGCCGAGCACGCAGTACGAGGTCGGCAGGCGCAGCCGGGACGGCGGGATCAGGAAGGCCCGGGACGCGGTGATCGCGAAGCCCGCCTCCCGCAGCGAGGCGAGCGGTGCACGGCCGACGTGGCAGCCGCCGAACAGGCGCGGCCACACCGTCGCGTCCAGGCCGCGCTGCAACGCGACCATGGCGCGGCTCTCCGGCGCCCGGCCGTGCTCGAAGAACCGCAGCTCACCGTCCGGCCGCAGCACCCGGTGCGCCTCGGCCAGGGCCCGCGGCACGTCGCGCACACTGCACAGGACCAGGGAGAAGACGGCCGCGTCGAAGGCCTCGCTCTTGACCGGCAGCGCCTCCGCCGCACCCGGCACCACATCCACCGGCACCTCGGCCCGCTGCGCCGCGTCGGCCGCCAACTGCCGCAGATGGCGCTCCGGTTCGATGGCCACGACCTCGGAGACCGCCGGGGGATAGTGGGCGAAGTTCAGCCCGTTGCCCGCGCCGATCTCGATGACGCGGCCGCTCAGACCGGACAGGAGTTCCCTGCGGTGGGCGGCGATGAGTTTCTCCGCCGCGAGGCTCTGCTTCGCGTAGAAGCGCGCGAAGACCGGGTGGTGCACGGCGTCCTTGGGCACGGATGTGGAGCGCGACGGCATACTGCCTCCTCGGCCGGCGGGTGCGTCACTTCCGATTCTCCCCCTTCGGGCCCTGGAATCCGCCCGCGCGCCAGGCGCGCCTCAGTCGACGAAGCAGAACTCGTTTCCCTCGGGGTCCTCAAGCACCTGGAAGTCGCCGTGCTCATCGGTCACGACCGTGCCGACCCGGCGCGCCCCGAGGGACTCGGCCTCGGCGACCGCGGCGGGCAGCGCGCCCGCCTCGACGTCGAGATGCAGCCGGTTCTTCACGGTCTTCCCCTCCGGAACGGCCTGGAAGGCGATCCGGGCGAACCCGGGCACGTCGATGTACGACCAGTCCGGCGAGCGGTCCACCGGCTCCGCGTCGAGCAACGCGGCCCAGAACCGGACCAGTCGGGTCGGATCGGTGCAGTCGAAGACGATTTCCTGGATACGTGCGCGCATGGCCGCCAGCTTACGGGCCCGGGTACGGGTACCCGTACGCCGACGGTCGGGTACTCAGGCCTGACGGGGGCCTGCTGGGCTGACAGGTCCTCAGGCCCGGTGGCTCCCCTCGGACCTGACGGTCACTCAGGCGTGGCGGGTGTCGCTCCGCCAGGCGTCGGCCTGTCGGCTGCCGCCCGCCGGCTGCCGCCGAGCCGTGGCGCGAGCCAGGACGCGGCCCGGGCACGGAAGGCGGCGGGGGCGAGCGCTCCCGCGCCCGCAGGGAGCGCGCCGAGCAGCGGGGCCTCGGCGGCCACCGGGAGATCGGCGATGTTGCAGCGCTCGGCGAGCCCCGGCTCGGCCGGCATGCTACCGATGACGACACCCTCCTGCCGCAGCCCGCGCGCCCGCAGCGCCTCGGCGGTCAGGGCCGTCGAGTTGAGCGTGCCGAGCCCGGCCGGGCTGACCACGAGGACCGGTGCGCCGAGCAGCCGGGCCGCGTCCGCGAGTGTGCCGCCCGCCTCGTCGAAGCGGACGAGCAGCCCGCCCGCGCCCTCGACCAGGACCAGATCGTGTGCGGCCGCCAGCTTCTGAGCCGCCTCGGCCGTCCGAGCGGGCGTGACGGGGGTCAGTCCCGCGCGCCGCGCCGCGGTCTCCGGTGCCAACGGCTCCGGGTAGCGGGCGAGTTCGAGTCCGGTCACCGGCCCCGCGAGACGCACCACCTCGGCGATGTCGCCCGCCTCGCCCGGCCCCACACCGGTCTGGGCGGGCTTGAGTACCGCGACCGAGCGGTCGGCGGCGAGGGCCACCGCGGCGAGCGCCGCCGTGGTGACCGTCTTGCCGATCTCGGTCCCGGTCCCCGTGACGACCAGGACCCCGTCCACGAGCCTGTCCCCGTACGGATCCATCTCAGCCTTCCCGCGCCGCCGCGAGCACCGCACGGCAGATCCGTGCGACGTCCGCGTCACCGGTGACGTACGGCGGCATCGTGTACAGGAGGTTGCGGAAGGGCCGCAGCCACACCCCCGCACGGACCGCCGCGCGGGTCGCCGCGCCCATGTCCACGTCGTGGTCCAGTTGCACGACCCCGATTGCGCCGAGGACCCTCACGTCCACGACACCTGGCAGCGCGGCCGCGGGTGCCAGGCCTTCGCGCAGCCCGTGCTCGATGCGCTTCACCTCGGCCCGCCAGTCCTGTGCGAGCAGCAGACCGATCGAGGCGCAGGCCACGGAGGCGGCCAGCGGATTGCCCATGAACGTCGGGCCGTGCGCGAGTACCGGCACCTCGCCGCGCGAGATGCCCTCGGCGACGCGTGAGGTGCACAGGCTCGCCGCCAGCGTCAGATAGCCGCCGGTCAGCGCCTTGCCCAGACACAGCACATCGGGTGTGACCCCCGCATGTCCGGCTGCGAACAGTTCGCCCGTGCGGCCGAAGCCCGTCGCGATCTCGTCGAAGACGAGCAGCACGTCGTGTTCGTCGCAGGCCTCGCGCAGCACCCTCAGATACGCGGGGGAGTGGAAGCGCATCCCGCCCGCGCCCTGCACCACCGGCTCCACGATCACCGCGGCCGTCTCGGCGGCGTGCCCGGCGATCGTCGCGCGCAGCTCGCGGGCATACGCCTCGTCGAACTCGGTCGGCGGGGCGGGCGCGAAGATCTGCCGGGGCAGCGCACCCGACCACAGCTCGTGCATCCCGCCCTCGGGATCGCAGACCGACATGGGATGCCAGGTGTCGCCGTGGTAGCCGCCTCGCCAGGTCAGCAGGCGCCGCTTCTCCGGGCGGCCCAGCGAGCGCCAGTACTGCAGGCACATCTTCTGGGCGACCTCGACCGAGACCGAACCGGAGTCGGCGAGGAAGACATGTTCGAGACCTTCGGGCGTGATGTCCACGAGCAGTTTGCTCAGGCGGACGGCGGGCTCGTGGGTGAGCCCGCCGAACATGACATGGCTCATCCGGTCCAGCTGGCCGCGGGCCGCCTCGTTGAGGACCGGGTGGTTGTAGCCGTGGATCGCCGACCACCACGACGACATCCCGTCGACCAGCTCCTCGCCGCCCGCGAGCCGCAGCCGCACCCCGCTCGCCGATTCGACGAGCAGGGGCTCCTGGCGGCCGGGCATCGGCCCGTACGGGTGCCAGACATGGCGGCGGTCCAGGTCGAGGAGCCGGTCGGGGCCGAGGTCCGTCGGCCGGTCCGGGCCGAGGCTTGTCAGCGGGTTGGGGCCCCTGAGCGGGTTGGGGCCAGTGAGTGGGTCGTGTCCCGTGAGCGGGCCGGGGCCGGGCTCAGGCATTGGGTGCGAGGTCCGTTCCGGCGCCTCGGCGGCGTACGGCGACGAGATCCGTACGGGCCCCGGGTGCGGCGGTCTCCGCAGGGGCGGAGGTCTCCGCGGGGACGGCGGGCTGCTCGGCCTGCGCCTCCGTACTGCCGCACGGCCCGCAGCCGCCACCGTGGGAGCCGCAGCCCGACGCGTCCGCACCGCCCGATCCGGCAGCCTCTTCATCGTGCGAACCGCAGCCGGAGCCCGCGGCGTGCGAGCCGCAACCCGCCAGTGCATCCGCCCGGTGCTCGGGCAGCGTCGTGGTGTCCGTGCCCTCCACCTCGAAGCCGGCGTCCGCGATCATGTCCAGGTCGGCCTGGCCCGCCTGTCCCTCACTGGTCAGGTAGTCGCCCAGGAAGATCGAGTTGGCCAGGTGCAGCGCGAGCGGCTGCAGCGAGCGCAGATGGACCTCGCGCCCGCCCGCGAGCCGCACCTCGACGTCCGGGCAGACGAAGCGCACCATCGCGAGGATCCGCAGCGCGCGCTGCGGTGTCAGGTGCCACTCCTTGGCGAGCGGGGTGCCCTCGAAGGGGATCAGGAAGTTCACCGGCACCGAGTCCGGATCGAGCTCGCGCAGCGAGAAGACCACGTCGACGAGGTCCTCGTCGCTCTCGCCCATGCCCGCGATCAGCCCCGAACAGGCCGAGAGCCCCGCGGCCTGCGCCTGCTGCACGGTGTCCACCCGGTCCGCGTACGTGTGGGTGGTGGTGATCTCGCCGTAGGTGTTCTCGGAGGTGTTGAGGTTGTGGTTGTACGCGTCGGCGCCCGCGTCCCGCAGTCGTCCCGCCTGGCCCTCGGAGAGCAGGCCGAGGCAGGCGCAGACCTCGACGCCCTCGTTCTGCTCCTTGATCGCTACGATGGTCCTGGACACCCGGTCCACATCGCGGTCCGTGGGACCGCGCCCGCTCGCCACCAGACAGACCCGCTTGGCGCCGCCCGCGACGCCCGCCGCGGCGGCCTTCGAGGCATCCTCGGGCTTCAGCCAGGTGTACTTGAGGATCTCGGCCTTCGAACCGAGCCGCTGCGAGCAGTACGAGCAGTCCTCGGGGCACAGGCCCGACTTCAGGTTGACGAGGTAGTTCAGCTTCACCCGGCGCCCGAACCACTGGCGCCGTACCTTGCCCGCGGCCGCCACCACGTCGAGCAGATCGTCATCGGAGGTGGCCAGCACGGCGAGTGCCTCTTCGCGGGTCGGCAGCTCGCGCCGTAGCCCCTTGTCCACGAGCGTGTTCAGCAGGTCCATGAGTGCAGATCCTCGCCTACGCGCCCACCCCCGGCCAAGTAGGAACCGCACAACAGTGGTCCTGTCAGGTGTGGGTATTGCCACATGCTGACCTCGGTCGTGGCCGGTTAGGGTCTGTTGACTGCCGACAAAGACGAACGCCACTCTCCCGAGCGCGCATACGGCGGCACGCCGCACGCTCCCGAGCACCAGAGGACGGCCGGATGGACACGCAAGGGCACGCCCACGACGACCCCTTCGGCTGGCTCGACGAGCAGGCCGAGCTGCGCCGTGGCGCCGGACTCGTCCGCAAGCTGCGCCCGCGTCCCGCCGAATCGCCGCTGCTCGACCTGGCGAGCAACGACTACCTGGGCCTGACCCGCCACCCCGAGGTCGTCGAGGGCGCGGAGCGCGCCGCCCGTACGTGGGGGGCGGGCGCCACCGGTTCCCGCCTGGTCACGGGCACGACCGAACTGCATGCCCGACTCGAGCGGGAACTCGCCGAATTCTGCGGATTCGAGGCGGCCCTCGTCCTGTCCTCCGGCTACGCGGCCAACCTCGCCGCCGTCACCGCGCTCGCACCGCACGGCAGCCTGATCGTCTCGGACGCCGGCAACCACGCCTCACTGATCGACGGCTGCCGTCTCGCCCGCGGCACCACCTCGGTCGCCGCACACCGCGACCCGGAGGCGGTGGCCAAGGCGCTCGACGGCCACCAGGGCCCCGCGCTCGCCGTCACCGACTCGGTCTTCTCCGTCGACGGCGACCGCGCACCGCTGGCCGAACTCGCCACCGTATGCCGCGCGTCGGGTGCTGCCCTGCTCCTGGACGACGCGCACGGCCTCGGGGTGCTCGGCGACGGCGGCCGGGGCGCCGCGCGGGCCGCGGGCCTCGCGGGCGCGCCCGATGTGGTCGCCACCCTCACCCTGTCCAAATCGCTCGGCAGCCAGGGCGGTGCGGTCCTCGGACCGGCCAAGGTGATCGAGCACCTGGTGAACACGGCCCGTACCTTCATCTTCGACACCGGCCTCGCCCCCGCCGCCGCCGGTGGCGCGCTCGCCGCCCTGCGGCTCCTGCGCCGCGAACCCGCGCGGGCCGCACGCGCCCGCGAGGTCGCCACCGCGCTGCACACGCGCCTGACCGCGGCGGGCCTGGAGGCGGTACGCCCCGACGCGGCCGTGGTCTCCGTACGGGCGCCCTCGCCGGACGAGGCGGTCAAGTGGGCCGCCGACTGCCGTGCGGCCGGGCTGCTCGTCGGCTGCTTCCGGCCGCCGTCCGTGCCCGACGGCATCTCACGGCTCCGGCTCACCGCCCGCGCCGACCTGACCGGGGCGCACATCGAGAGCGCGGTGCGGACGATCGCCCGCACCGCGCCGTAGCACTGTTCGTCGTAGCGTTGTCCGCTGTGGCACCGTTCTCCCGTGGTGGCGCCTGCTCGCCGTGCGGCCTAGAACCCCTCGCCTCGGACGGCGTCGAGGAAGGTGTTCCAGGCCGCTGGTGCGAAGAGCAGCGCGGGACCTGCCGTGTTCTTCGAATCGCGGACCGCGAGCAGACCGGAACCCGGCCCGTGTCCGGGTTCCGCCGTCTCCACGCAGTTGTTCATCCCGGTGCTGCGGCTGCTGCGCCGCCACCGGAGGTCGTGCCCGGCTCCGTTCAGAGAGGTACTGGACGGAACGTGCCGAGGCAGTGCTGTCATCGTGCCTCCTTACGCGCCATCACCGATCCCGGTGATGTATTCCAGGCTGTCCTCGGTGGAAAGGGCCTGCTCCTGAAGGGCCGTGAAGGCTTCGGAGTAGGCCCTGAGGTCTTCTTTCCGCTCCAGGTAGAGGCTACTCGTCAAATGGTCGAGAACAACCACATCCAGATCAGCAATGTTCGGAAACGAAAAAATTAGAAAGGGGCCGGTGATGCCCACGTGCCCACCCGCCGCGAAGGGCAGTACCTGCAGCGACACATGCGGCAGTCGTGCCACCTCCGCCAGCCTGCGCACCTGCCGTCCCATGACGCCGTAGCCGCCCACCGGCCTGCGCAGCACCGCCTCGTCGAGGACCGCACTCAGCTCCAGCGGCGGCTGCGAGCGCAGCACGTCCTGCCGTGCCAGCCGCACCTGCACGAGCTCGTCGACCTGCCCGGGCGGCAGCCCTCCGAGCGCAGCCCGGGTCACCGCCCTCGCGTACTCGGGCGTCTGCAGCAGACCGGGCACCACCGCGGTCTCCAGCGTCCGGACCCGGCAGGCCTGCGCCTCGAGCGAGATGAAATCGCGGTACGCGGGCGGCAGCAGCCCCTTGTACGCGTGCCACCACTGGTGCCGCGCCGCGCCCTCGCCGTCGGCCCCGGACAAGGCCTCCAAGAGCGCCCGCAGTTGGGGATCGCGCACCTCGTAGATGTCGAGCAGCAGCCCCACGTCCGCAGGTTTGGCGCTGCTCGCCCCGGTCTCGATGCGGCTCACCTTCGACTGGTGCCAGCCGGCGAGCCGCGCCACCTCGCCGCTGGTGAGCCCCGTGCGGTCGCGCAGCGTACGCAGCTCGGCGCCGAGTTTGCGGCGCCGAACCGCGGGCCCGTACCTCATGCCCGGCTCCTTCCGTGCCAGGGGGTGTCCGGCGGATCAGGCCGCCCTCGGACTGCACCGCCTCGGACGGCCTGATCCGCCGGACACCCAGGGACCGAAGCGTACGTCTCGCTCCGAAATGCGTTCTTCCGTAGCAGAGTTCATGGGCCAAGTCTGGTTTGACTCCGCTGCAGGTCAGGTGCCCTTCGGAGCATATTCCGGAGGGCATCTCCGTGATCAGAGTCCGCATAGAGTCCACATTCTCAGATGATCATGGGCTGCGAGTGCCCACGCCGGCGACGGCAGCGCTTCCACCCAGGCGCGCAAGGTCAGCTGATGGAACCGACGATATCGGCCCGCCGAGGCACGTCCAGCCTTGCTGCACAGACACAGGACTGCTGCCTAGTGCCGCATCAGGGAACCTTTGCCCCGTCGCGCAAAGGTTCCCTGATGCGGCACTAGGCCCCGGAAATCGGCGGTACGGGGACGTCATGCGTCGACTTGGTGGACGAACCCGAGGGACGTCAGTCCCTCGGCCGAGCACAACCGGTCGGACGCGCCTCCAACCTCGGTTTGGAGGAGCTGGTACGCGGCGCCGTGCTGATGCCCCCACTGCATCGCGGCCCGCCACAGGGCGCGGCCGTATCCGCGTCCGCGATGTTGGGGCAGGACTTCGAATGAAGTGACCCCTTGAGGTCCGACACTTCCGTTTTATGCCGCGAGGTCGAGTCTTTGTCGGTGTGCGTGCGGTCCTTCGAGGAACGCACCAGCGCCACCGCATCCCGCTTGAACTCTTCTGGGAAATTCTTCCGTTTTGCCACCATGGATCACTTCCCCTGGATGACGAAACATCCAGCGTCCAGGTGTCGGAATCTCGGGGGTCACTCCAGAGGGTAGCCGCCCCCTGGGGATGCACCCTGAAAAGTTATAGGTCCACCTTGGGGCGGTAGAGCCCCATACTCAGTCCGTGACTCTTCCGTGCATGAAGCAAACAGGATGCTTCATGATCGAACATCTTCGAATGGGGAGAACCATGCAATCCAGTTCCTTAAGGCGTACCTTCGTCGGCGGCGGTGTGGCCCTCGCCATCGCGGTTGGAGGGCTTGTCGGCGCGAGCGGAGTGGCCACCGCCGCCCCTGCGGACACGACCGCCTCCGCCGAGGCCTCGCTGACTGCCGAGATCACGCCGTTGGCGACGCAGAATCTCGGGCTGAGCATCCGGCAGGCCAAGGGGGTGCAGCGTGCCCACAAGGAGGCGGGCTACAACCCGGGCACGATTGACGGGTATCTGGGCACGAACAGCTGGAAGGCGATTCAGCGGAACCTGCGGGATCGCTATGGGTACAGGGACTCGATCGACGGGATCCCCGGCCCGAACACCATCAAGGCCCTGCAGAGGGCTCTGAGGGCGCACTGGGGGTACACCGGCCCCATCGACGGCATAGCTGGATCCGGTACCCGAGCTGCCTTTGCCCGCTACGGCGAATCGGCAGCCGACAAGTACGGCTACTGATCCAGACTGACGGTTCCTGAGCGAGACCCCGGGTATCGGGCGAAGCGCACAGAAGCCCCCACACTCCTGGAACCCAAGCCTTGGGCCAGGGAGTGGGGGCTTTCGTCAATTGGGGGGGGCGAGGTCGCAAAGCTCTGCCGGAGCGCCCGCATCGATGGCCGGAGGATGGCCTGCGGCCCCGGTCAGCGACCCTGTCTGAGTGCCGCGGACGAGGACGTTGTTAGCGCGCGTGCCCGGGTGCCGTGCGTACGCGGAGTACACCACCCGGCCGCGGACCTCGAACCGCAGAGCCTTCGCGCGGCGCGGGCGGATCAGGTGGGGCCTTGTGCCCTCGAGGACGTATCGGACAGCTGGGTGGTTGCACTCGATGACGCCTTGGAGGCCGCGGGGGCCGTCCTGTACGCGCCATGTCACGTAGCGGCCCATGCTCCCGGGTGCCTCGCGCTCCGCGATGCGTGCCGTCCGTTCCGTGCGCTCGGCCAAGCGCCGCGCGACTACGCCGTTGCGTAGCCGCAGAGCCCGCGCGATCCGCCCGGGATCGACCGTCACCCGCACGCTCACGACGACTCCCCACCAGGCTCATCGTCGGAGCATCGTCCGCAGCCGGGGAGCGCCACGGTGACGCGCTGTTCCAGGCCGACGCAGCCACCCTCAGGGCCGATGGTCTTCTGCTGGCCCATCACGAACCGCCGCCCCCGCCGCGTCTGCTGCGTACCGGGCAGGCAGCACAACAGGGCGTTCAAGACGTGACCATGTCGACGTGGAGGACCTGCGCCGAGGCTGTGAGCTCGTCGCAGGTCGGCGGGCAGCCGTTCTCGTTCATGACCGGCGCGCACCGCAGCAGCGTGACGACGAGTTCGAGCGCGGTCAGCGGCGGAGGCGTACAGCCGCGTACGCCTTGGACGTTGCGGGACTCGTTCGGGAACTCGTCGAGGCTGCTCCCGTAGATCCGGGCTACGGACACCGACAGCTGACTGCCAGCCTCCTTCGCCGCACACGGGTCATCACAGGAGCCGAAGGCCACGAGTCCCGGCACCGCACAGGCCCGGCACGGGCACCCCGGCTGCCCGGGCACCTCTTCGGCGGTGCGGGCGAGCGCGGCGCACACGCAGCCGACGACGGCCTCGGCCAGGTCGCGGATCGCGAGCGGTTTCAGGGCCACTGCTGGCTCCTGGGGCGCTCGTAGTCGGGCGAGTACACGCGCGAGGGTGACGTGAGCCGGTGCGGGTTCACCGTGCTCAACCACATGTCGGCCATGGGGAGCCCGGTGCGCCCCTCGGCGTAGATCAGGCTCGGGTCGGGCCCCCTTCTTGAAGCCGCACCGGCGGCCGTTGGCCGCCGTGTCTTGACGTCCTCGCCTTCCTCCACGTTGGGGGACATGGAGAGGCTGGCGAAACAGTCGAAGGTGAATCCGTTGTCTTCGCCGCAGATGGGGCGGCCGCAGCCGTCGACCCTTGTCAGCCTCATGACGTCGGCGTTGGCCATCAGTGGACAGGGCACGGCGGCCTCCAACACACGAGGGCTGTACATGCACTCGAGCTAGGGCCGCGTCAGGGAACCTTTGCCCGTCAAGGAGCGGCGTCCGGTGCGTGCTCTCCGGGGGTACCCCCTGCTCGAAGAGCTTGGGGGAGTGCGGGCCGGAAGTCCTCGTACTGGACGTACTCGGGCTCTCGGCCCGTGCGGCGAAGGGGGTACCTCCCTGCTCGAACGAAGTTGAGAGCTTGGGGGAACGTGCCGGGCGTCGCGACGGGGCAAAGGTTCCCTGACGCGGCACTAGGGTGCTGCTGACCGCGTGCGCGCGGCACTGGAACGCGGGGGAGATGGCTGGCAGTTGCGGGCGGTCTCGTGATCCGAGTCTCTGGCGGAGTCCACTTCGGTACCACAAAACCCGCTCGGCGAGACTAGTTGAGACTCCGAGTTGATGTGGGTTCGCGTCGCAAACGCCGCTGACCTGCACTCGGGGCGTCTCGGTGACACTCGTCGACACCCGCGCCAAGGCGATTCGTTCTTCCGTAGCAGAGTTCACCGCTTCGAGCGACAGATATATGCATATCTTGGGGGATCCGCACGTGTCGGCACCCGGCAGGTGGCAGTCTGGCGCAAGCACCAGTCGGGGGGCTCTCCGTGATTCAGGTGATTCGCGTTCCGGCCGGACACGGCAGGGAGTTCGGCCCCGGCGGGAAAGGGACAGCGTCGCCATGGCAGATCACCAGGAAGCATCCGTCACACTGCCGAGCGATCCCGCCTCGGTGCCTGCGGCGCGCACCTATGTGACCCAGGTGCTCACCGAGTGGGGACTGCCGGGCGAGGCCGAGATCGCTGACTCGGTCCGGCTGATCGTCTCGGAGCTCGCCACCAACGCCGTCCAGCACACCTTCGGCCAGTCGCCCACGTTCACGGTGGACATCCGTCTCGAGCGCGACGAGCAGCTGCGCATCGGGGTGACCGACAGCCACCCCCGCTTCCCCAAGCGGCTGCCCGCCGCGGTCCAGCAGGACAACGGGCGCGGCATGGTCATCATCCGCTGGCTCGCCGCGGAATGCGGCGGCCGCCTCTCGGTCAACGCGACGGAGGACGGCGGCAAGACGGTGTGGATCGCCCTGCCGTGGACGGCACCGGTCCAGAGCTGACGGCCGGCACCCGGAGTTGACGGCGGGGACCGCCCCGGGGTGACGGCAGCGGTCGCACGCGGGCGGCCTCCCTCAGGCCGTACGGGGCGTCACCAGCCCGGACTCGTACGCGAACACCACCAGCTGGGCACGGTCGCGCGCGTGCAGCTTCGTCATCGCCCGGTTGATATGCGTCTTCGCCGTCGACGGGCTGATCACCATGCGCCCGGCGATCTCGTCATTGGAGAGTCCCTGCGCGGCCAGCGCGACCGCTTCCCGCTCCCGGCCCGTCAGCTCGTCGAGCCCCGCTGCCGGACCGGCCCCCGCGGCCGCGGGTGGAGCACTGAGGTAGCGGACAATCAGCCGGCGCGTGATGGACGGCGCGAGCAGGGCGTCCCCGCGCGCCGCCACCCGCACCGCATACAGCAGGTCCTCCGGCAGGATGTCCTTCACCAGGAACCCGGCGGCGCCCGCGCGCAGCGCGTCGAGTACGTACTCGTCCATGCCGTAGTTCGTCAGGATCACGACATGCACCGCGGCCAGAGCGGGGTCGGCGGCGATCCGCCGGGTCGCCTCGATCCCGTCGACCACCGGCATCCGGATGTCGACGAGCACCACATCGGGCCGGTGCAGCGCCGCGAGCCGCACGCCCTCCTCACCGTCGGCGGCCTCCGCGACCACGTCGATGTCGTCCTCCAGGTCGAGCAGCGCACGGAATCCGCTGCGGATCAGCGGCTGGTCGTCGACCAGGAGGACTCGGATCACCACACACGCTCCATGGGAATCACCACACACGCTCCCCGGGAATCATCACGCACGCTCCACGGGAAGTTCGGCCCGGACGGTGAATCCACCCCCGGCGCGGGGCGCGGCCAGGAGCTGTCCGCCGAGCGCGGTGACCCGCTCCCGCATCCCCACCAGACCGAGTCCGGGCTCGGGCGGCAGCTTTACGGCCGCCCGGCCGTCGTCCTCGATCCGTACGGCCAGGGCGTTTGGCCGGTGTTCGATCCGCACGGTGGCGGTGGCGGCACCGGAGTGCCGTACGACGTTGGTCAGTGCCTCCTGCACGATCCGGTAGGCGGTGCGGCCCACCGCGGCCGGCAGGTCGCCGCTGTGCCCCTCGACCGTCAGTGTCACTTCGAGCCCTTCGTGCGCGGCACGCGCCACCAGGTCCTTGATGTCGTCGAGCCCGCGAGGTGGCGCGGTGTCGTCATCGCGGAGCGCCTCCAGAGTGGCGCGCAGCTCCCGGTTTGCCTCGCGGCCCGCCTCCTGGATCGCCAGCAGCGCCTCCGGGATCTGCTCGCCGCGTCGGCGCGCCACATGCACCGCGACCTCGGACTGGATCTTGATGACCGAGATCTGGTGCGTCAGGGAGTCGTGCAGTTCGCGTGCGATGTGCAGCCGTTCCTCGTCCGCGCGCCGCCGTGCCGCCTCCTCCTTGCCGCGTTCCGCCTCCCGGGCCCGCCGCTCGGCCTGCCGCAGGGCCTCAGCCGCGGCGAACGCGGCCACCAGCCAGGCGAGTTCGAGCGTCCCGCGTGCCTGCGCGAGCGCCTCGCGCACCGGACCGTCATGGCAGAGCAGCGCCGTCACATGCAGGACGACGATCAGCGATACGGAAGCGATCAGCGTGACGGCGTGGTGTCCGGCCCGCACAGCGGCGTATACCGCGACCAGGTAGGAGACGGCCAGGACATGGAAACCGGCCGCCTGATACCCCACCGCACACACCGCGGTGGCGCCGAGCACGGCCAGCGGCGCCCGGTTGCGCGCGGCGAGCGCGAGTCCGCCGGCCGCGAGAAGCACCGAGCCCGGCAGCGCGGCGGCCCCGTCGGCCGGGCGGCCGGTGAGACCGCTGCCGAGCAGCAGCGCCGCCACCGCGACGGCGACCAGCCAGTCCGTGACCCCGCGGGTGAGGCGGACGCTCCCGATGCCCATGCGCGCACCTTAGTCGCCCGGCCACGGGGGCGAATCAGGCCTCGGCAGGAGTGGCCGTCCACCACGAACGCGGTAGACGGCCGGTGCCTGCCGCGACCGCGGTACGGGGCTGCGCCCGCGGCGGCAGCGCGAAGTGTCTGCGTCTGCCGGACGACCGCGGGCGGGCCGCCGCGGCAGTCTCGACCCACCGACCGACCGGACAGAGACACAGCAACAGACCTGACAGAGACACAGCAACAGACCGGACAGAGACCCAGGAGGAACCATGAACGCGACTCAAGCCCTGATCCTGGCCGCCGAGGGCGGCGCCATCGGCGACGGGCGCACCGGCGCCAACCTCGCCCTCGCGGTAGGGGCGATCGCCGTGGCCCTCGGCCGGCTGGCCCGGGCCCGCGCGGCAGGCCGCACCGCGTACGGCACGCCCCGCACCATCGCCCTGTGCGCCCTGGTGGTGGGTCTCGCCGCGAGCTTCCTCGCGGTGCTGCACCTGGCCACGTCCGACGGCGGACCCGGGACCGGTAACGGCATGGTCGGTGCCGTGTTCGCCGTCCCCCTCGGACTGCTCGGGATGTACTTCGGCACCCGAGTGCTGAGGGGCGGCCCTAGGCGAGCGCGGTGAGCGATCAGGAGCGTGGGACCAGGAGTGCGGGTTCGGGGGGCGAGGGTTCGGAGTGAGGGCTCAGGCCACCCGCCCGTACCAGACGCTCCGGGTCCAGATCTTCTCCAGACGCACCCGCGAACCCGGCTTGGGAGCGTGCCAGATGCGGCCCTTCCCGGCGTATATGCCGACGTGGTAGATGCCCCGGCCCGAATGGAAGAAGACCAGGTCGCCGTGGCGGCGCTGGCTCGCCCGCACATGGTGGCTCTTGTTGTACTGCGCCGCGGCGGTGCGCGGCAGCTTCTTGCCGGCGTGCTTGTACGAGTAGAGCGTCAGCCCGGAACAATCGAAGCGGCGTGGTCCCTCGGCCCCGTACTTGTACGGGGCCCCCTTCTTCGAAGCGGCGATCCGGACGGCCTTGGTGGCCACGCTCGCGGCTTCGGCCTCGGTGGCCGCTCCCGGTGCGAGAACTGTGCCGCCGACCGCCGCGAGCGTGAGCACCGATGCGGCGCCTGCCCGTGTGATCAGCGACGGAACACGGTGACGCGCGGTCATGCGCACCCCTTCGTCAGGCGCCTGAGAAGGATGACCTGTCGGATTCGGGCCAACGAAGAATGCCCGGCCGCCCGCACGCCACGGCTCGACCGCCGTGCCGCGGAGGCGACTTCACCCCAAGGGCCCGGCTTCTGTCGCGAGGACAGCGACCGGGGTCCCGTACTGCTCGGGTCCTCCACTCCTGCCGGTCCAGCGATGTCGACCTGGCATCCGGGCGGCGGCAGGATTCGGCGTCCACCCGGACCGCCCCACCGGTGCGGCGGGGACTTGTCGTCGCAAGAGATCCTCATGCACGGCCGGTGTGATTTCCGGGTAGAAACGACGTTTTGTGAGGTTCGTCATGTATGCGCTGTTCGGGTGGGCAAGGTTGACTTCTGGCGCGCGGCCGAGGGCCCCGCAGGCCGTGTACCAGGGGCGGAACGACTCGCTTCGGCTCTCGCCTGCAAACCTGTGCAAGTCCCCGGGAGCACAGGTCGATGCGTCGATTGCTCCGATAGGGGGAGCGCGTTCGGCCTAGCAGAAGGCGCGTCCGTACACCTGACCCTTACTCAGCTGCCCCCCCTGCGGCACGGGATACGGCAGCAGGCAGAGAGCCGTGCACCCTCGTCCGCTACGTCGAGGGTGCACGGCTGTATGAGGGGCTCGCCGTCAGACGACCGGGGCGGGCTCGGGGGCGTTCGCCGGGGCCGGGTCCGTGCCCGTGGGGGCGGGGCGGCGGCGTGCCCCTCCGATCAGGACGAGGCAGAGCCCCGCCAGGGCCCATACGCCCAGGGTGAGGGCCGGGCCCGCCGCGCCCGCGCCGTCGAAGAAGGACACGGAGCGGAGCAGTGACCCGCCCGCCCCCGGCGGCAGCAGCTGGCCCAGGAATCCGGCCGGCTCGGGGAGCAGTTCGGGGGCCGAGGGGACGCCGGAGAGCGGGTTGCCGATGAGGACGACGAGCAGCGCGCCGACCCCGATGCCCGCCGGGCCGATCACCGCCGCGAGTCCGGCGACCGCCGCGCTGACTGCGAGCGTGGACAGGGCGAGCACGGCGGCCTCCGTCCACCAGTCGCCGGTCAGTGCGCCGAGCCAGCTGTGCGCGAGCGCCGCCGCGACGATCCCGACCAGGGTCGCGGCGCCGGTCAGACCGAGTGCGGCGCGCACACCGCGCAGGCCGAGGAAGGTGACGAGCGAGCCCGCCGCCACCCCCGCGATCGCGAGCGGCAGGACGCTCGTGCTCAGCACCGCTCCGCGCGGGTCGTCCGCGGAGGCGGCGACCACGTCGTCGACCGGGACCGGAGCGCCTTCGGGCGCGCCCGCGGCGGCCGCCTGCTGGAGGAGCTGGGCGACGAGCGGGCTCGCGGCCGTCGCCGTGAGGAGCTTCGGCCCCTCCTCGGTGACGACGAAGGCGCCGTACACGTCCCGGTTCTCGATCGCCTCGCGTGCGGCGGCCTCGTCGGCGTAGCGGGTGATCTCGAAGGCGCCTGCGCGCCGGTCGAGCTGCTCCTCGATCTGCGTCACCGCGGGCGCGGGCCCGGCGACACCGATCGGCACATCGCGCGGTGCCGTACGGGAGGCGGGCCAGGCGAAGGCCCACAGGGCGAGGGCGACGATGACCGGGACCAGGACGATCACGGCGATGAGCTTGCGGGGGCTCTCGGGCCGGGGCGGGGGCGTAGCGGAGGACATGGCGATCTCCCTGTCTGAGGTCCGGTGGCGCCCCGGGGGACGCCGAAGTTATAGAGAAGGATCGTTCGTTTTTGCGCTGAGGTCACTGTCCCGCCGCTCGTGATGCTTGTCAAGAAGGAATGTTCGTTTTAAATTTGTGGGCATGGCCCGCGTATCCCAGGAACACCTCGACGCCCGTCGCCGGCAGATCATCGTCGGCGCCCGGCGCTGCTTCGCGCGCAACGGCTTCCACGCCACGTCGATGCAGGACGTCCTCAAGGAGGTCGGCCTCTCCGCCGGCGCCGTGTACCGCTACTTCAGCGGCAAGGAGGAGCTGATCGAGGCCATCGTCCAGGAGGCCTTCGAAACCATCCGCGGGGCGTTCGCGGAGGCCGCCGAGCAGAACCCGCCGCCGCTGCCCGACGCGTTCCTCGCCCATGTGCTGCGCCGGGTGCTCGACGGCCCGGGTGGCGAGGACCACCAGGCCTTCGCCGAGCTCGTGATCCAGGTCTGGGCGGAGACACTGCGCAACGGCGGGCTCTCCGAGAACCTGCGCACCGGAGTCACCGGCATGCGGGCCCTGTGGGGCGATGTCGTCCGGACGTACCAGGACAAGGGGCTGATGTCCCGCGACGTCGACCCCGACCATGTGGCGCGCACGATGATGGCGATGGCGATGGGCTTCATGGCGCAGGAGGCCCTGTTCGGAGATGTGAAGGTCGAACAGCTGGAGGGCGGGCTGCGCGCCCTCATGCGTATGGAGGTTCCCGGCCCCAGTTAACGCGCAGGAAAAACTTCGGCATTAGCGTGCAATCTCTTCCGCCGGGCGGAAAGCCCTGATCAACATGGCGTCGACGGTGGTTAGTGTGCCGGGACACCTGGCCGGTGCGGCCGGTTCGGGTGATGCGACGAGGACTGTGAGGTGCACGCGTGCAACTGACCCTGCACGAGCAGGAACGGCTGCTCATCCACGTGGCCGCCGATGTGGCGGCCAGGCGCCGCGAGCGCGGGGTGAGACTCAACCACCCCGAGAGCATCGCCCTGATCACCTCGCACGTCCTCGAAGGCGCCCGCGACGGCAGGACCGTGGCGGAGCTGATGGCTTCCGGCCGCGAGGTCCTCACCCGGGCGGATGTGATGGACGGCGTCCCCGAGATGCTCCACGACGTCCAGGTCGAGGCGACCTTCCCCGACGGCACGAAGCTCGTCACCGTGCACGAGCCGATCGTCTGACGGGGAGAACTGCCATGATCCCCGGAGAGATCCTCCACGCCGAGGACGCCGTCGCCCTGAACGAGGGCCTCGATGTCACCCGGATCACCGTCCTCAACGCCGCCGATCGGCCCGTCCAGGTCGGCTCCCACTACCACTTCGCCGAGGCCAACCCGGGCCTGGAGTTCGACCGCCCGGCGGCGCACGGCAGGCGGCTCAACATCGCCGCGGGCACGGCGGTCCGCTTCGAGCCCGGCATCCCGGCCGAAGTGGAACTCGTACCCCTGCGCGGGCTGCGGCAGATTCCAGGCCTCCGCGGTGAGACGGCGGGAGCGCTCGATGCCTGAACTGACCCGCGCCGCCTACGCGGACCTCTACGGACCGACCACCGGCGACCGGATCCGGCTCGCCGACACCGACCTCACCATTGCGATCGAGGAGGACCGCGCGGGCGGCCCGGGACGCGCCGGCGACGAGGCCGTCTTCGGCGGTGGCAAGGTGATCCGCGAGTCGATGGGCCAGTCCCGTACGACCCGGGCCGAAGGCGCACCCGACACCGTCATCACCGGTGCGGTGATCCTCGACCACTGGGGCATCGTCAAGGCCGACATCGGCCTGCGGGACGGCCGGATCACCGGCATCGGCAAGGCGGGCAACCCGGACACCATGGACGGGGTGCACCCGGACCTCGTGATCGGGCCCGAGACCGAGGTCATCGCGGGCAACGGGCGGATCCTCACCGCGGGTGCCATCGACGCCCATGTGCACTACATCTCGCCGGGCCTGCTCGACACCGCACTCGCGAGCGGCATCACCACCCTCGTCGGCGGCGGCACCGGCCCCGCCGAAGGCACCAAGGCCACCACCATCACGCCCGGTTCCTGGCACCTGGAACGGATGTTCCAGGCGCTTGACGCCACCCCGCTCAACATCGGGCTGCTCGGCAAGGGCAACACGATGTCCCGCGCGGCGATGCACGCCCAACTGCGCGGCGGCGCACTCGGGTTCAAGATCCACGAGGACTGGGGTGCGACCCCGGCCGTCATCGACGCCTGTCTGAGTGTCTGCGAGGAGAGCGGCGCCCAGCTCGCCATCCACACGGACACGCTGAACGAGGCCGGTTTCGTGGGGGACACGCTCGCCGCCGTGGCGGGACGCACCCTGCACGCCTACCACACCGAAGGCGCGGGCGGCGGCCACGCACCCGACATCATCACCGTGGTCGGCGAGCCCAACGTGCTGCCCAGCTCCACCAATCCGACCCGCCCGCACACCGTCAACACCGTCGAGGAACATCTCGACATGCTGATGGTCTGCCACCACCTCAACCCGGCTGTACCCGAGGACCTGGCCTTCGCCGAATCCCGCATCCGGCCCTCGACGATCGCGGCCGAGGACATCCTCCACGACCTGGGCGCGATCTCCGTCATCTCCTCGGACTCGCAGGCCATGGGCCGCATCGGCGAGGTGATCCTGCGGACCTGGCAGACCGCGCATGTGATGAAGAAGCGCCGCGGATCCCTCTCGGGCGACGGCCGGGCGGACAACCACCGGGCCCGTCGCTATGTCGCCAAATACACCATCAACCCGGCAGTGGCGCAGGGCCTCGACCACGAGATCGGCTCGGTCGAGACCGGGAAGCTCGCGGACCTCGTGCTGTGGGACCCGGCGTTCTTCGGGGTGAAGCCGCGGCTCGTCATCAAGGGCGGCCAGATCGCCTACGCGCAGATGGGGGACGCCAACGCCTCCATCCCCACCCCGCAGCCGGTCCTGCCGCGGCCGATGTTCGGGGCACTGGGCAAGGCGCCCGGCAAAGGCTCCTTCAACTTCGTGGCCCAGGCCGCGCTCGACGACGGTCTGCCCGAACGCCTCGGCCTGGACAAGCAGTTCACCGCCGCCGGCTCCACCCGCGGCATCACCAAGGCCGACATGCGGCAGAACGACGCCCTGCCCGACGTCCGCGTCGACCCGGACAGCTTCGCCGTCACCATCGACGGGGAGGCGGTCGAGGCGGCCCCGGCCGCGGAACTGCCCATGGCACAGCGGTACTTCCTGTTCTGAAGCTGCCACTTCTGAAGCTGCCACGTTTTTCGAAGCCGCCACATTCCCGTCCTGCCCGGAGGAGTACGCCCATGAGCCGAGCCGCCCTGCTCGTCCTCGCCGACGGGCGCTTCCCCGCCGGCGGGCACGCCCACTCCGGGGGAGCGGAGGAAGCGGTCAAGGCCGGGCGGATCACGGACGCGGCGAGCCTGGAGCAGTTCTGCCGCGGCCGTCTGCACACCGCGGGCCTGGTCGCGGCGGGACTAGCCGCCGCGGCCGCGCTCGGCACGGACCCGCTCGTACTCGACGAGGCCGCCGATGCCCGTACCCCCTCGTCCGCACTGCGCACGGCGGGCCGCAGACTCGGGCGGCAGCTGATGCGGGCCGCCCGCGCCACCTGGCCCACGCCCGAACTCTCCGCCCTCGCGGCCGCCCGCCCGCGCGGGGCCCACCAGCCCGTGGTGCTCGGTCTCACCGCACGGGCCGCCGGGCTCGGGCCCGAGGACGCCGCCCACTGCGCCGCGTACGAGAGCGTCAGTGGACCCGCCACCGCGACCGTACGGCTGCTCGGTCTCGACCCGTTCCAGGCAACGGCGGTCCTGGCCGGGCTCGCCCCCGAGCTGGACACGACCGTGGCCGCGGCGGCGCGGGCAGCCCAGCGCTCGCTGACCGAGGGAGCGGAGGCGCTGCCGCGGGCCTCCGCGCCACTCCTGGAGATCGGCGCCGAAGCCCACGCCACCTGGCCGGTACGGCTCTTCGCCTCGTGACCGGGCCGCCCGCCCCCTGGTCGCCCGCCCGACACCCCGACCCGCGAAGGACACCACCCGTGCACCTCGACCACCCGTCCACCCACCCCGAACGCCACACCCACAGCGCCGAACCAATGCGCCCCGACGGCCGCCGCCGCGCGCTGCGGATCGGGCTCGGCGGACCCGTGGGCTCCGGCAAGACCGCGACCGTCGCCGCGCTGTGCCGCACCCTGCGCGAGACCGTCTCGCTGGCCGTCGTCACCAACGACATCTACACCCGCGAGGACGCCGACTTCCTGCTGCGCGAGGCCGTGCTGCCGCCCGAGCGGATCACGGCCGTGGAGACCGGCGCCTGCCCGCACACCGCGATCCGTGACGACATCTCCGCCAACCTCGAAGCCGTCGAGGACCTGGAGGAGATGATCGGCCCGCTGCAGCTGGTGCTCGTCGAATCGGGTGGCGACAACCTGACCGCCACCTTCTCCAGAGGGCTGGTCGACGCCCAGATCTTCGTGATCGACGTCGCGGGCGGCGATGACATCCCGCGCAAGGGCGGCCCCGGCGTGACCACGGCCGATCTGCTCGTGGTCAACAAGACTGACCTGGCGCCGTATGTCGGCTCCGATCTGCAGCGGATGGCGCGCGATGCCAAGGAGCAGCGGGACGAACTGCCCGTCGTCTTCCAGTCGTTGCGCTCGGAGCGCGGCGCCGGGGAGGTCGCCGACTGGGTGCGGGCACGGCTCGACGCGTGGCACACGGCATGACGGCGGCACACGGTACGCGTACGGCGAGTCACGGGATCCGCACCGGGCCGGCCCAGGTCCGGCCCATGGCCCCGCCCGGACGCCCCACGGCCCCGGCGGCGGACCCCGAACCTGCGGCCGCCGAGACCGGCATCGAGGCCGCCGCACGGATCAAGGCCCGCCGGGACACCGACGGGTCGATCGCCCTGCCGGTCCTCGAAGGCGAGGGCCCGCTGGCGGTACGGCGGATCCGCGGCGAGCCCGGTGAGGCGCGCGTCGCACTGATCGGCGCGATGAGCGCCCCGCTCGGCGGCGACCGCCTGAGCGTACGCGCCGCTGTGGAAGCCGGTGCCCGCCTGCACCTCACCTCCACCGCCGCCACTCTCGCCCTGCCCGGGCGCTGCGGCCGACCCGCGCAGTACGACGTCGACCTGACGGTCGGGCCGGGCGCCGCCCTGCACTGGCTGCCGGAGCAGCTCATCAGCGTCCACCGCAGCGAGCTGTACCTCACGACCCGGGCGGAGGTTGCCGCGGACGGGCTTCTCGTGCTGCGCGAGGAACAGGTGCTCGGCCGCTGCGGCGAGACACCGGGCCGCCTGACCAGCCGGCTCACCGTACGGTCCGCGGGTCGGAGCCTGCTCGACCAGGAACTGTCCTGTGGCCCCGGTGCACCAGGGGGCTGGGACGGCCCCGCCGTGCTCGCGGGCCTGCGCGCGCTCGGCCAACTCATCGTCGTACGGCCCGAATTCGCCGCGCATCCCGTGCAGCCGGCGATGCTCGCCGAGCACGCCTCACTCACCCCGCTGGCGGGCCCGGCCGCCCTGGTCACGGCGGTGGCGCCGGACGCGCTGACCGTACGGCGGACCCTGGACGAAGCGCTGCGCACACTCACGTCATGAGCGCGCCCCGCCGCGCCCCGCCCTGCCGCGCCCCGAAGGCTCAGCCCGCGATGGACTCCGTGCGCGGCTCCGCGATCGCTACGTAGTCCGCCGTGGCGAGGGCGAGCGAGCGGTCGAGGCGGGCCGCGTTGAAGAACAGCTCCTCGTGTTCGAGGAGCGCCGGATCGACCACGAGCTGCAGCTCGGGGTCGAAGGAGAACGGCAGGATGGTCCCGCTGACACTCCCGGCGAGCCGCTCGGCCACCTCGGCCGTGGCGAACCCGGCGTACACCCCGCCGAACAGCGCCTTCACCGCACCCAGATCCACCCGCCGGTCACCGGGGACCACGGCGAGCACGTAGGCCTTGGTCTTCTTTGTCAGCTTGACCATCACGACGATGCACTTCGCGGCCTGCGCGAGCGTGTTGCCGCGCAGCGCACTCACCGCTTCCGTCGCGCCCTCGGCCTCGTGCTCGATGACGCGGTAGCGGGCGCCGCGCTCGTCGAGCAGCCCGATCAGTTTGGTGTACTGCTCGTGCTCAGCCACACATCCGCCTTCAGCTCGTCCGGCCCGCCGACCGGTCCGTTCACCGACGATCATCACCCTAACTCAGCGGCGTACGGCGCGACTTCTTCGCCGCCTCCTGCTCCTGGGCCTTCACGACCGCCGCGTACCGGTCCACGTACTCCTGCCCGGACAGTTCGAGGATGGAGTACATGATTTCGTCCGTCACCGCACGCAGCACGGCCTTCTCGTTCTCCATCCCCGCGAAGCGGGAGAAGTCGAGCGGCTCGCCGAAGCGGATGGTGATGCGGTGCAGCCGGGGGAGCTTCTGGCCCGGGGGCTGGGCCTCGAAGGTGCCGATCATCGCGCACGGCACCACCGGAACGCCGCCCTTGAGCGCCATCGCCGCGACGCCGACCTTGCCCTTGTAGAGACGGCCGTCGTGCGAGCGGGTCCCCTCGGGGTAGATCCCGAGCAGCTCGCCCTTGCCCAGGACGCCGAGCCCTTCCCGGATCGCCGCCTGCCCGGCCTCCTTGCCCGAACGGTCGACGGGGATCTGCCCCGCGCTGCGGAAGAAGAACGCGGTCAGGCGGCCCTTCAGACCGGGACCGGTGAAGTACTCGGCCTTCGCGAGGAAGGTGATCCGCCGCTTCAGGATCGCGGGCATGAGGAAATGGTCGGAGAATGAGAGGTGATTGCCCGCGACGATGGCCGGGCCGCTGTCCGGGACGTGCTGGAGTCCTTCGATACGGGGCCGGAACAGCAACCGCAGCAGCGGGCCGAGCAGCACGTATTTCAGGACGTAATAGAACATGGCGGCGGCTCCCCGTTTCGACTGTCGTGGCGCCGTACCTGCTGATGCGGTGGGCCCGAGCCGCCACAGTGTAGATCCCGCCGGGGCACCGCGTAAGCATCCCCGACGGGGTACGCGGGAGCGACGATGCCGAGGAAGGGAACGAGGATGCCCGCCGGATCGAGCAGGAAGCGTGAGCGGCAGTACGAGCACATCAAGGAGAGCGCGATGAAGCGCGGCGAGTCCGAGTCCCGCGCCGAGGAGATCGCCGCCCGGACCGTCAACAAGGAGCGGGCCCGCAAGGGCGAGTCGAAGACCGCCAGTGCCGTGTCCACGCGGGACCCCAAGTCGTCCGGGCAGCGTGGCGGCATGCGTTCGCATCAGGGCGCGCAGGGCCCGACGCGGGATCAGCTCTACGAGGAGGCCAGGCGGAAGAACATCGAGGGGCGTTCGTCCATGACGAAGGAGCAGCTACGCAAGGCCGTCGGCAAGTAGCCGCGGCGAGGAATCGGCAAGCCTGAGGAACCGGCAAGCCTGAGGAACCGGCGGGCTTGCGGGGAGGAGCCGAAGGCCCCTCCCCGCATTTCGGCCACCCGGCCTCAGGCCCCGACGTACTGCGCCAGGTGCTCACCGGTCAGCGTCGGCTTCTTCTTCACCAGGTCCGCCGGCGTCCCCTCGAACACGATCCGGCCGCCGTCGTGTCCCGCGCCAGGGCCGAGGTCGATGATCCAGTCGGCATGCGCCATCACGGCCTGGTGGTGCTCGATGACGACGACCGACTTGCCGGAGTCCACGAGGCGGTCGAGCAGCCCGAGCAGCTGCTCCACATCGGCCAGATGCAGACCGGTCGTCGGCTCGTCGAGGACGTACACGCCGCCCTTGTCGCCCATGTGCGTGGCAAGCTTCAGGCGCTGGCGCTCGCCGCCGGAGAGCGTGGTGAGCGGCTGGCCCAGGGTGATGTAGCCGAGGCCGACGTCCTCCAGGCGCTGCACGATCCGCAGCGCGGCCGGGATCTTCGCCTCGCCCTCGGCGAAGTACTCCTCCGCCTCGGAGACGGGCATCGACAGCACCTCGCTGATGTTCCTGCCGCCCAGCTTGTACTCGAGGACCGAGGCCTGGAACCGCTTGCCCTCGCAGTCCTCGCAGGTCGTCGAGACGCCCGCCATCATCCCGAGGTCCGTGTAGATGACCCCGGCGCCGTTGCAGGTCGGGCAGGCGCCCTCGGAGTTGGCGCTGAACAGTGCCGGCTTGACCCCGTTGGCCTTGGCGAAGGCCTTGCGGACCGGCTCGAGCAGGCCCGTGTACGTGGCCGGGTTGCTGCGCCGCGAACCGCGGATCGCGGCCTGGTCCACCGAGACCACGCCCTCCTCGGCGGGGATGGAACCGTGGATGAGCGAGCTCTTGCCGGAGCCCGCGACACCTGTGACGACGGTCAGCACACCCAGCGGAATGTCGACATCGACCTCCTGCAGGTTGTTGGCCCGGGCGCCGCGGATCGCGAGCTTCCCGGTCGGCTTGCGCACGGAGTCCTTGACCGCGGACCGGTCGTCGAGATGCCGTCCGGTGACGGTGTCGCTCGCGCGCAGCCCCTCGACATCGCCCTCGAAACAGACCGTGCCACCGCCCGTACCGGCGCCGGGGCCGAGGTCCACGACATGGTCGGCCACCGCGATCGCCTCCGGCTTGTGCTCCACCACGAGCACCGTGTTGCCCTTGTCGCGCAGCCGCAGCAGCAGGTTGTTCATCCGCTGGATGTCATGCGGGTGCAGACCGATTGTCGGCTCGTCGAAGACATACGTGACATCGGTGAGTGAGGAGCCGAGGTGCCGGATCATCTTCACGCGCTGCGCCTCACCGCCGGACAGGGTGCCCGCGGGACGGTTCAGGGAGAGATAGCCGAGGCCGATCTCCACGAACGAGTCGAGCGCCTGCTGCAGCGCGGTCAGCAGCGGCGTGACCGAGGGTTCGTCGAGCCCCCGTACCCACTCGGCCAGATCACGGATCTCCATGTCGCAGACGTCCGCGATGGAGACGCCCGCGATCTTCGCGGACCGCGCCCCTTCCGTGAGCCGCGTGCCCTCGCACTCCGGACAGACCTGGAAGGTGACCGCACGGTCCACGAAGGCCCGGATATGCGGCTGCATCGACTCACGGTCCTTCGACAGGAAGGACTTCTGGATCTTCGGGATCAGACCCTCGTACGTGAGGTTGACGCCGTTGATCTTCACCTTCACCGGCTCGTGGTACAGGAACGCGTGCCGCTCCTTCTTGGTGAAGCGGCGGATCGGCTTGTCCGGGTCGAAGAAACCGGACTCGCGGATGATCCGTACGACCCAGCCGTCACCGGTGTACGTGGGGATCGTGAACGGGTCCTCGTTCAGCGACTTCGTCTCGTCGAAGAGCTGCGCCAGGTCGATGTCCGAGACCGTTCCCCGGCCCTCGCAGTTGACGCACATGCCGCCGGTGCGCGAGAAGCTGACCTTCTCGGTCTTCGTCTTCTCCGCCCCGCGCTCGACGGTGAACCCGCCGCTCGCGGAGACGGAGGCGACATTGAAGGAGAACGCCCCGGGCGGCCCGAAGTAGGGCTTGCCGAGCCGGCTGAACAGGATCCGCAGCATCGCATGGGCGTCGGTGGCCGTGCCCACGGTCGAGCGCGGATCGGAGCCCATCCGCTGCTGGTCGACGCTGATGACGGTGGTCAGACCGTCGAGCACGTCGACCTCGGGCCGCGCCATGGTGGGCATGAAGCCCTGCAGGAACGCGCTGTACGTCTCGTTGATCAGCCGCTGCGACTCGGCCGCGATCGTGTCGAAGACCAGCGAGGACTTCCCGGAACCTGAGACACCGGTGAACACCGTGAGACGGCGCTTGGGAATCTCGATGCTGACGTCCTTGAGGTTGTTCTCACGCGCGCCGTGAACCCGGATCATGTCGTGGGTGTCGGCGGCGTGCACCGCGGGCGACTGCGCCTTCTTCCGCGTGGCCATGTCTGCTCGTACTCCAGCTTCTGTTGAAAGACGAAACGGTGCTCTGCCGGTGTGTGTGGGGGGCGCGGGTTGCCCGGGGGCGTGCTGCCGGTCAGTCCTGCAGCAGCCCGAGGACGTTCCCGTCGACATCGGTGACAGCGGCAACCCTACGGCCGCCGCCGACCTCGTGCGGCTCTTCCGCGATCTTCGCTCCGCTGGCGGTGAGCTCGGCGAGCTTCGCCGTGAGGTCGGCGACCTTCCAGTACGCGACCGGAGAGGTCGGACCCTGGGGGCCGCCGCCTGGCACGAGGCCGATGTGCTGGCCGGCGGCCTCGTAGCCGACGTAGTACGGACCGTCGGCGACGGGCTCCACACCGAGCAGCGCGGTGTAGACCTCCTTGGCCTTGGTGAGGTCGGCGACGGGGTGCAGGACGACGGTGATGCCTTGAGTAGTCATGTCAGCCAAGCTAGCCCCGGCCCCGCGGGGGCCGCTTCTCGAAAACTGACCGGTCGGCCGACGCTCCTGCTGGGCGGGATGCCGCCCGCGGCATCAGGAATCGCGTGACACCGCCATCGCCAGGGTGATCATTCCGAGCACGATCCAGCCGAACCAGAGCCAGCCGTTACTGCCGAGCGCCACCGTGTAGGCCGTCACGCAGACGAGCCCTCCCACGGTGAGCATTCCCATCGCCTTCGTGGTTCCGGGCATCGCGACACCCTCCTCACGCCAGGCCGGCCCTCGGCCCGGGCTGCCTCCTGAACTCCATCGTCCCTTGTGGAACGTGGTTCCCGCCAGCATTCGGCGCAGATGGCGACCGCGTACGGCCGAACGCCGCAGGAAACCGGTGAAGCCCCGCAGACCTGGTGAAGCCCCGCAGACGGGGGTGGCTGCGGGGCTTCACCAGGTTCAACGGCCGGCGCGGCTCATCGGTTCCCGCGCCCGGCAGCTTTTTCGGCCTTTCCGTATCCTGTCGCCGTCTGATGTCCCGCCGTCCTGTCGGAGACGTGCCGCTACGACGACCCGCTGCGGGCGTTCAGCGAGGCCAGATACGCGTTGTACGCCTCGAGCTCCTTGTCCCCGTCACGGTCGGCGGCCCGGTCCTTGCGCTTGGCCTCCCGCTCCTCGGACCTGCGCCACTGGAAGAGCAGCGCCACCAGGACCACCACGGAGGGGATCTCACTGAACGCCCAGGCGATACCGCCGCCCGCCTCCTGGTCGGAGAGCGCGTCGATGCCGAGCGAGGCCGGAGGGTGCAGGTACGTGCTGATCATCGGCTCCGATGCCATCATCAGCGCGATCCCGAAGAACGCGTGGAACGGCATACCGGCGAACAGCTCCAGCATCCGCATCACATAGCCGGGCCGGTGCGGTCCGGGGTCCACGCCCATGATCGGCCAGAAGAAGACCAGGCCCACGGCGAGGAAGTGCACCATCATCGCGACATGCCCCGGCTTGGACTCCATGAGGAAGTCGAAGAGCGGCGTGAAATAGAGCCCGTAGAGGCTCGCGATGAACATCGGGATGGTGAACGCGGGATGCGTGACCACCTTCATGTAGCGGCTGTGGAGCAGCATGAGCAGCAGCTCACGCGGCCCCTTGCGGCCACGGCCCGCTACCGGCAGCGCGCGCAGCGCCAGGGTGATCGGGGCGCCGAGCAGCAGCAGGATCGGCGAGAGCATGCTGATCACCATGTGCTGCACCATGTGCACGCTGAACATGACCATGCCGTAGTCGTTCAGCTTGGTGCACATCATCAGCGCGACGCTGAGCACACCGAACACGAAGGACACGCTGCGGCCCACCGGCCACTTGTCCCCGCGCCGTACCAGGCGCACCACCCCGGCCCCGTAGAGCAGCAGTGCGAGGAGGCAGCCGATGGCGAAGAACGCGTCGAACGACGGCTGAAGGCCCCGCCCCAGCGTGAACGGCGGCAGATCCGTCATCATGCCGTGTCCGCTGTGATCCATCCGCTCACTCACTCCTGATTCGTGCCTGTTGTCCGCTCCAGAGTAGAACCGCCCCCGGCCGCGTCTGCGGCCGGGGGCGGTCAGTCCTGCGCACGAGCGGGGGCCGGGCCCGGGGAAGGGACCGAGGTCAGAGCACGCACTCCGCCTCGGCGTAGCGCTCCTCGGGAACCGTCTTCAGCGTCTCGACGGCCTGCGCCAGCGGAGCCATCACGATGTCGGTGCCCTGCAGCGCCGTCATCATCCCGAACTCGCCGCGGTGCACGGCCTCCACGGCATGCCAGCCGAAGCGGGTGGCGAGCACACGGTCGTACGCGGTGGGCGTACCGCCGCGCTGGACGTGACCGAGGATGACGGGCCGCGCCTCCTTGCCGAGGCGTTCCTCCAGTTCGACGGAGAGCTGGCGGGCGATCCCGGCGAAGCGCTCGTGGCCGTAGATGTCCTTGCCGCCCTCGTCGAACTCCATGGTGCCCGGGCGGGGCTTGGCGCCCTCGGCGGCGACCACGATCGCGAACTTCTTGCCCGCCTCGAAGCGTGCCCCGACCCGGGCCGCCAGCTCCTCGATGTCGAAGGGCCGCTCGGGCACCACGATCGCGTGCGCACCGGCGGCCATGCCGGAGTTGAGCGCGATCCAGCCGGTGTGCCGGCCCATGACCTCGACGATCAGGACCCGCTGGTGCGATTCGGCGGTGGTCTTGAGCCGGTCGAGTGCCTCGGTCGCGACACCCACGGCCGTGTCGAAGCCGAAGGTCACGTCGGTGACGGCGATGTCGTTGTCGATGGTCTTCGGCACGCCCACGATGGGCAGGCCGTTGTCGGAGAGCAGCCGGGCCGCCTTCAGCGTGCCCTCGCCGCCGATCGGGATGACCGCGTCGAGGCCGAGGTCGGCCAGATGGCCCTTGGCCCGCTCGACGCCGTCCCGCAGATGCTCGGGGCGGACCCGCGAGGAGCCGAGGATGGTGCCGCCGCGGGCGAGGATGCCGCCGACGGCGTCCAGGTCAAGCTTGCGGTAGTCACATTCGAGGAGACCCTTCCACCCGTCGTGGAAGCCGATGACCTCGTCGCCGTGGTCGACAACGGCGCGGTGCACGACCGAGCGGATCACTGCGTTCAGGCCGGGGCAGTCGCCGCCGGAGGTGAGGACACCAATACGCATGGCCCAGGAACCTTTGCAACGTGGGCGGATGGCCGGACCACGCTGTCCGGACGACAAGACCCCGTCACCCTACTAGTGCGAAGTGACGGGGCCGAATCCGGTCCGTGGGCCGGACGTTGGAGGTCTCCACCAACGTATGCCCAGGTGAACAGGCGAGCGGAGGGCCGCTCAGGCGGGCTGTCGGCGGGCGCTCAGACGAGCCTGCCGGTCGCTCAGGCGGGCTGTGTGGCGGCGGTGATCCGCTCGTTGCGGAGCGCCTCGTACCAGCGGTCGTCGACCGGCGGCAGCGCGTTCACATCGAGCGCCAGCTTGATCAGCAGATCCGCGATCTGCGGGTTGCGGGCGAGCACGGGACCGTGCATGTACGTGCCGAACACCGTGTCGTTGTACGCGCCTTCGGTGCCGTCGCCGGTGCCGTTGCCCCGGCCGAGCCGGACATGTGCGAAGGGCTTCGCGGACGGGCCGAGGTGCGTGATGCCCTGGTGGTTCTCGAAGCCGGTCAGCTGCGGCAGGCCGAGCGGCGCGTCGATGTCGGCGAGTACGTCGCCGACGCAGCGCTCGGCCTCGCCGCGCGTGGAGAACACATCGAGCAGGCCGAGGCCCGGCTCGCGCTCCCCGAGGTCGTTGATGAACTCGTGGCCGAGGATCTGGTAGCCGGCGCAGACCGAGAAGATGATCGCGCCGTTGGCGGCCGCGCGCTGCAGATTGCCGTCGCGGCGCAGCCGCTCGGCCGCGAGCCGCTGCGGACGGTCCTCGCCGCCGCCGATCAGGTAGATGTCGGCGGCGGTCGGCACGGCCTGGTCGCTGCGTACGTCGTAGCGCTCGACCATCAGTCCGCGCTGGCGGGCGCGGCGTTCGACGACGAGGGCGTTGCCCTGGTCGCCGTAGGTGGAGAGCAGGTCGGGGTACACCCAGACCAGGCGCAGGCTGTTGTCGCTCATGTTCGTCCAGTCCTCTATCGGTCAGTTGCCGACGCGGCGGCGTACGTCCTGGAAGGCGGTGTAGTTGGCGATCAGCTCGATCCGTCCGGGCGGTGCGGTCTGCACGGCCTCGTCGACGGTGTCGCAGACGCGGAAGTCGAGTCCGGCGACCTCGAGGCGGACCGCGAGGTCGAGACGGCGGTCGCCGATCACGAAGATCGGGTGACCGGCGAGCCGGGTGTAGTCGACATCCCACAGCCAGGAGGTGTCGGTGCCGTCGGCGCCCCGCGCGTTCACCGAGAGGATCACCGGGGTCGGCGGCGGGTCGATCAGCGAGAAGGTCTCCAGCCAGCCCGCCGGGTTCTTCGCGAGCAGCAGGCGTACGTCACGGCCGAGGAAGTTCACCACGTCGTAGCGTCCCGCGACCGCCTGGACCTGGTACATCCGCTCCAGCGCGACCTGCGGCGGCACACCGAAGGCGGCGGCGACGGCGGCCGAGGTGGCGGCATTGGCCTTGTTGGCGCGGCCCGGCAGCTGCAGGTGGATCGGCCAGGCGGAGCCGTGCGGGTCCAGGACATGGTCGCCCGACAGGGCCCAGCTGGGCTGCGGACGGCGGAAACCGCACTCGCCGCAGAACCAGTCGTCGCCGGGGCGCTGCATCACACCGCCGCAGGAGGGGCACGACCAGGCGTCGTCCTTCCACTCCTGCCCGGCGGCGACCCAGACGACGTTCGGCGAGGAGTGCGCGGCCCACACGACCAGCGGGTCGTCGGCGTTGGCGATGATGACGGCCTTCGAACCGGACAGGCCCTCCCGCCACTTCTCGGCGAGCATCCGGGTCTCGGCGGCGCGGTCGAGCTGGTCGCGCGAGAGGTTGAGCAGGGCGATGGCCTTCGGCGAGACATCACGGGCCACGCCCGCGAGGTACTTCTCGTCCACCTCGATCACACCGAACTTGGCATCCGAACCACCGGCGAGCGCCGAGGTGATACCGGCCGGCATGTTGGCGCCGAGCGCATTGGACACGACCGGCCCTGCGGCGCCCAGCGCCTCCGCGATCAGCCGGGTGGTGGTGGTCTTGCCGTTGGTGGCCGAGACGAGCACCACATCGAGATGCGTGGCGAGGCGGCCCAGCAGATCGGGGTCGAGTTTCAGCGCGACCCGGCCGCCGATCACCGATCCGCTGCCACGGCCCGCGGCCCGCGACACCGCCGCGGCCGCCTTGCCGGCCGTCACGGCGAGCTTCGACCGGGGCGACAGCGGCTCCGCGCCGCCTGCGTGTCCTGGCTGTGGCTGTGACATAGGGACCTGCTCCTCCTTGCATCCGGCGCCGCGCCTGCCATCGGCACTGGTCCGGGTCAGCCTACCGAGATCCCTCAGCGGCCCCGAACCGCGCCACCACCGGACACTCCCTGGGGACCCGTCTGCGGCGAAACGTACGCTTACGGGATGCGAAAAGGTTCCCTCCCGGGCAGCTCGGGACACGTACGGCCGATGACCCTCCTCGGTGAGGACGTGCTGCACCGGCCGTGCGCCGAGGTGACCGAGTTCGGGCCCGGGCTCGACCGGTTGATCGAGGACATGTTCGCGACGATGTACGCGGCGCCGGGGGTGGGGCTCGCGGCCAATCAGGTCGGGGTTGGCCTCAGGGTCTTCGTCTACGACTGTCCGGACGACGAGGAGAACCGGCACGTCGGGCATGTGATCAACCCGCGTCTGGTCGAGACGGGCGGGGTCACGGTCCGCGGCTCGGAAGGCTGCCTGTCGCTGCCCGGGCTCGAAGCGGGGACGCCGCGCTTCGACTACGCGGTGGTGGAGGGCGTCGACCGGCACGGTGAGGAGGTCCGGGTCCAGGGCACGGGGTTCTTCGCCCGCTGCCTGCAGCACGAGTGCGACCACCTGAACGGCATGATCTACCCGCAGCGGCTCGACCGCTTCCGCCGCGGCCGAGTCCTCCGGCAGGCGCGGCGCGCGCCCTGGGGGCGCCGGGGCTGACGCCGGTCTCAGAAGCTTCTCAGAAGCCGGGCCCGTCGGCCCGGTTTCCGGCCGCGGCGAGCCGCCCCCACAGCAGATCCGTGAGGCTGCGGACCAGTTCTGCCCGCTCGCACGGCCGCTCACCCAGCCACCAGTCCCCAGCCGCATGCATCATGCCGACGATCCCATGCCCCCAGACCCGCGCGAGCCGCGCACTCCCGGGCCCGAGATCCACCCGCTCCTCGATCACCTTGGCCAGTTCCTCGCCGAGCCGTCGCAGCAGCGGCGCGGAGTGGAGCCCCACGTCGAAGCCGGCGTCGCCGGGGGCCGAGCCCTCGGCGGGGTGCATCAGGAACCGGTAGACCTGCGGATTCGTCTCGATCGCGGCGAGATACGTGTCCAGCGTCGCCTCGACCCGCTCCCGCCGCTCCGCGGGCGCGTCCAGCGCGGCCCGCAGCGCGTCGAGCAGCGCGTCCGTATGCCGTACGGCAAGGGCGCGGTAGAGCCCGCCCTTGTCGCCGAAGTGCCGGTACAGGATCGGCTTGGTGATGCCGGCCTCCGCGGCGATGGCGTTCATCGACGCCCCGGGCCCGTCCCGCAGCACGACCCGGTCGGCCGCTTCGAGCAGTTCACGGCGGCGACGGTCGGCCGACCGTTCTTGATCGGTCCGGCCCGTGGTGTCCATGGTTACTCCCCGCCCGTGCAGATTCGGTGACGCATGCGCAACGTTAAACCCCGCGCCGCTCCGGCATCGAACCGGCCACCGGAGGTTGACAGGCCTTACTCACGAGTAACAGACTCTCGTTACCGCAAGTAACAAATTTTCCGTACACACGGTTGGTCGGCGCAGTCTTGGGCGGCGCAGTGCTGGAGGGGTCATGGCCGAGTTCACCATGGAGCTGAACGACGAGCAGAAGGAGGTCAGGGACTGGCTCCACGGTTTCGCCGCCGATGTGATCCGCCCCGCGGCCGCCGAGTGGGACGAGCGCGAGGAGACACCCTGGCCCGTCATCCAGGAGGCCGCGAAGCTCGGGATCTACTCGCTCGACTTCTACGCCCAGCAGTTCTTCGACCCGAGCGGCCTCGGCATCCCGATGACGATGGAGGAGCTGTTCTGGGGTGACGCGGGCATCGCCCTGTCCATCGTCGGCACGGGCCTCGCGGCCGTAGGCGTCCTCGCCAACGGCACCGAGGAGCAGATCGGCACCTGGGTCCCGCAGATGTACGGCGATGCGAATGACGTGAAGGTCGCGGCCTTCTGCTCCTCCGAACCCGATGCCGGCTCGGACGTCGCCGCGATGCGCACCCGCGCCGTCTACGACGAGGCCAAGGACGAGTGGGTCCTGAACGGCACCAAGACCTGGGCGACCAACGGCGGCATCGCCAACGTCCATGTCGTCGTCGCGGTCGTCGACCCCGAGCTGGGCTCCAAGGGGCACGCCTCGTTCATCGTGCCCCCGGACACCCCCGGCCTTTCCCAGGGTCAGAAGTTCAAGAAGCACGGCATCCGCGCCTCGCACACCGCCGAGGTCGTCCTCGAGGACGTCCGGGTGCCCGGCCACTGCCTGCTCGGCGGCAAGGACAAGCTCGACGAGCGCCTCGCCCGCGCCCGTGAGCGCGCCAAGAGCGGTGGCGAGCGCGTGAAGAACGCGGCGATGGCCACCTTCGAGGCCTCGCGTCCCGCGGTCGGCGCGATGGCGGTGGGCACCGCCCGTGCCGCGTACGAGGAAGCCCTCGAATACGCCAGGACCCGCTCGCAGTTCGGCCGCCCGATCATCGACAACCAGGGCGTCGCCTTCCAACTCGCCGACATGCGCACCCAGATCGACGCGGCGCGGCTGCTCGTATGGCGGGCGTCCTGGATGGCGACCACGGGCAAGAAGTTCGAGAGCGCCGAGGGCTCGATGTCGAAGCTCTACGCGAGCGAGACGGCCAAGAAGGTCACCGCCCAGGCGATCCAGATCCTCGGCGGCAACGGCTTCACGCGGGAGTACCCGGTGGAGCGGATGCACCGCGATGCGGCGATCTACACCATCTTCGAGGGCACGAGCGAGATCCAGCGCCTGGTCATCGCGCGCACACTGGCGGGCATGCCCATCCGCTGAGCATCAGTACGACAATCCGCAGATAAGGGTGAATGTTGCACGTGAAACATCCACCCTTGTCTGCCTTGTCCGGCTGCCAAGGGCCGCCCGGCGCGATCCGCCGGACGCCCCTCCCTCTAGGCTGCGGTGCCATGACCGACGCCGCATACCTTGCCTCCACCAGAACCTCGTACGACCTCCTCGCCGACGAGTGTGACCGCCGGTGGAAGGATGAGCTGGCGGCGAAGCCGTTCATGCGCGCCGCGCTCGACACCTTCGCCGAACTCGCGCGCGGGCGCGGCCCCGTGGCCGACATCGGCTGCGGTACGGGCCGCGTCACCGCCTACCTCGCCGAGCGCGGCCTCGACGCCTTCGGCATCGACCTCTCGCCCGGCATGCTGGCCGTCGCCCGCACGAACCACCCCGGCCTCCGCTTCACCGAGGGCTCGATGACGGACCTCGACCTCGCCGACGGCTCCGTGGGTGCGCTGCTCGCCTGGTACTCGACGATCCACGTTCCCTGGGAGGACCTGCCGGGCGTCTTCGCCGGCTTCCGCCGAGTGCTGAAGCCGGGCTCGCCGCTGCTCCTGGGCTTCCAGATCGGCGAGGAACCCTTCCGTATGACCGAGGCCTGGGGCTACGAATTCGACCTCACCTTCCACCGCCGCACACCGGAGGCGATGGCCGGACTGCTGACCGAGGCCGGCTTCGAGGAGCGGGCGCGGATGGTCGAGCGGCGCGACACGGAAGGCGAGTTCGCCGAACGGACCGATCAGGCCTACCTGAGCTTTCGCAAGCCCGCCCGGCTGCGAAGTGCTTGAGGCAGGGCATCGGTCCGTTGCAGATGGGGCACTTGGTGGGCGTGGGCGTGGTCATCACCGTTCCCTCTCGAAGCCGGCGTCGCTGCCCCGGAAGACGTGATGGCGACGCATCGGTTGCCTGCGAGCCGCCGACTTCGGCTGTGCCGCCGAGGCGAAGGCACCCACCCCTCGGGGTCGGGCGCCTTCGGTGCCGGGACGGTCAGGCGGGCAGTGCGGCCTCGATCAGGCGGGCAGTGCGGCCTCGATCGCGGCCGTCATCTCCCCGGCCTCCGGCTCGGTGCGGGGGCGGAAGCGGCCCAGGACCTCGCCGGACGGGCCGATCAGGAACTTCTCGAAGTTCCACTGGATGTCGCCCGCCTCGCCCTCCGCGTCCGCCGTCCGTGTCAGCTCCGCGTACAGCGGGTGCTGGGACGCGCCGTTGACGTCGAGCTTCTCCAGGAGCGGGAAAGTGACGCCGTACGTCGTCGAGCAGAAGGTCTCGATCTCCTCTGCGGTGCCCGGCTCCTGCGCGCCGAACTGGTTGCAGGGGGCGCCTATGACCGTGAAACCGCGCTCCGCGTAGCGCTTCTGGAGGCGCTCCAGGCCCTCGTACTGCGGGGTGAGTCCGCAGCGCGAGGCCACGTTCACGAGCAGGGCCACCTTGCCCTTGTGCTCGGCGAGGGAGGTGTCCGCGCCGGAAAGCGTGCGCAGCGGGATGTCGTACAGGCTCATCGCGGCTCCAAATCCTGGGCTGAATACGCGCGATCACGGGCTGAGGACGCGCTGCAGGCATCCTACGCAGCGCGATTCGCCGGTCCGTGGCGGTGCGCGTCTTCCGCATTACTGGAACAAGTTCTACTGTGTGCGCCGCCAAGGTCAGCAGCAAGCTCAGCCAGAGCCAGGAGGGGCCGTGCACCTCGAATACACGCCCGAGCAGCAGCAGTTGCGCACCGAGCTGCGTGCGTACTTCGCCGAGTTGGTGCCGGACAACGCCTATGCCCGCTACGGGGACCCGGCCGAGCAGAAGGAGTTCTACCGGCGGACCGTGCGCAGGCTCGGTGCCGACGGCTGGCTGGGCGTGGGCTGGCCCAAGGAGTACGGCGGGCGCGGTCTCAGTCCCATGGAACAGTTCATCTTCTTCGACGAGGCCGCGCAGGCCGGTGTGCCGCTGCCGCTGATGGCCCTGAACACCGTCGGGCCGACGATCATGCAGTTCGGCACCGAGGAGCAGAAGGACTTCTTCCTGCCGAAGATCCTCTCCGGCGAGATCGACTTCGCGATCGGCTACAGCGAACCGGACGCCGGCACGGACCTCGCCGCGCTGAAGACCCGCGCGGTGCGCGAGGGCGACGAGGAGACCGGGCACTACACGGTGAACGGGCAGAAGATCTGGACGACCAACGGCGACACCGCCGACTGGGTGTGGCTGGCCGTGCGGACCGACCCCGACGCCCCGCCGCACAAGGGCATCACCATGCTGCTCGTGCCGACGAGCGACCCCGGCTACTCCTGCACCCTCATCAACACCCTCGCCTCGCACGACACGACCGCCAGCTACTACGAGAACATCCGGGTGCCGGCGAGCCGTCGCGTCGGCGCCGAGAACAAGGGCTGGCGGCTCATCACCAACCAGCTCAACCACGAACGGGTCACCCTCGCCGCACACGGCACGATGGCGATCCGCGCCCTGCACAACGTGCAGCAATGGGCCGAGCGGACCAAGCTCGCCGACGGCCGCCGCGTACTCGACCTCGGCTGGGTGCAGAAGCGGCTCGCCATGACTCACACCAGGCTCGACGCGATGAAGCTCCTCAACTGGCAGATGGTGAACGCCGTACAGAACGGCACCCTCACCCCCCAGGACGCCTCCGCCGTGAAGGTCTACGGCTCCGAGGCGCGCCGCGACGCGTACGCCTGGCTGATGGAGGTGACCGGCTCGGCCGGCCCCATCAAGGAAGGCTCGGCGGGCGCGGTCCTGCACGGCGAACTGGAACGCGGCTACCGCAGCGCCGTGATCTTCACCTTCGGCGGCGGCAACAACGAGATCCAGCGGGAGATCATCTCCTGGATCGGCCTGGGGATGCCCCGCGTACGGCGATGACCGTGTGCTGACGGATGCCTCATCATGTCAGCCCTCGGCCGGAAGCCGATCCCAGGGGGCGACGGTGCCGGCCGTGTGCCCGGGGCTCGGACGTATCCCGCGACCGGGGTCTGCCGGCCGTCAGGGGCGGCTGGTGAGGTAGCCGCCCATGGAGGTGAAGTACTCGGTGGCGGGCAGTTCGCGGCCGTCCTCGGTGCGTACCCGGGTGACGGCGAGGCCGTGATTGCGGCCGGTGCGGGCGTCGGCGCCGGCGACGATCACCACGCCCTCGCCCTCCCGGTAGAAGATGCGGCCCGGCGTGCCGCCGTAGCGGCCCTCCGAGACGACCGCGGTCACGATCTCCAGGCGCTTGCCCTTGTGGAAGGCGAAGGCACTCGGGTACGGGGCCGACTGGGCGCGGACGAGGCGCTCCAGGTCCTCGGCCGGCCAGTCCCAGTTGATCCGGATGTCCTCCTCGGCCCGCTTGTGGAAGAAGCTGGCCTGGGAGCGGTCCTGCTTCGTGAACTCGGTTTCCCCCGCGGCGATCCGGGCCAGGGCGCCGATCGTGACGGGGGCGATGAGGTCCACGGTCTTGTGGAACAGGTCGGTGGTCGTGTCGGCGGGGCCCACCGGTACCGCGCGCTGGTCGACGATGTCCCCGGCGTCGAGGACCTCGTCCATCATGTGGGCGGTGACGCCGACCTCCGGTTCTCCGTTGATCAGGGCCCAGATCAGCGGGGAGAAGCCGGCGTACTTCGGCAGCAGTGAGTCGTGGATGTTCAGGGTGCCGTGGCGGGGGAGACCATAGATGCGGGGCGGGATCCAGGTGCGCCAGTTGTTGGCCACGATGATGTCCGGATCGGCCTCCTTGAGGAGCTGGAAGAGCTCCTCGTCGTCGGGCCGGTTGCGGATGATCACGGGGATGCCGTGCTCCTCGGCGAGCTCGGCGACCGAGTCGCTCCAGATCTTCTCGTAGGCGTGGTCGCTCCTGGGGTGGGTGACGACCGTGACCACGTCGTGTTCGGAGTCCAGGAGTGCTTGCAGGGTGCGGTGGCCCCAGGTCTGGTAACCGAACATGACGACCCGCATGGGGTTCCTCCTCAGAAGAGCGACTGAACTCGGATTAGTAAAGCAAGCCTTACCTAATGGTGCAACGGGCGGTGATTTCAGGCCCGTTCGGGGTCATGATTCACCGCCTGTCCGTTTTGCCCTGTCGACAGCGAGGCCCAGGTCAGGTTAGCTTTACCTAAGTTCAGCTGGCCGTGGTCAACGGCGGGCTCGGCGTCTTGTTCTTTTTCATCCACGCCTGACAGGCGGCTGTCCCGCACGATGGGAGTGACATGTCTCAGGTTCTTCCTGGCGACGCACCTCTGGTCCACGACCTCATAGGTATCGGCTTCGGGCCGTCCAATGTGGCCATGGCGATAGCGCTCAGCGAGCACAACGCCCGCGTCGGCAGGCAGGAGGCGGTCACCGCCCACTTCTTCGAGCGCCAGCCGAGCTTCGGCTGGCACCGGGGCATGCTGATCGACGACGCGACGATGCAGGTGTCCTTCCTCAAGGACCTGGTGACGCTCCGCAATCCGGCCAGTGAGTACAGCTTCCTCTGCTATCTGCAGAGCAAGGACCGGCTGATCGACTTCGTCAACCACAAGAACCTCTTCCCGCTGCGGGTCGAGTTCCACGACTACTTCGAGTGGGCGGCGGCCAAGGTCGACGACATGGTCTCCTACGGCCACGAGGTCATCTCCGTCGAGCCCGTCGTGAACGACGGGGTGATCGAGTACCTCGACGTCACCTCCCGCGCCGGGACGGAGACCGTCGTCCACCGCGCCCGCAACGTCGTCATCGGTACCGGGCTGCGGCCCCTGATGCCGGAGGGCATCGAGCGCACCGAGCGGCTGTGGCACAACTCGGACCTGCTGTCCAAGGTCGACGGCCTCGAAGGCACCGACCCCAAGCGCTTCGTCGTCGTCGGCGCCGGCCAGAGCGCCGCCGAGAACGTGGCGTACCTGCACCGCCGCTTCCCTGAGGCCGAGGTCTGCGCGGTCTTCTCACGCTATGGCTACAGCCCCGCCGACGACAGCGGCTTCGCCAACCGTATCTTCGACCCCGCCGCGGTCGATGACTACTTCACGGCCCCCGACGACGTCAAGCGCAAGCTGATGGAGTACCACGGCAACACCAACTACTCCGTCGTGGACATCGACCTGATCGACGACCTGTACCGCGAGGCGTACCGGGAGAAGGTGCTCGGCACCGAGCGGCTCCGCTTCATCAACGTCTCCCGCCTCACCGGGGCCGAGGAGACCGAGGACGGGGTACGGGCCACCGTCACCTCCCTGGTGACCGGCGAGGAGAGCCACCTGGACGCCGACGTCGTGGTCTTCGCCACCGGCTACGGCCAGGCCGACGCCCTGGGCCTGCTCGGGCAGGTCTCGGAGCGCTGCCACCGCGACGAAGAGGGCCGGGTCCATGTCGAGCGCGACTACCGCGTCACCACCGACCCCGAACTGCGCTGCGGCATCTACCTCCAGGGCGGCACCGAGCACACCCACGGCATCACCTCCTCGCTGCTGTCCAACACGGCGATCCGGGTCGGCGAGATCCTCGACTCGGTCCTCGACCGCAGGTCGGCGCCCCAGGCGGACACGTCCGAGCCCGACGGCGCCCGTTCCGAGCCGGCCGGCGACCGGATCGGCTCGGTCCGCTAGAACTCCCCGCCGACGGCCGCGGACGCTCCCTGCGAGCGCCTCCGAGTCAAGCCCCCCCCACGCCCGGCCCGCCGGCCCGCCGCAGTCGGCGGGCCGGCACACCCCGTGAAGTCCCCGTGAAAGGAACTCTCGTGTCCCTTGGTACACGCCCCGCGCTGTCGCGGTGGGTCAGACAGATTCCGCGCGTGGCCGTCGCCGCGGCGGCGGCGCTCGCGCTGTCCGCCTGTGGGGGTGGCGCGGAGAAGAGCGAGTCGAAGCCGTCGGGCACGGAAGGCGCCGACTCGGCCGCCTTCCCGGTGACGGTGGAGCACAAGTACGGCAGCACGACGATCGAGGCGGAGCCGAAGAAGGTCGTCACGCTGGGGCTCTCGGACCAGGACGCGGTGCTGGCGCTGGGCGTGAAGCCGGTCGGCGCGGTGGACTGGTTCAAGGAGGATCCGTACGGCAAGTGGCCGTGGACGAAGGATCTGTGGGGTTCAAACACGCCGGAGATCGTGGGCGAGCGTGACGAGTACAACGTGGAGAAGATCGCGGCGCTCGATCCGGATCTGATCATCGCGCAGTACTCGGGCATGAAGAAGGAGCAGTACGACACGCTCTCCAAGATCGCCAAGGTGGTCGCGCAGCCCAAGGGTCACGAGGACTACCAGGCGCCCTGGCAGGTGATGACCCAGCAGATCGGCAAGGCGCTCGGCAGGTCCGCCGAGAGCGACAAGCTGATCGCGGACATCGACGCCCGCTTCGAGGCCGTACGCGACAAGCACCCGGAGTGGAAGGGCATGACCGTCGCCGTCGGCGAGCCCTACGAGCCCGGCAAGTTCTCGGCGTTCTCCCCCAAGGACCCGAAGGTCATCTTCCTTCAGGAAATGGGCTTCACGACCTCCGAGAAGTACCGCGGCGCCCTCGGCAAGGAGAACATCGCCGACCTCAGCTTCGAGCGCCTCGACGTCATGGAGGCCGACCGCACGGTGTGGCTCGGCACCCCCGAGACCGAGCAGGCCATGAAGGCCGACCCGCTGTACCGCAAGACCAAGGTCCACCAGGAGAAGCGGGACCTGTTCCTGCCCTACGACAGCCCGGACATCGGTGCCGCGCTCTCGTTCAACACGGTCCTGTCGATCCCGTACGCAATCGACGAGGTCGAGCCGCTCCTGACGGCCATCAAGTAAGAGCGTGTTGGTAGGCGCTCGGCCCCGGGCGCGGGTCCACCAACACGCTCGAACTCCGCACCACTGACGCATCACCAGGGAAGGGCCACACGCACGATGTTTGACGCCGAGTCGGACCGGACGACCGCTGCCGGCATACCCGTCACCGGCGGGCAATCCGGCATCTGGCTCGCCCAGCAGATCGAGCCGGACAGCTCGGCGTACAACGTCTCGTTCGTCCTCGACCTGCACGGTGATGCCGACCTGGAGCGGCTGGCGGCCGCCGTCCGGCAGGCTGTCGGGGAAGCCGAGAGCCTGCACGTGCGGATCGTCACCGACGGCGTCGCGCCGCGCCAGGTGCCCACCCCCGCCCGGGCGGAGGTCGAGCTCGTCGACCTCCGCCAGGAGCCCGAGCCGGAAGCGGCGGCGGCCGCCTGGGCCGCGGACGACCGGGAGCATCCCTGCGACCTCGGCGCGGGCCCGCTCCACCGGCACGCGCTGCTGCGTCTCGCGGACGACCGTGTGTGGTGGTGCCAGCGGTACCACCACATCGTCGTCGACGGCGTCGGTATCGCCGAGATCTCCCGGCGGGCCGGTGAGCTCTACACCCACGGCAAGGCCGCGCCCGACGCCCCCGACTGGTCGCTGCGGCGGCTGGTCGACGCCGATACGGACTACCGCGCCGGTGAGCAGTACGCCGAGGACCGCGCGTACTGGCTGGAGCGGATGGCCGACCGTCCCGAGCCCGTACGGCTCGCCGAACGGTCGACGGCCCTGACCAGGCGCCGGATCCGCCGCACGGTCGAACTCCCGGACGGACTCGTCGCCCGGATCCAGCGCGCCGCGTCCGAGGCGGGCGTGCGCCCCTCCCGTCTGCTGGTCGCCGCCGTCGCCGCCTACGTGCACCGCACCACCGGCGAGCAGGACCTGGTGCTCGGACTGCCCGTCACCACCCGCCGGGACCCCGCGACCGCACGGATCCCCGGCATGCTGTCCAACATCCTCCCGCTGCGCCTGGCCGTCCGCCCCGGCATGAGCGGCACGCAGCTGGTCGCCGAGGTCCGCGACGCGATCGCCGGCGCCGTGGCCCACAGCCGTTTCCGCGCCGAGGACCTGGCCCGCGAGCTGGGGCTCAGCGACGGAGTGCAGGAGCTCGTCGGCCCCACCGTCAACGTGCTGCCCCGGCCCGACGGGCTCCGCTTCGGCGCACTCGGCGCCGAACTCGTCCCTCTCTGGGCCGGTCCCGTCAGCGACCTCGCGATCACCATCGGCGAAGCCCGGGTCGGTGACGGCCTGCGCGTCGATCTCGACGCCGACGCCGACGTGTGCGACGAGGCGGTCCTGGCCGCGCACGAGAAGCGGTTCCTCACGCTTCTCGACGCACTCGCCGAGGACCTCTCCCGCCCCGTCGCCCGCCTCGAACTGACCTCGCCCGACGAACGCGCCCTCCTGCTCGAGGACTTCGCCCTCTCGCCCTGCGAGGCGCCCGAGCTGTCCTGGCCCGCCGCCTTCGAGCGGCGGGTACGCAGCACCCCGGACGCCGTCGCCCTCGTGTACGAGGACAGGGAGCTGACGTACACGGAACTCAACGCCGCCGCGAACCGCCTCGCCCGGGTGCTCGCCGCCCGGGGCGTCGGCGGCGAGGACATCGTCGCCGTGGCGCTGCCGCGCTCCCCGGAGCTCGTGGTCTGCCTGCTGGCCGTGATGAAGGCGGGCGCGGCCTATCTGCCGCTGGACGCCGACCACCCGCAGGACCGCATCGCCTACATGCTCGACGACGCCGGCGCCCGGACACTCGTGACCACGAGCGAGCTGGCCGCCGACCTCCCGGACGCCCCGGGCGTCACACGCCTCGTCCTCGACGATCCGGCCCTGAGCGAAGAGTGCGCCGCCCAGGACGCCGGCGACCTGGCCGTGCAGGTCGCGACGGACTCGGCCGCGTACGTCATCTACACCTCGGGTTCCACCGGCCGTCCCAAGGGTGTCGTGGTCCCGCACGACGGCGTCGGCAGCCTCATCGCCACCGCCACCGAGCGCATCGGCATCACCGCGGAGAGCCGCGTCGTGCAGTTCGCCTCCGTCGGCTTCGATGTGACGGTGTGGGACCTGATCATGTCGCTGTGCGTGGGCGGACGGATCATCCTCGTCCCCACCGAGCGGCGCGTCGCCGGGCCCGCCCTGACCGACTACATCGCACAGCACCGCGCCACCCATATGATCCTGCCGCCGTCGCTCGTCTCGGCCCTGCCGCAGGAATGCGAACTGCCCGAGGGTGCCGTCCTGATCGTCGGCACCGAGGCCGTGCCCAGCGAGCTGATCGCCCGCTGGGCCGGCCGGCTCCAGGTCGTCGTCGCCTACGGACTCACCGAGGCGACCGTCAACTCCACCCTGTGGCTGGGCGACCCCGACCGGCCGGGCCCCGCGCCGATCGGCCGCCCCGACCCCAACACCCGCGCCTACGTGCTCGACTCGGCCCTGCGGCCGGTCCCGGTCGGCGCCGAGGGCGAGCTGTACGTGGGCGGACGCGGGCTCGCGCGCGGCTACCTGGGCAGGCTGCCGCTCACCTCCGAGCGTTTCGTCGCCGACCCGTTCGCCGGGCCCGGCGCACGCATGTACCGGACCGGTGACCGCGTGCGCTGGGGCGCCGACGGGAACCTGGAGTTCCTGGGCCGCGCGGACGGCCAGATCAAGATCCGCGGGCACCGCATCGAGCCCGGCGAGATCGAGAGCGCCTTCATGGCCTGCCCCGGCATCGCCCAGGCCGCCGTCCTGGTCCGTGCGGACCACCGGAACGTCAAGCGGGTCGTCGCCTACCTCGTCGCTCAGAGCGGTTCCGGCAAGGACGACAGCGGTTCCGGCAAGGACACGGACGCCGAGACCGCCGTCTCCGAGGCCCGCGCCAAGATCGCGGACACCCTGCCGGACCACATGGTCCCATCCGCCGTCGTCCGCCTGGACGGTCCGCTGCCGCTGACACCCAACGGCAAGCTCGACAGCCGCGCCCTGCCCGAGCCCCGGTGGACGGCCATGGGCGGCGACGAGGCCCCCACCACCGAGGCCGAGACCGCCCTCGCCGGGCTCTTCGCCGACCTGCTGGGTCTCGACTCGGTGGGCGTCCACGACAGCTTCTTCGAGCTGGGTGGCGACAGCATTGTCGCGATCCAGCTCGTCAACCGCGCCTGCGAGGCCGGATTCGCCCTCACCCCGCGCGATGTGTTCCGGGCCCGCACGGTGGCCGCGCTCGCGCGGCTCGCCGGCGACGCGGAGCACGGTCCGCGCAAGGTGGAACGCGGCACCCGCCAGGAGCGCGCCTCGCTCCCGGCGCCCTTCTCCCGGGCCGGGCTCACGGAAGTCGAGCGCGCCGAATGCGCCGCCGCCGTACCCGGGCTCATGGACGCCGTACCGGCCACCCCGCTCCAGGAGGGCTTCTACTTCCACGCCGCCGTCGACGACTCGGGCGCGGACGGCTACGCCGTACAGGACACCCTCGAACTGACCGGGGACGTCGACCCCGAGGCGCTGCGCGCCGCCGTACAGGCCCTCCTGGACCGGCACCCGCTGCTGCGCGCCGCCTTCCACCAGACGGCCGACGGCCGGATCCTGCAGCTCGTCGGCGAGCAGGTCACCCTGCCCTGGCGGTTCACCGACCTGTCCGGACAGGACGCCGCGAACCGGACGGCGGCCGCCCGGGCGATCGCCGCCGAGGAACGGGCGGCGGGCTTCGACCTGGCCGTACCGCCCCTGCTGCGCGCCGCGCTGATCCGCCACGGCGCCGAGCGCTCGCAGCTGGTGCTCACGCTCCACCACATCGTCGTGGACGGCTGGTCGGTCTCGCTCATCATGCGCGAGCTCCTGGACGGCTACCGTCCGGGCGCCGAACCCGCGGCGGCCCAGGGCGACCTGCAGGACGGCATTCAGGACGGCATTCAGGACGGTACTCAGCAGGACATGACGTACCGGTCGTACGCCGCCTGGCTCGCGGCCCAGGACACCGAGGGCGCGCTTGACGCCTGGCGCGAGGCCCTCGCCGGCTTCGACGGCCCGGCCAGGCTTCCGGTGCGTACGGATGTCTGCGGCGAGCACCGGAGCGGCACCGTCACCGTCGAGCTGTCCACCGCGGACACCGCCGCGCTCACCGCGCGCGCCCGCGGGCTGGGGCTCACGCTCGGCAGCGTCGTCCAGGGCTGCTTCGGACTCCTGCTCGGCGACCTCACCGGCACCCGCGACGTCGTGTTCGGCAGCACCGTCTCCGGCCGTCAGGCGGCGGTCGAAGGCGTCGAGACCCTTGTCGGCCTCCTCATCAACACCCTCCCGGCCCGCCTGCGCTGGCAGCCCGAGCAGTCGCTCGCCGACGTCCTCGCACGCTTCCAGGACGAACAGGCCGACCTCCTCGACCACCAGCACGCCGGGCTTGCCCCGATCCAGCGCGCCATCGGCCGCGGCGAACTGTTCGAGGCCCTCGCCGTCGTGGAGAACCTGCCCGGGGCGGGCGAACTCACGGACCCGGCAGGCCTGGTACGGATCACCGGCTCGCACGTCCAGGACGCCGTTCACTACCCGCTGGCCCTGACCGTCCTGCCCGGCGACGGACTCCGGCTGCGCCTGGACCACGACACCGCACGGCTCGACGATCAGTCGGCCCGCCGCTTCGCCGGACGACTGCGCGGCCTGCTCGACCAGCTGGTGACCGACCCGCTGCGGCCGGTGGCCCAACTGCCCCTGACCACCGCCGACGTACAGCGCGACACCCTCGCCCGGCTGTCCGGCGCCGACCGTGAGCTGCCCGGCGACACCGTGCACGCGGCCTTCTCCCGACAGGCCCGCCGCACCCCGGACGCGACCGCGCTCGTCGACGAGGCGGGGCCGGTCACCTACGCCGAACTCGACGCGCGCGCCGACGCGCTGGCCGGGCGGCTGCTCGCCCACGGCGTGACGCCCGATTCGCTCGTGGCCGTCGCCGTGCCCCGCTCCGCCGAGACCGTCGTGGCCCTGATCGGCGTGCTCAAGGCCGGTGCGGCCTACGTTCCCGTCGACGTGGACTACCCGGCGGACCGGGTGCGGTATCTGCTCGAGGACTCCGGGGCGCGGACCGTCGTCGTCACCGCCGAGTCCCGTACCCGGCTGCCCGAACTCGACGGTGTGGCTCACCTGGTGCTCGGCGAGGACAGTGGTGCTGGTGCTGGTGCTGGTGCTGGTGCTGGTGCCGGTGTCGGTGTCGACGGCGCGGGCTCCGCGCCGGTGCATCCGGATGCCGCCGCGTACGTGATCTACACCTCCGGGTCCACGGGCCGCCCCAAGGGCGTCGTCGTCCCGCACCGCGCGGTCGTCGGCCAGCTCGCCTGGACCGTCGAACACTTCGGATACGGCCCCGGCGAACGGGTGCTGCACCAGTACTCGGCCGCCTTCGACCCCTCCGTCCTTGAGATCTTCGCCCCGCTGACCGCGGGCGGCACCGTGGTGATCGCCCGTCCCGATGGGCACCGCGACCCGGCGTACCTGATCGACCTGATCCGCCGCGAGCGGGTCACCGGCGTGGATCTCGTACCGTCCCTCTACGGGGCGCTCCTCGCCGAGGACGACGGTGGCGAGGCGGGGGAGTGGTGGGCCGGCCTGCGCCGCGCCTTCAGCGGCGGCGAGGCCCTGCCTGCACCGCTGGCCCGACGCTGGCACGAGCGCACCGGGGTACCGCTGTTCAACGTGTACGGCCCCACCGAGGCCACCATCCAGGTCACGAGCTGGGAAGCGGGCCCCGTCGCCGAAGACGAGGGCACGGTGCCCATCGGGCAGCCGGTGTGGAACACGGGGCTGCGCGTGCTCGACGGCTGTCTGCGCCCGGTGGCGGCGGGCGAGCCGGGCGAGCTCTACATCGCGGGCGGACAGCTGGCCCGCGGATATCACGGACGCACCGCGCTCACCGCGGAGCGATTCGTCGCCGATCCGTTCGGCGGACCGGGCGCGCGGATGTACCGCACCGGAGACATGGTTCAGTTCGGTGGGGACGGTGTGCTCACGTATCTCGGGCGCACCGACCACCAGGTCAAGATCAGGGGGAACCGGGTGGAGCCCGGGGAAATCGAGGCGCGGCTGCGCGAGCAGCCGAAGGTCGGCGACGCGGTCGTCGTGGCACGTGACGACGAGCGGGGCGTCAAGCAGCTGGTTGCCTACGTGGTGCCGGCCGTCGGAGCGGGAGAGTTGGACACCGAGGCCGTGCGCGAGGCGCTGAGCGGCTCGCTGCCCGCGCCGCTCGTGCCCAGCCACTTCGTCCGGCTCGACGCGCTGCCGCTCACACCGGGCGGCAAGACGGACCACGCGGTGCTGCCCGCTCCCGAGGTCCGCAGGCGCCCGGGGCGCGACTCCAACGGCTCCGACGACTCCCGTGAGGGCTGCGAAGCACGGCTCTGCGCGGTGTTCGCCGACGTGCTCGGCATCGACGGAGTCGAGCCGGACGAGGACTTCTTCGTCCTCGGCGGCGACAGCATCCTGTCCATGTCGGTCTCCAGCCGCGCCCGCAGGGCGGGGATCCAGGTGACCCCGAAGGACGTCTTCGAGCACCGGACCCCGGCCGCTCTCGCGGCCGCCGTCGCCGGTTCCGCGCAGACCGCCCCGGCGGTCGTGGCGGACTCCGACGGCGTGGGTGACATTCCGCTGCTGCCGATCGTCCACCAGCTCCGCGAGGACGGCGGCCCGATCGGCCGCTTCAACCTCTCCATGCTGCTCCAGGCGCCCGCCGGAGCCGACACCGGGAAGCTGACGCGGGTCCTGCAGACCGTCCTCGACCACCACGACGGACTGCGCCTGACCCTCACCCGTATGGACCTCGGACCGGCCGTCCCCGCCCTGTGGTCGGCGCAGACCACGGCCGCGGGGTCGCTCGACGCGGCCGCCCTGCTGCGGCGCGCCGACGTGACCGGCCTCGACGAGGCGGGCCTGCGGGCGGCGATCGCCGCGGAGTCCGATGCAGCCGCGGACCGGCTCGCGCCCGACGACGGTGTGACGTTGCAGGCCGTGTGGTTCGACGCGGGAGCCGAGCGGCCCGGACGCCTGCTCCTCGTCGTCCACCATCTCGTCATCGACGGAGTGTCCTGGCGGGTGCTCCTCGGCGACCTCGCCGCCGCCTGGGACGCCGTCGACCGCGGACAGGAACCGGTACTCGAACCGGTGCCGACCTCCCTGCGGCGCTTCGCGCGGGACGTGGCGGAGCAGGCCACTTCGCCGCAGCGTCAGGCCGAACTTCCCTACTGGGCCAGGACTCTGGCGCCCGGCGCCGAGCTGCTGCCCGGTGCCACCCGCACCGGAACGGCCGGTGCGGCGCGTGAGCACGTGGTCACGCTTCCCGTCGAGGAGACCACGGCCCTGCTCACCGCCGTGCCCGCGGCGGCGGGCGCGGACGTCACCGAGGTGCTGCTCGCCGCGCTGCGGCTCGCCGTGACCAGCCGGCGTACGGTCGGGAACGGCGACGCCCAGCCGGTCGACGGTGACCTGCTCGTCGACCTGGAGCGCCACGGCCGCGACGCCACCGACGCCGACCTCTCCCGCACCGTGGGCTGGTTCACCAGCCTCCACCCGGTTCGCCTGCCCGCCGCCGCCGACCCCCTCGACGCGCTCAAGCAGGTCAAGGAGTCCGTTCGGTCCGCCCCCGACTCCGGCGCCGGATACGGCATGCTGCGCTACCTCAACCCGCAGCTCGCCCCGGTGTTCGCCCAACTGTCCACGGCCCAGGTCCTGTTCAACTACTTCGGCCGGCTGCCCGCCGAGCAGCGGAGCGACTGGGCGCCCGCCGTCGAGTCCGACGCGCTCGCCGTCGAACCCGACGCCGACCTCGCCATGCCGTATCCCCTCCAGATCAACGCCGTCTGCGCGGACACCCCCGAGGGCCCCGAACTGCGGGCCACCTGGACCTGGGCGGACGGCGAGGCGCTGACCGAGGACGAGGTGCACGCCCTGGGCCGCGCCTGGGCCGAGGCCCTGCGCGAGCTCGTCGCCCGGACCGCCGGCCCCGGCGTCCGCCCCTCCCTCACCCCGTCGGACGTGCCACTGGTCGACCTCACCCAGGCCGGCATCGACCTGGTCGAGCGGGTCAGCCCGGCACCGGTGGCCGATATCTGGCCGCTCTCGCCGCTGCAGGAGGGCATCCACTTCCACGCCAGCTACGACACCGGCGCCCTGGACGTCTACACCGCCCAGGACACCTTCGACTTCGACCGCCGCCTCGACGCCGACCGGCTGCGCGCCGCCTGTGCCGCACTGCTGCGCCGCCACCCCAGCCTGTGCGCGGGCATCACCAGCGACGGCCTGCCCGAACCCGTCCAGTTCGTCTGCGCGGCCGACGAGCTCCCCGTACCGCTGACCGAGGTCGACCTGACCGGCCTCGACGAAGCCGGCCGCAGCGCCCGGCTCGCCGAGATATCCGAGGCCGACCGGCACCGGCGCTTCGACCTGGCTGCACCCCCGCTGTTCCGGCTCACCCTGATCCGGCTCACCGACACCACCGACCGGCTGATGCTCAGCCACCACCTCGTCGCCTGGGACGGCTGGTCGCAGTCCCTCTTCCTCGGCGAGCTCCTGGAGCTGTACGCGGCCGCCGGGGACGACAGCGCGCTTCAGACCCCCGGCACCTACCGGGACTATCTGGGCTGGCTCGCCCGGCAGGACTTCGACGCGGCCCGCGCCACCTGGGGCCGCGCACTCGCCGGCCTCGACGAGCCGACCCTCGTCGCCCGCGAGCGCGGCGTGGAACCGACCATCCCCCGCAGGCGCAGCCTGAGCCTGGGCCGCCCGCTCAGCGAGCGGCTGCGGACCTCCGCCCGCGAACACGGCCTCACCATCAACGCGGTGCTGTCCGCCGCGTGGGCGCTCGTGCTGTCCAGTGCCGTCGGCCGCGACGACATCGTCTTCGGCGCCACCGTCGCCGGACGCCCCGCGGACGTGCCCGGGGCCGACAGCACCATCGGCATGTTCCTCAACACCGTGCCCCAGCGGATCACCCTCGACCCCGCCGAGCCGGTCGGCGAGCTGCTGCGCCGTATCCAGTCGGAGCGGGTCGCGCTGATGGACCACGAGTACCTGGGGCTGGCCGAGCTCCAGCGCGCGGGCGGCCATCCGACCCTGTTCGACACGCTGTACGTGCTGCAGAACTTCGCGGACGAGGGCGCCTTCCGCGAGCTGACCGAACGGCACGGCATCAGCGGTGTGGGCAGCGTGGACGCCACCCACTACCCGATGACGCTGATCGTCAACCCGGCCGAGACCGTGCAGGTCAAGCTGGAGTACCGGCCCGACCTGATCGAGGACGAGCGGGCCACCGCCACCCTCGGCCGCTTCGCCGCCCTCGTGGAACGCCTCATCGGCGACCTGGACGCCCGCACCGGAGCACTCGACCTGCTGCTGCCCGGCGAGCGCGAGAGCCTCGCCGCCGAGTGGGCGGGCAGCCGGGAGCCGGTGCCGAACGAGACGATCGCGGACATGCTGTCCGCCCAGGTCGCGCGTACCCCGGACGCGGTGGCCCTGGTGTTCGGCGAGCGCTCCCTGACGTACGCGGAACTCGACGCGCACATCAACCGGCTCGCCCGGCTGCTGCTCGCCCGGGGCGCGGGCCCGGAGAAGACCGTCGCGCTCGCGCTGCCGCGCTCCACCGACATGGTCGCCGCGCTGTTCGCCGTGCTGCGCACCGGCGCCGCCTATCTGCCGCTCGACCTCGACCATCCGGCGGACCGGCTGCGCCTCATGGCCGAGGACACCGGACCGCTGTGCCTCGTCTCCACCACGGCCGTCGCCCCGAGCCTGCGCGGCCCCGAGGGTTCCGTCGCCCCCGAACTCCTCCTGGACGACGAGGCCGTGGCCGCCGAGCTGGCCGCGCTGCCCGGCGGCGAGATCACCGACGCCGAGCGTCCCGCGTTCGCGCACGACGTGCCGGACCGCCTGGAGCACCCGGCGTACGTCATCTACACCTCCGGCTCCACCGGCCGACCCAAGGGCGTCGTCACCCCCTACCGGGGTCTGACGAACATGCAGCTCAACCACCAGAAGGAGATCTTCGACCCGGCGATCGACTCGGCCGGCGGCCGACGGCTGCGCATCGCGCACACCGTCTCCTTCGCCTTCGACATGTCCTGGGAGGAGCTGCTCTGGCTCGTGGAGGGCCACGAGGTCCACGTCTGCGACGAGCAACTCCGCCGGGACGCCGAGGCCCTGGTCGCCTACTGCGACACCCACCGCGTCGACGTGGTCAACGTGACGCCCACCTACGCCCAGCTCCTCATCGAGGAGGGCCTGCTCGACCGCGACGAGGCGGCAGGCAAGCACCGGCCCGCGCTCGTCCTGCTCGGCGGCGAGGCCGTCCCCGAGACGGTGTGGACCAAGCTGCGCCGCACCGAGGGCACCTACGGCTACAACCTGTACGGGCCGACCGAGTACACGATCAACACCCTCGGCGGCTCCACCACCGACAGCGCGACATCCACGGTCGGCGTGCCGATCCGCAACACCCGCGCCTACGTCCTCGACACGATGCTGCGGCCCGTCCCGCCGGGCTGCCCCGGTGAGCTGTACATCGCCGGCACCGGCCTGGCCCGCGGCTACCACGACCGGCCCGGACTGAGCGCCGAGCGGTTCGTCGCCGACCCGTTCGGACAGCCGGGCGAGCGGATGTACCGGACCGGAGACCTCGTGCGGCAGCGGCCCGACGGCCTGCTCGACTTCCTCGGACGCACCGACGACCAGGTCAAGATCCGCGGCTACCGCATCGAACTCGGCGAGATCGCCGCGGCCCTGTCGGCCCACCCCGAGGTCGCGCACGCCGCCGTCGTCGTCAACGAGTCCACCGGCACCAAGCGGCTGGTCGGCTACGTGGCACCCGAGGCCGGAGCGGCAGCGGCTGCCCGGGCAGGCGCGGAAGCGGGCGGCGAGGCAGCCGCGGAAGCAGGCGCAGAGGACGGCGGGGAACTCCTCCAGCGGCTGCGCGAGCACCTCAAGGCCGCCTTGCCCGACTACATGGTCCCCTCGGCGCTCGTCACCGTGGACACCCTCCCGCTGACGGTCAACGGCAAGCTCGACGTCCGTGCCCTGCCCGCCCCGGACTTCGCCGGCACCGGCCCCAGCCGCGCGCCGCGCACCGGGCAGGAGGAGACGCTGTGCGCGCTCTTCGCCGAGGTGCTCGGCCTGCCGGAGGGCGGCGTCGGCATCGACAGCGACTTCTTCGAGCTCGGCGGTCATTCGCTGCTTGCCACCCGTCTCATCAGCCGGGCCCGCACGGCGCTCGGCGCGGAACTCGCGATCCGCGACCTCTTCGAGGCGCCCACCGTCGCGGAGCTGGTGGAGCGCGCGAGCCGCACGAGCGGCGCCGGGGGCGCGGCCCGCGCCGTCCTGACGGCCGGTGAGCGGCCCGAGGAGCTGCCGCTCTCGCACGCCCAGCAGCGCCTCTGGGTGATCCAGCAGATCGAGTGCACCTCGGCCGCCTACAACTTCCCCCTGGTGATGCGCCTGCGCGGCACCCTGGACCTGGCGGCCTGGACCACCGCGCTCGCCGATGTGACGGCCCGTCACGAGGCCCTGCGCACCGTCTTCGCCGAGCGCGACGGCCAGGCGTACCAGCGGGTCCTGCCCGTGCGGGAGGCACGGCCGACTGTCGAACACGTCCGTGCCCCGGAGCACGAGGTGCCGGGCCTGGTCGACGCCGCGATCAACCGCCCCTTCGACCTGGCCGCCGAACTCCCGCTGCGCGCCACGGTCATCGAGGTGGCGCCCGAGGACCACGTCGTCGTGATCCTCCTGCACCACATCACCACCGACGAATGGTCGGACCGCCCGTTCCTGCGGGACCTGGCCACCGCCTACGAGGCCCGGCTCTCCGGGGTGGCCCCCTGCTGGGAGCCGCTGCCCGTCCAGTACGCCGACTACGCCCTGTGGCAGCAGAAGCTGCTCGGCGACCCCGCCGACCCCGGCAGCCTGGCCGCCCGGCAGCTCGACCACTGGCAGTCGGTCCTCGACGGCGCCCCCGAGGAGCTGGAGCTGCCCACCGACCGGCCCCGCCCCGCGCGGCCCGCGTTCACGGGTGCCGAACTGGACATCGACTTCGACGCCCACGTCCATGACGGGCTGAGGCGGCTGGCCCGCGAGACCGGCGCCAGCATGTTCATGGTCGTACACGCGGCCGTCGCCGCACTGCTGCACCGCATGGGCGCCGGTACGGACATCCCGCTCGGCTCGCCGATCGCCGGGCGCGCCGACGAGGCGCTGGACGATCTGGTCGGCTTCTTCGTCAACACCCTGGTGCTCCGTACGGACCTCAGCGGCGACCCGAGCTTCACCGAACTGCTCGCCCGGGTCCGCGAGACCGATCTGGCCGCGTTCTCGCACGCCGACGTGCCCTTCGAATCGGTCGTGGAGCGGCTCAACCCGACCCGTTCGCTGTCACGGAACCCGCTGTTCCAGGTGATGGTCGGCTACCACGCGCGCACCGGCGACGAGCTGGAACTGGCCGGGCTCGAAGTGGACCACGTACCCTTCCGCATCCGCTCGGCCAAGTTCGATCTGGTGTTCAGCTTCACGGAGCGCACGGATCCGGGGCACACGGATCCGGGGCACACGGATCCGGGGCACACGGACACCGACGGCGGCGCCGGATCCCTGGTCTGCCGCCTGGAGTTCGCCACCGAGCTCTTCGACCAGGAGACCGCCGAGCGGCTCGGTGAGCGGCTGCGCACCCTGGTCGCAGCCCTGGCCGCCGCCCCGGACCGGCCCCTGTCGCAGGCGGAGATCCTCACCCCGGACGAGCGCCACCTGGTCCTGGAGGACTTCAACGGCCTGCCCCGTGAGGTGTCCGAGGAGACCCTGCCGGCCCTGTTCGCGCAGCGGCTGGCCGAGCGGCCGGAGGCGGTCGCCGTGGTGGACCACGCCCGTTCGGTGACGTACGCGCAGCTTGACGAGCGCTCCAACCGGATCGCCCGGCTCCTGGCCTCCCGCGGTGTCGGTCCGGAGAGCGTGGTCGGCGTGGCCGTGCCCCGCTCGGCCGACATGGTCGCCACGGTGCTCGCGGCGCTCAAGCTGGGTGCGGCGTTCCTGCCGCTCGACCTGGCCCACCCGGCCGACCGGCTCGCGTACATGATCGAGGACTCCCGGGCGGCGCTCGTGGTCGGCACCGAGCCGGTCGCGGGCAAGCTGCCTCAGGTGGCGGGCGTGCCCGTCCTGCTGCTCGACGCGCCGCAGACCGCCACCGAGCTCGACGGCCTCCCGCACACCCCGGTGGACGGCGGGCCCGTCGGCCTCGACCAGGCCGCGTACGTGATCTACACCTCCGGTTCGACCGGCCGTCCCAAGGGCGTCGTCGTCCCGCACGAGGGCATCTCCAGCCTGGTCGCCACCGCCGTCGACCGCATGGGTCTGGAAGCCGACAGCAGGGTGCTGCAGTTCGCCTCGATCGGCTTCGACGTCTTCGTCTTCGAGGTGTCGATGGCACTGTGCCACGGCGGGCGGCTCGTCCTCATCACGGACGAGGCCCGCGTCGCGGGCCCCGCGCTCACCGACTTCCTCGCGGACCAGCGGATCAGCCACATGATCCTGCCGCCGTCGCTGGTGTCGGCCCTTCCCGCGGGCTGCGAACTGCCGGAGGGCTCGACCGTACTCGTCGGCACGGAGACGGTGCCGCCGGACCTGTTCGAGCGGTTCGGTGCCACGGCCCACCTGATCTGCGCCTACGGACTCACCGAGGCGACGGTCAACTCCACGCTGTGGCCCGCCCGCGAGCACGGCGGCCGCCCGTCCGGCCGGACCCCCATCGGCCGGCCCGACCCGAACACCCGCTGCTACGTGCTCGACGACCACCTCAGGCCCGTCCCGCCCGGCGTCGTGGGGGAGCTGTACGTCGCCGGACGCGGCCTGGCCCGCGGCTACCTAGGCAAGGCCGGACTGACCTCGGAGCGGTTCCTCGCCGACCCGTTCGGTCCGCCCGGCAGCCGGATGTACCGTACTGGCGACCGTGCCCGCTGGGGCGCCGACGGCAACCTCGACTTCCTCGGCCGCGTCGACACCCAGGTGAAGGTGCGCGGCTTCCGGATCGAGCTCGGCGAGATCGAGGCGGCGCTCGCCTCGCACCCGTCGGTGGCGCAGTCGGCCGTACTGCCCGACCGGGACGGCGACATCGTGCGCCTGGTCGGCTACGCGGTCCCGGAGGCCGGCGAGCTCGACCCGCAGGAACTGCGCGCCCATGTGGCCGGGCTGCTGCCCGAGTACATGGTTCCGGCGCTCGTCGTGGCACTCGACGGCCCGCTGCCGCTGACACCCAACGGCAAGCTCGACCGCAAGGCGCTGCCCGTGCCGGACTGGTCGGCGATGACCGGCGGCGCCCGCCCGGCCAACGCCACACAGGCCCGCCTCGCCGAGCTGTTCTGCGAGATCCTGAGGCTCGACAGCGTCGGCGTGCACGACAACTTCTTCGCCCTCGGCGGCCACTCGATGGCCTCGATGCGGCTCCTCGGCCGCATCCGTGCCGAGTTCGGGGCGGAACTGAGCATCCGGGACGTCTTCGACGCCCTGACCGTCGCAGGTCTGGCGGCCAAGCTGGAGGGCGCCGCGGCGGCCCGACCGGCCCTGCGCCCCGCCACGGATGCCGACGGCACGGATGCCGACGGCGCCGCCGACGCCCCGCCGTCCGCCGCCCCCGTACAGCGCTGGCAGTGGCAGTCGCATCGGCGCGCACCCGGCTTCGACCACGCGCTGGCGCTCCGTGCGCCGGGCGGTCTGGACTCCGGCGCGCTCGCCGCGGCCCTCGCGGATGTCGTCGCGCGGCACGAGCCGCTGCGGACCGCGTTCGCCGAGGACGACGGCAGGCTCCTGCACCGGCCCGTCCAGGCCCCGGCACTCGTGTCCGAACAGTGCGCCGACCTCGACGCCCGGCTCGCGGAACTCGCCGCCGGGACCCCGGACCTGGGCCAGGAGGCACCGCTGCGGGCCCATCTCCTGACGGACCCCCAGGGCCGTCAGGCCGTCCTGCTGACCCTGCACTACCTGGCGGTGGACGAGTGGTCGGTCGTCCCGCTGTTCCGCGACCTGACCGACGCCTACGCGAGCCGCACGGCGGGGCGGGCACCCGACTGGGAGCCGCTGCCCGTGACCTACGCGGACTACACGCGCTGGGCACACGAGGTCCTCGGCGACCTGACCGACCCGGACAGCATCGGCGGCCGACAGCTCGCCTACTGGCGACAGACGCTCGGGGACGTCCCGCGGCGCCTGGAACTCCCGGCCGACGGCCCGCGCCCGGACGCCGAGGGCGGGGACTACGTGGGCTTCGTCCTGGACGAGCCGCTGCACGCGGCCGTGGACGAACTGGCCCGGACCACCGGCACCAGCATGTTCATGGTGCTGCACTCCGCGCTCGCGGCCCTGCTCACCGCCCACGGCGCGGGCACCGACCTGCCCATCGCCACCATGGTCGCCGGGCGTGGTGACGACCAGCTGGCCGACCTGGTCGGCTGCTTCCTCAACACCGTCGTCCTGCGTACGGACACGGCGGGCGACCCGGACTTCGCCGAACTGCTGACCCGGGTGCGCGAGACCACGCTCGGCGCACTCGACCGGCAGGACGTGCCCTTCGACGCGGTCGTCCGGGAGACCGGACTGCCGCCCGAGGGCCCGCAGGTCATGGTGATCCACCACGAACAGGCGGACCTCGACGGACTGGAGGGCGGCATGGGCTCCTTCCACGCCGTTCCCACCGGCACCGACCGGGCCGAGCTGACCCTGAGCTTCTACGAGCCCCGGGGCGACGGCCCCGTGCACTGCGAACTCATCTACGCGAACCGGCTGTTCGGCCCCGCGAAGGCCCGCCGGCTCACCGAAGAACTCCAGACCCTGCTGCGGACCGCCGCGGCCGACCCCGGACAGCCGCTCTCGGAGCTGTTCACCGTAACGTCCACGAGGAGTGACGACGCATCATGAGCACCAACCCGTTCGAGGACCCGCAGGGCCGTTTCCTGGTCCTGGTCAACGAGGAGAACCAGCACTCGCTGTGGCCGTCCTTCGCGGAGGTTCCGGCCGGCTGGCGCACCGCCTTCGGCGAGGACACCCGCGAGGCCTGCCTCGCGTACGTCGAGTCCCACTGGACCGACCTGCGCCCCGCGAGCCTGGTGGCTCAACAGGGCTGAGACGGCCCGCCGCCGCCCACAGCGCCGCCGCCCACGGGGACAGTTCCCGTGGGCGGCGGCGCTGTGGGCGGTTGTACGTGTGTGGGGGGGCGGGGAGCCCCGCCCGGGCGAGTGGCGGGCCGGAGGGGTTCGCGCCCGACTGGCCGGAACGCAGCCATGCTGGACAAGGAGGTCCCCGACCATCTCGACAGGCACCTGATCTGCGGCAACCCACGCCTGTCCCATGGGCTGCAGGACGATTGCCCAAGCCAGGCCGGGCCTCAGCATCGTACGGCCGGTGCCGCGGCCCGAAGGAAGACCGGACTTGGCAGCCGTCGGCATGGGGTCGGGGGCATCAGCCGCTCTGCTCGGCCGATGTCACCCACGGCCCGTCAGGGCGAGCCGGAGCCGGTCGGCTCATCGCGATCGTAGGTGACCAGAGTGTTCTGCGCGGCCTGCCCGCCCAGGCCGAGGATCAGGAAGAGGACGAGGAGAACCTTGGCGCCCGTCTCGAGGAGGAGGGGGCGGGTCGCGGAGTACGTCTCCTGCGGAGGGGCCGGGGCATCGCCGAAGAGCCGCTTGGGGTATGCGGGCGTGAGCAGGGAGGCGTAGGCGGCGGTGCGCAACTGGTAGCGGGCGACGGCCGCGGCGGCGGCGAACACAGGAGTGGGGAGGCGGCCCAGGACGATCGCGATGATCCAGAAGATCCAGCTCAGTGCGGCCCAGCCGGATTGGAGAAGACCGACGACGATGGCTGCCGGAATCATCAGGACCAGCCGGAACAGCACGGCGGCACGGTTCAGCTCTGTGGGACGCACCTCGATCTGCACGGGGTAGTCCGGGGCGGAGAACGCGAAGGGCGGGTATCGGTCGACAAGCAGCATGGCGCTCGCGCCGACCCGGGTCCGGTAGGCGAGGACCGAGGCCAGGAACGAGAAGATCGACCCCGGCAGCCGCCCCAGAACCAGCGCCGCGAACCAGCCGGCCACGGTGACGAAGAACGCCGCCACGGACAGCAGCCCCACCACGATGAACTGTGGGACAAGCAGCAGCCAGCGCAGCAGTACGGTCCAGCGACGCTGCCGTCCGGGGACGGCGACATCGAGAACGGGCAGCCATTCAGTCTCGTGTGCGGGCCCCATCGCAGGAAGTGGATCCCATCCTGTCGGCATGCTCACTCCTCAAGATCCCGGATTCGACGCCTGACTACCAGCGTGTAACGCGGTGGCTCGCCACGCACGGCCAAGGCACCCGAGCGGTGCCTCCCTGCTCCGGCGGAGGGCCCGCTTTCCGCTCACCGAGGTGTGCGGCGGCCGTACACAGGCCGCACGCAGCTCTGCCATCGCAAGCGCGAGTCGCCCTGTGCGCCGGGTTCCTGCCCGCCGAAGGAGGCCGCACTCCTGCCGGCTTCGCCCTGACCGGCCTCGGACTCACCAACGTGCTCACCGGCGGCATCGAACGCGCCTGCCACCGCGCAGGATCCTGCGGCGCTGCCACTTCTCCACGTGCTCGACGTCCGGCGGGATCCGGCAGGCGGTGCGGCGGGCGACCTTGACCGGGTCGGGCTTCGGCGAGGCGGGATCCCAGGTCCCGGGCAGGAACAGTCGCCAGTCGACCGCCGCCGAGGCATGGTCGGACGCCAGGTGCAGGGAGATTCCCACCCGGCAGTGGGCGACCATGCCCGCGGCGCCGGTGTACTGCCGCTGCACACACGCCGGCGCGGCCCCGTCTTTCAGGAACCCGGTGTCGTCGAAGACCACACAGGCACTACTGGACCGGGTCCTCCACCGCTTCGCGCTGGACCGGAACCCCCGCGGGCTCGGGCCGGCTGTCGGACCAGGCCGCCCAGAGCGTGGCGTAGTGGCCGTCGGCAGCGACGAGTTCCCCGTGTGTGCCGGTCTCCACGACGCGGCCCCGGTCCAGGACCACGACCCGGTCCGCCGAGGCGGCCTGAGGGAGACGATGGGCCACCATCAGGCCGGTACGCCCCTGAAGAGCGCGCGCGGCGGCCTGTTCCAGGACGCGGGCACCGGCGCTGCCGGCATCGGCGGTGGCCTCGTCGAGAATCGCCATCGGCGGGTCCTTGAGGACGAGGCGCGCCAGGGCCAGGTGCTGGGTCTGGGTGACCGTCAGGCGGTGGCCGCCCTCGCCCACCACGGTCGCCAGTGACTCGGGAAGGCCCTCGACCCAGTCCAGCGCCTCCACCCGGGCGAGCGCCGCGCGCAGCTCCTCGTCCGTGGCCCCGGGCCGGGCCAGCCGCAGGTCCTCGGCCAGCGGCCCGGCGAACACATGGACCTCCTGGCTGATGAGCGTCACCGCACGCCGCACTCCGGCGGGGCCCAGCTCGCGGGTGTCGACCCCGCCGAGGACGATCGCACCACCCGTCGGTTCGTGCACACCCGCGACCAGCTTCGCCAGGGTCGTCTTGCCCGCGCCGCTCGCTCCCACCAGCGCCACCCGCTCACCGGCCCGGATCTCCAGGTCGATGCCGTCGAGGACCGGGTGGCCGTCGACGTACGCGTGGCTGAGCGCGGAGATCTTCACCGAGCCGTCCACCGGCGTGGCCGTGCCCTCGCGTTCGGGTTCGGCCGGCAGATCCGAGACGCCGACCAGGCGGGCGAGGCTCGCCCCCGCCGACTGGGCGTCGTCGATGAGGAACAGAGCGGCGTTGATCGGATTGAACAGGCTGTGGAAGTACAGGGCGGCCGCCGTCGCCGTGCCGATGCTGACCGAGCCGTTCTCGACGAGGAGGAATCCCGTCGCAAGGACCGCGGTCAGCCCGACGAACTCCCCGGCATTGAGGCGGGAGAAGAACCCCGACACGAGACGGATGCCCTGCAGCGCCAGCGACACGGCCGCCTTCGAGCGCTGCTCCAGCGCCTGCTCGTGACCGGTGGTCAGCCGGAACGCCCGTACGGTGCGTACGCCGCCGATGCTGTCGAGGAGCTGGTGCTGCAGGGCGCCGCCCGCCACCCGGTGTCCGGCGTACACGGTCGCGGCGCGCGGGATGTACCAGCGGACCGTCAGGTAGTGCACCGGCACGGCAAGGAGCACGGCGAGCAGGAAGCGCCAGTCGAGGACGGCGAGTCCGACCAGCGTGAGGGCGATGGTGAGCAGCGCCGCGGCGAACTCGGGCAGGGCCTGGCGCACGGCCTTGGCGATGAGCGTGACGTCCGCGGTCACCCGGGAGGTCAGATCGCCCGATCCGGCCCGCTCGACCCGGTCGAGCGGCAGGCGAAGGGCGCGCCCGACGAACCGCTCGCGCAGGTCCGTGAGGACGGTCTCGCCGAGCCGGGCGACGAGGGAGGCGCCGATCGCGGTCGCCACACCCCGGCCCAGGGCGACCGCGAGGAGCAGCAGCATGGGGACGGTCAGTGCCCCAGCTCCGCTGCGCGCCACGACGAGGTCGACGATGCGGCCGAGCAGCGGGGCGGTGAGCAGACCGACGCCGGTGCCGAGGACCAGCACGGTGACCGCCACGGCGGTCAGGCCCCGGTGCTGCCGCAGCAGCCCGCGCACGGTGGCGAAGGTCCGGGCGCCGGTCGCGGTGGGCAGCAGCGAGCGGTCGGCGGAGGTGTCCACGGGCACGCTGTCCTCCGCGGTGGTCGCGCTCATGTCCTGTCCCCTGTCCTGTCCTTCGTTCTGTCCTTCGCCGTTCGCGCCGGGATCGTCCTCGGGACCGGGTGTCCTGCGGTCCGTCATGCCAACACCACCGATCGGTAGGTCGCGTGGGTGGCGACGAGTTCGCCGTGCTCGCCGTCCGCGGCCACGGCGCCGTCCTCGAGCAGCACCACGCGGTCCGTGGCGGCGAGCAGCGCGGGGCTGGTGGTGACCAGGATCGTCGTACGGCCGTCCCGGAGGTCCCGCAGCCGGCCGGCGATACGTGACTCGGTGACGGTGTCGACCGCCGTCGTCGGATCGTGGACGACGAGCACCGGGGGGTCGGCCGCCAGGGCGCGGGCCAGGGCCACCCGCTGGCGCTGGCCGCCGGACAACGAGCGGCCGCGCTCGCTGAGCACGGTGGCCGTGCCCTGCGGCAGGGCACGGGCGACATCGTCGGCGGCGGCCGCGGCCAGCGCCGGGGCGAGTTCGGGTTCGGTCGCGCCGGTTTCGGCCCGTACGTTGTCGAGCAGGCTGCTCTCGAACAGGTCGGCGTCGTGGTGGGCGACGAGGACGGCCCGGCGGGCGCTTACGGGATCCAGCTCGGTGAGCGCGGTCCCGTCGAGCTCCACGGAGCCTTCGCCGGGGTCGAGTTCCCGGCCGAGGCACAGCAGCAGATCGTGCGCGGCCGCCGGCTCCTTCGCGACGACGCCGAGGACGCAGCCCGCGGCGATGTCGAGGTCGACCCCGCGCAGCGATCCGTGCGTGAGCCCGCGCAACCGGATCCGTCCGGCGAGCGGGTGGGGGAGCGGTGCCCGCCCACCGGCCACGGCGGGCGGCGAGGCCAGTACTTCGGCGATCCGCTCGGCGGAGGCACGGCCCAGGGCGAGTTCCCCGTTGACGTAGGTGAGCAGCTGGAAGGGGCCGAGCAGGAACTGGGCGAGCCCGACGGCCGCCACCAGTTCGCCCACGGTGATGTCGCCGCGCATGGCCAGGTGCGCGCCGAACAGGGCGATGGCCGCGATGAACAGGCCGGTGAGGGCGAGGATCGCACCGTCGTGCCAGGCCCGGCTGCGGGCCGCCCGCAGCGCGGCGGCCAGGGACTCACGACTGGTGCTCCGGTAGCGGGAGACGGCGGCCGTCTCCGCCCCGATGCCCTTCAGGACCCGCAGCCCGGCGACCAGGTCGGCGGCGACGCCCGAGGCATGCGCCGCGCGCTCCTGCTCGACCTCGCTGCGCGCCTCAAGTGGGCGGCTGATCAACCGGCCGAGCCACAGCAACGGGGGTACGCCGAGGAGGACGAGCAGGCCCAGCGGAACGGAGACACGCAGCAGCAGCACCGCGCTGAGGGCCAGCCCGGCCAGGGCGGACAACGCGTACGGAACCGCGGCGGCGACGGCCCCGACCCGGGTGGCATCGCCGGTGGCGACGGCCGTCAGCGCGCCGGGCAGCCGGCCCGCGTCGGCGCCGCCGCGCGGGTCGAGGACCCGGGCGCCGAGCTTCAGGCGCAGGGCGTGCGCGGCGTGTTCGCCGGCGCCGTCGGTGATCCGGGCGGCGGTGCGGTAGGACGTGGACAGCACGAGGAACAGGACGGCCAGGACCAGCAGCCAGCGCAGCAGCGACCCCGCGGAACCCGTGGCCACCGCGTCGTCGATGATCACGCCGATGACGACCGGGACGAGGGCCTCGCAGCCCTGGTGTGCGACGCCCAGGAGCGAGGCCGTGAGGACGCGTCGGCGCTGTCCCCTGATCGTCTCCCGCAGGACGCGGGCCCCGGTCGGCCCCTCCCTTTTCGGTCCCCCCACGGCCATGCGGCACCTCCGAAACCGGTTGATTGTTTAGGTAAGGCTAGCTTAAGTTGATGTCGACTCCTGTTCGCCGGGTGGCGCCCTTCGTGCGCACCCGCTTCCGTAGTGGGGTGTGGGCGTTGACCCCGCGATGAGGCCCGGTTAGCCTTACCTAAGTCGTGGATGCCGTTCGCTGCGTTCCACCTCGCCAAGAGGGCTGCCACCAGAGGGAGTTGTCGTTGCCGGTCCAAGCCCAGGCGACACCCGACAAGAGCGCCGCCGCGCAGGCCGGCCCACCGGCACGCCGGTCCGTCGCGGCTCTTAGGGGGCTAGGGCTCCTTCTCGCACTCGCGGTGCTGATGGTCGTCGGGCTGCTGAGCGTCTGGACGGGCACCAGGGGCATCCCCTTCTCCTCCACCTGGAGCCTCCTGTGGAGCCCTGACGGATCGGACGCCTCCGTCATCATCCACGACTACCGCATCCCCCGGACCCTGCTGGCACTTCTGGTCGGCATCGCCCTCGGCCTGTCCGGATCGCTGATGCAGTCGTTGACCCGGAACCCGCTCGCCGACCCCGGACTGCTCGGGGTGAACCTCGGCGCGTCCACCGGAGTGGTCATCGCCATCGGGTTCTTCGGCGTGGCCACGGCCCGGGGCTACCTGTGGTTCGCCTTCGCCGGTGCGGCGGCGGCCACCGTGCTCGTCTATCTCCTGGGCTCCTCCGGGCGGAAACTCGCCACACCCGACCGGCTCGTCATTGCCGGGGCGGCGGTGACCGCGGTGCTCTTCGCCTTCAACTCCGCTGTGCTGCTGCTGAATCCGCGCGCCTTCGACCAGTTCCGGTTCTGGACGGTCGGCTCCCTGGCGGGCCGCGGCACCGACATCGTCCTCGTCATCCTGCCGTTCGTCGTGACGGGCCTGATCCTCGTGCTGGCCCTCGCCCCCTCGCTCAACGCCCTCGCCCTGGGCGACCAGATGGGCCGTGCCCTGGGCGTGAACATCGGCCGCACCCGGGTGCTGGGCGCGCTCGCCGTCACGGTGCTGTGCGGCGCGGCGACCGCGGCCGTCGGGCCGATCGGGTTCGTGGGACTGGTCGTACCGCACATCGCCCGGTTCCTGGTGGGCTCCGACCAGCGGTGGGCGCTTGCCTACTCGACGGTCCTCGCCCCCGCCCTGCTGATCGGCGCCGATGTCGTCGGACGGATCATCGGAGCCCCGGGCGAGCTCCAGGTCGGCATCGTCACCGCCTTTCTCGGAGCCCCCCTGTTCATCGCGCTGTGCCGCCGCCGAAAGCTGGTCATGCTGTGAGCGCCGGACCCGAGGAAGCGGTCCCCGCCGCCGAGCCGCGCCCTGTCATCCCCCGGGTCGTCACCGGGACCGTGGTGCGCACCCGCCGTGGCGGATGGTCTCTGCGTTTCCAGGGCCGGAGCCTGGTCGTGACGGCCCTGCTCCTCTGTGCGCTCACGGCGGTCGCGGGCATCATCCTGACCACCGGCGACTTCGAAGTCCCCGTCGGCGAGGTGCTCGAGGCGCTCGCCGGCAGCGGCTCGGGGGGAGCCGACTTCATCGTCAACGAGGTGCGGCTGCCCCGGCTGCTGACCGCCGTCTGGGTCGGCGCGGCCCTCGCGGTCAGCGGCGCGATCCTGCAGAGCCTCACCGGCAACGCCCTGGGCAGCCCGGACTTCATCGGATTCACCAACGGCGCCGCCACCGGAGCCCTCCTGGTGATCGTGGTGGCGCACGGGAGCATGGTCCAGATCGCGCTCGGCGCGCTGGCCGGCGGTCTCGCCACCGCGGCGGCCGTCTCCCTGCTGCTGCTCGGCCGTGGCCTGCAGGGCTTCCGGCTCATCGTCGTCGGCATCGGGGTCAGCGCCCTGCTGCTCGCCGTCAACTCCTACCTCATGACCCGCGCCAGCTGGCAGGAGGCCCTGGAGGCGCAGGCATGGCTGCTCGGCAGCCTGGGCAACCGGGGCTGGATCCACGCGAACGCCATCGGCCTCGCCGTGCTCGTCCTGCTGCCGCTCGCCTTCTTCCTCGCCCGTCGCCTGTCCATGGTGGAGATGGGCGACGGCATCGCGACCGCCCTCGGCCTCCACGTCACCCGCACCCGGCTGGCCCTGCTCGTCGTCAGCGTGGCGCTGGCCGCGTTCGCCACGGCGGTGACCGGACCCATCTGGTTCATCGCCCTGGCCGCACCGCAACTGGCCCGGCGGCTGACCCGCACGTCCGGCCCCGCGCTGCTGCCCGCCGCCCTCATGGGCGCCCTGCTGCTCGCCCTGAGCGATCTCCTCGTGCAGCGCCTCTTCGCGCCCACGCTGCTGCCCGTGGGCACGGCGACCGGGACCATCGGCGGGCTGTACCTCATCTGGCTGCTGATCACCGAGTCGCGAAAGAGCCGCGCATGACTGGATCCCACACCTCGCCATCCCGGCTGCGCGCCGAGGACCTGACGCTCGCCTACGACCAGCGGACCGTGGCCACCGCCCTCGGCGTGGACATACCCGACGACTCGTTCACCGTGATCCTCGGGCCGAACGCCTGTGGCAAGTCCACCCTGCTCAAAGCCCTGGCCCGGATGCTCAAACCCAAGGCCGGACAGGTCTACCTCGACGGGCAGGCCATCTCCTCGTACCGCTCCCGCGAGGTCGCCCGCCGCCTCGGGCTGCTCCCGCAGTCCTCCAACGCGCCCGGCGGAATCACCGTCGGCGACCTTGTGGCCCGCGGCCGCTATCCCCACCAGCGGCTCCTCAGGCAGTGGTCGGCCGACGACGAGGAGGCGGTGGTCGAGGCCATGCGGCAGACCGGAGTACTCGAACTCGCCGAACGGCCCGTGGACGACCTCTCCGGCGGCCAGCGCCAGCGCGTATGGCTCGCCATGGTCCTCGCCCAGCAGACCGACATCCTGCTCCTGGACGAGCCCACCACCTACCTGGACATCGCCCACCAGGTGGAGGTGCTCGACCTGTGCGCCGAACTGCACGCGCGCAAGCGGCACACGGTCGTGGCGGTCCTGCACGACCTCAACCAGGCCTGCCGCTACGCCACCCACCTCATCGTGCTGCGGTCCGGCGGCAAGGTGGCGGCCGAGGGCGCCCCCGCCGAGATCATGACCTCCGAACTCGTCGAGGACGTGTTCGGGCTGCCCTGCCGGATCATCGACGACCCAGAGACCGGCACCCCGCTGATGGTGCCCGCCGCACCCCGGCAGCACACACCCGAGCAGACTGTCGCGGACGCCGTCCGACGCGCCACGCGAGACGGCGCGAACAGCACGGACGCCGGCGCACGCGACACATCGCCCGCCGACACCGTGATGGCCGACACCCCCTAGGACGGACGCACATGATGCTCTCGACCAGGCTGACGAACGCCACCTTCGTCACCATGGACCCGGACCACCCCGTCGCCCACGAGCTCGGCATCTGGCAGGGCAGGATCGTCGGCCTGGACCGGGCCGTCGCCTCGCTGCCCGCGCGACGCGTGGTCGACCTGCGGGGCGCGACCGTGCTGCCGGGCTTCATCGACAGCCACGTCCACCTCGCATGGACCGGCCTGAAGGCGAAGTCCCCGAGTCTGGCCGGTGTCACCGGTGTCGAAGAAGCACTCGCCGTCGTGGCGGAGGCTGCCACCCGCCAAGACGGCGCCGGCAGCTGGGTGTTCGTCGGCGGCTACGACCAGCGGGCGCTCGGCCGGCATCTGACCGCCGCCGAACTCGACCGGGTCGCCCACGACCGGCGGGTGTTCCTCATGCACACCTCCGGCCACGCCTGCGTGGTCAACACCGCGGTCCTCGACCTGCTTCCCGGTGATGTCCCCCATGAGGACGGGCTCCTCGTCGAGAGCGCCATGGGCGCCGTACGGCGGTTGCGGCTGCCCTACGCGCAGAGCGAGCTGGCCGACGCGATCGAGCACGCCGGACGGGTCTGTCTCGCCGAGGGCGTCACGGCCGTCGCCGAAGCGGGCATCGGAGGCGGACTGCTGGGCCACAGCCCCGTCGAGCTCGGCGCCTACCAACTGCTGCGGGGCCAGGGCCGGCTGCCGCTGCGGGTCCAGCTGATGCCCGGCGGCGACACACTGCGGCCGCAGGGCGCACATGAGCACGACGGCATCCCGCGCGGACTCGACCTCGGCCTGCGGACCGGATTCGGCGACGACTGGCTGTCCGTCGGCGCGCTCAAGATCTACACGGACGGCGGCATGATGGCCCGGACGGCCGCGCTCACCGAACCGTACGAGGGCATGACCGGCACCGGGCAGCTCCAGGACGATCCCGAGCACCTCACCGACCTCATCGTGGATGGCCACCTCGCCGGCTGGCAGCTCGCCGTCCACGCCATCGGCGACCGGGCCGCGGACCTCGCGCTCGACGCCTTCGAGAAGGCACAGAAACTGCGCCCGCGTCCCGACGCCCGGCACCGCGTCGAGCACGCCGGGCTGATCAGGCCCGACCAGCTGCCGCGGTTCGCCGCACTCGGGGTCAGTGCCGTGGTCCAGCCCAACTTCCTGCGCTGCTTCGGCGACGACTACGCGAACGTCATGGGGGAGCGGCGGGCCCCGTGGATGTACCGGGGCCGCGGCTTCCTCGAACACGGTGTCACCGTCGTCGGCAGCTCCGACCGGCCGGTCGCCGACGGCTCCCCGCTCCGCGCGATCCAGTTCATGGTCGAACGCGCCTCCGTCTCCGGGCAGTTGATCGGCCCCGAGGAGGCCCTCACCGTCGACGAGGCCCTGCGCGCCTACACCGTCGCCGGCGCGTACGCCTGCCGCTGGGAGGACAGCGCGGGCAGCCTCACCCCGGGCAAACGGGCCGACCTCGTGGTCCTCGGGGACGACCCGCGGCGCGTCGAGCCCTCCCGGATCGGGGGCATCGAGGTCGTGACGACGTTCGTGGACGGCCGCGACGCGTTGGAGGAGACGCGGCAGTGAAGTCGCGCAACGACGGCCTGGTCGCGTGGGCCCACCTGTGGCAGACGCCCGACTCCTCCCGGCCCCGGCTCTGGTGGCACGCAGCCCCGATGGCAAATCAGGCGAGGTAAGGCTAACCTTAGTTGTCATGTTTCACCGGGGTCACACGGCGATCGGGCCGAGCATTTCCTCCCCTTGCATGGTGGAACCGAGGAAGGAACGCCTTGATCACCGCCCCGCCGCGCCCCGTCGCACCTCTCGCTGTCACGCATCTGTCTGCCGCCCCTCGCGCACCGCGCCCGTCCGGCCGGTTCCCGCTTTCCCCGCGCCCCGCCGGGGCCCGGGACGCCGACGCTCTCGCCGGGCTCTCCGCGCCGTTCGTCCGCTCAGGGGCGCTGCGCGAACGGCCGCTCCACGTATACGCCGCCCGCGCGGCGGACTTCCTCGTCGTCGATGCCCCCGACGGCAGCCTCGACGCCTGCCTCGCGCTGCGCACCCACGGCGAGGGCGCAGGGGAGTCGGGGCGCTCCGGAGTCCTCTACAACTTCTGCGTCGCCCCGCACCGGCAGGGCAGCGGTCTGGGAGCACGGCTGCTGGAGGCAGCCTTGGCAAGGTCCCGGGCGCAGTCGCTGACGGCCCTGTTCACGGCGACCACCGGCAGCGGGCGCCTGTTCCTCCGGTACGGCTTCGAGCCGACCCGTCCGAGCCTGGCGCCCGCCTCCTGGGCGCGGAACCTCGACCCCCGGCGGGGCGCGCGGGTTCTCGCCCGAGCCGTCTGACAGCGGGACCCCGCGCCCGCGCCAGTACAAGGGGCGCGACGGGGTAAGGGCCCGACGGCACAAGGGAGGGCGGGTTCCCGAACCGAGTCGGTCCGGGAACCCGCCCCCTTGCCCACGGTGTCACCAACGTCAGGTGCCGAGAATCTCCGGCAGCGCCGCCACCAGTTCCCGGACCTGCCCCTCACCGACCGTCAGCGCCGGAGCCAGCCGTACGGTCGTGGCCCCGACCGCGTTCACGAGGAACCCGGCGTCCTGAGCGGCCTGCTGCACCCGCGCCGCGACCGGTTCGGTGAGCGCGACACCCAACAGCAGCCCGGCACCCCGGACTTCCCGCACCAAAGGGTGCCTCAGCTGCTCGACACCACGTCTCAGCAGCTGTCCCATGCGCGTGGCGTGTGCAAGCAGCCCCTCGGTCTCGATGGTCTCCAGTACGGCGAGTCCCGCCGCGCACGCCACGGGATTGCCGCCGAACGTGGAGCCGTGCAGCCCGGAGTCGAGCAGGGCGGCGGCCGGGCCGAACGCCACCGTGGCGCCGATCGGCAGCCCGCCGCCCAGGCCCTTGGCCAGCGTCACGACGTCCGGATACACGCCGGCTTCCGCCTGATGTGCGAACCAGTACCCGGTCCGGCCGATGCCGGTCTGGACCTCGTCCAGGACGAGCAGGCTTCCCTTGGCGCGCGTGATCTCGCGCGCGGCGAGCAGATATCCCTCGGGCGGCACGATGACGCCCGCCTCGCCCTGGACCGGTTCCAGGACGACCGCGGCGGTCTCGGCCGTGACCGCCGCGCGCAGCGCGGCCGCATCCCCGTACGGCACATGGGTCACGTTCCCGAAGAGCGGCAGGAAGGGATCGCGTTTGGCCGGCTGACCGGTCAGGGACAGCGCCCCCATCGTGCGCCCGTGGAAGCCGCCTTCGGCGGCGACGATGTGCGGCCGTCCCGTCCGGCGGGCGATCTTGAACGCCGCCTCGGCCGCCTCCGCACCGGAGTTGGCGAAAAAGACCCTCCCCGGCCGGCCCAGCAGGCCGAGCAGCGCTTCCCCCAGTGCGACGGCCGGTTCGGAGACGAAGAGGTTCGACACATGCCCGAGCCGGGCGATCTGCGCGCCGACCGCGGCCACGACCGCCGGATGCGCATGGCCCAGGGTGTTGACCGCGATCCCGCCGGTGAAGTCCGTGTATGAGCGCCCCGCTTCGTCCCAGACCCGGCTGCCCTCGCCGCGGACCAGCGCCAGCGGGGGAGTGCCGTAGGTGTCCATCATGACCGCGCTCCAGCGGTCGGTGAGCGGCGCCGTGCCGGAGCTCATACCCCTACCTCCGCTGCGTGCGTCTCCTGCGCGCCCGCCCCCTCGCCGTCGCGCGGGCGCGGGGTGTCCGGGAGGACCGTGGTCCCCGGGTTCTGCGCCGTGAGGACTCCGTGCAGTACGGCGTGCGGGCGGCGGCCGTCCAGGACATGGGCCCGGCCGACGCCGGACCGTACGGCCCGCAGGCAGCCCTCCATCTTCGGGAGCATCCCGCTGGCCAGCTCCGGGAGCAGTTCGTCCAGCTCGGTGGCCGTCAGGTTCTCGATCAGCCGGGGGTTGTGCGGCCAGTCCGCGTACAGCCCCTCGACATCCGTGAGCATCACGAGCCGTTCCGCGCCGAGGGCGACGGCCAGCGCGGAGGCCGCGAGATCGGCGTTGACGTTGTAGACCTGCCCGTCCTCGCCGCGCGCGATGGGCGAGACGACCGGGATGCGGCCCTGGTCGAGCAGCGCCCGCACCGTGCCGGCGTCGACCGCCACGACCTCGCCCACCTGACCGATGTCGACGGCCCGCCCGCCCACGAGGGCCGGGCGGCGCACCGCGGTCATGGTGTGCGCGTCCTCGCCGGACAGGCCCACGGCGAAGGGCCCGTGGGCGTTGATCGCGCCGACCAGCTCACGCTGGACCTGCCCCGTCAGCACCATCCGGACCACGTTCAGGGTCTCCGGGGTGGTCACCCGCAGCCCGGCCTCGAAGCGGACCTCCAGGTCGAGGCGGTCCAGCATCGCGCTGATCTGCGGTCCGCCGCCGTGCACCACGACCGGCCGCAGGCCCGCGTGCCGCAGCTCCACGATGTCCTGCGCGAACGAGCGCTTGAGGGCTTCGTCGACCATCGCGTTGCCGCCGAACTTGACGACGACGATCCTGCCCTGAAGTTCGCAGGGCCAGGGCAGGCCGCTGCCGGGGGCCTCGTCTGTCGCCACATGTCGGCCGGGGGTACCGCGCATCGGGGTGTTCACTCCGCTCATGAGCTGTAGGCGCTGTTCTCGTGGACGTACTCGGCGGTGAGGTCGTTGGTCCAGATGACCGCCGACGCGTCTCCGGTGCGCAGATCGGCCGTGACCGTGATCCGGCGGCCCGACAGGTCGACCTTGTCCCGCGGCTCGTCCGCCGCGCCGCTGCGGCACACCCGCACGCCGTTGATCGTCACGTCCAGGCGGTCCGGATCGAATTCGGCCGCGGTGGTGCCGATCGCGGACAGCACCCGCCCCCAGTTGGGGTCCTCGCCGTGCAGCGCGCACTTGAGCAGGTTGTTCCGGGCGATGGACCGGCCGACCTCGACGGCGTCCTCCTCGCGGGCCGCGCCGACGACCCGCACCTCGATCTCCTTGGACGCACCCTCGGCATCGGCCACCAACTGCCGGGCCAGATCCAGACATACGGAGCGCACCGCCTCGGCGAAGGCCTCCGTCTCGGGTACGACCCCGGAGGCGCCCGAAGCGAGGAGCAGGACGGTGTCGTTGGTGGACATGCAGCCGTCGGAGTCCACCCGGTCGAAGGTGGTACGTGCCGCCGCACGCAGCGTCGAGTCGAGCAGGCCCGCGTCGACGTCGGCATCCGTCGTGAGGACGGCCAGCATGGTGGCCAGGCCGGGGGCGAGCATGCCCGCGCCCTTCGCCATGCCGCCCACCGTCCAGCCGGATGCGGTGACGACGGCGGTCTTGTGCACCGAGTCGGTCGTCTTGATGGCGACGGCCGCGTCCTCGCCGCCCCGGGGCGACAGCCGGGCGGCGGCGTCGGTGATGCCCGCGTCGACGCGGTCCATCGGCAGCCGCACCCCGATGAGGCCGGTGGAGCACACCGCGACCTCGTGCGGGTCCGCCTCCACCGCCCGCGCCGTGTGCTCGGCCATCAGCAGCGCGTCGACGGCGCCCGCCTGCCCCGTACAGGCGTTGGCGCCACCGGAGTTGAGGACGACAGCCGAAATCCGGCCGTCGGCGAGGACCCGCCGGGACCAGCGCACGGGCGCGGCCTGCACCCGGTTGGAGGTGAAGACACCGGCGGCGGCGCGCGACGGGCCCTGGTTGACCACGAGGGCCAGGTCCGGATCGCCGGATTCCTTGAGGCCGGCGGCCACACCGCTCGCCAGGAACCCGCGGGCAGCGGTCACGCTCACGGAGCAACTCCATTCATGGGCAGACCCAGCCGTTCCGGCAGGCCCAGGGCGATGTTCATGCACTGCACCGCGCCGCCCGCGGTGCCCTTGGTCAGGTTGTCGATCGCGCTCACGCACACCAGCCGGCGCGCCTCGGGATCGACGGCGACCTGGACCTGGACCGTATTGGAGCCGGCGACGGCCGCGGTGGACGGCCAGCGGCCGGGCGGCAGCAGGTGGATGAACGGCTCGTCGGCGTAGGCGGCGGCGAAGACCTCCCGTACCCCGTCCGTGCCCGCGTCGGCGAAGGCCTCGGACCGCAGCCGGGCCGAGCAGGTGGCGAGAATGCCGCGCGCCATGGGGGCCAGGGTCGGCGTGAAGGACACCGTCACCGGCTCGCCCGCCGCCAGGGACAGGTTCTGCGTCAGCTCGGGGGTGTGCCGGTGGCCGCCGCCGACGCCGTAGGGGCTCATGGAGCCCATCACCTCGGAGCCGAGCAGATGGGGTTTCGCCGCCCGCCCAGCGCCGGACGCCCCACTGGCCGCGACGATCACCGCCTCCGGCTCCACGAGCCCCGCCGCGTAGGCGGGCCAGAGCGCCAGGGTGATCGCGGTGGGGTAGCAGCCGGGCACGGCGACCCGGGTGGCACCCCTCAGCTCCTCGCGCGCCCCGGGGAGTTCGGGCAGTCCATACGGCCAGGTCCCGGCGTGCTCGGAGCCGTAGAACCTCTCCCAGGCGGCTGCCTCGCGCAGCCGGAAGTCGGCGCCGCAGTCGACCAGCAGCGTCCCGGGGTCGAGATCCCGGGCCAGGGGGCCGGACTGGCCGTGCGGGAGGGCCAGGAAGACCACGTCGTGACCCCGCAGAGTGCCCGCGGACGTCTCCTGCAGCACCCGGTCGGCGAGGGTGGCAAGGTGGGGCTGCACCTCTCCGAGCGTCCGGCCGGCCTGACGGTGCGCGGTCACCGTGCCCACGTCCACCTCCGGGTGGGCGGACAGCAGACGCAGGATCTCCCCGCCGGCGTAGCCACTGGCTCCGGCCACCGCGACCCTTACGGTCATATCGCTCTGTTCTCCTGTCGAGTGGTACGTCGTTCGAGTGGGGATGCCGGCAGGCATCGCGCGGGATCCGACGTGCACTTCATCGCCTTCCCCCTCGCCGTCGCTCTCGCCGTCGCACCGGCCGGCTGCTCCGCCCGGACCTCGCGACCTCGAACCGAGAGAAACTTAACTAAGCCTAACCTTACTGGCAACTGCTGACGACTCTCTCCGGCCGCCCTCCCGGTCGCCCCGAGGCGTGCAACCGTCCTTGGGGAGGGGGGAGTTGTCGTCGCGTGCGGTGGGAGGTCGTGGGGTGTGCGGTCCGGCCGCGGTTCAGTGGGGGCTGTGGTGCCGGTGCGGGCAGCCTCCCCGGTGCGAGGTGAGGATCTGGTGGATCCGCTCACCGGCCTCGGCCGCGTCGCCTGCCGGTGCCGGGAACAGCAGGCGCAGGTCGAAGTGTCCGCTCGCGTATTCGCAGCGCAGCGTGAGGGCGTGCCGGTCGAGCGCGAACGGGAGGGCGCGGACGATGCCGTGGGGCAGGCGCGGGCCCGCGAGCGCGAGCAGGCTGTCCACCAGGTCCTCGTGGGCGTCGGTGAGGTGGGTCAGCATGGCGGCCTCCTCGACGGCGAGCGGGTCGGGCTCGGCGAGGGCGACCGCGTCGAGGCCGACGTCCGTCGTGCCCGCGCCGGTCCCCAGGGTCACGCGCGCGGTGTCGAGCCGCAGGGTGCAGTCCTCGGCGGGGCTGAGCCGTCCGGACACCGTCACCCGGGCCCGTACGCGACTGCGGGCGGGGGTAGGTGCGATGTCGGTGAATTCGAGCAGAGTCGCGAGACCGCCGCGCGGGGCGTCGCCGACCTCGCGGGTCAGCGGGCTGCCGGGCTGGGGCCTCAGTGTGATCCGCCCCTCGGTGTCGACCTCGTGCATGCCGATCAGGTCGTAGTTCTGGCCTGCGCTGGTCAGTGACAGGGAGGTCGCACGGGCCAGCACGGAACGCACGTGCTCCGCCGCGGTGGGCTCGGGCAGCGGGCGGGCGAGGTCTGCGTCGATGCTCAACGGGACTCCAAGCGGTACGGGTCCGCCGCCGCGCCTTTGTCCGCGGGCGTGACGGCGTATGCCGGGGTGTGCCGGGATGCGTGTCGCGGCTGCGAACGGAGCACCCCGGCGAATTGAGGTAAGGCTAACCTTAGTTTCACTCCGGGGGTGCTCGGGGGGGTGAGGGCTGACTGTGAGCCGCGTCATGACACGATCCGTCCGGGTTCACGATCTGCCCGGCCGGGGGCGGTGGACCCGGTCACGGGCCCACCGCGCCTTGGGGTCAGCGCAGCCACGGGTGGCGCCGCACCAGCGGGAGTCTGGCCCAGAGCCGTCCCACGCCGAGCCTGTCTCCGGCGGAGGCGACGGCCAGGGCGACGAGGACGACCGCGTAGATGAGGTGATAGTCCACGAACGGGTTGGTGGACATGCTCGGGGAGCCGTCCGAGAGGTGCTGGGCGGGCGGCCATTCGGCGATCCACATCAGCGCCATCAGCAGGGTCCCGGCCACGGCCGCGAGCCGCAGCGCGGCACCGGTGACCAGGGCGAGGCCGATGCCGAGCAGGCCCAGCATGAACAGCCAGTCGGCCCAGCCGGCCCCGGCCCACTCGTGGAAGGTCGACTCCATCGGTCCGGCCGAGACCCCGCTCAGGAAGCCCTGGGTGGGCGATCCGCCGTCGATCCACGCGTTGGCGTCGGGCGTGGCGTAGCCGAGACCGAAGGTCTTGTCGAGGAACGCCCACAGGAAGACGAACCCCATGAGCAGACGCAGGCCCGCGAAGACGTAGGACCGTACCGTGTGCGTGTCGCTCTGTGCCACCGCCGCGGTGCGGTCGGTGTCGGGTGCCTCGGGGCGACTCCTGTGGAAGGAGAGCAGGTGGAAGCCCGGGCCCCGGTGCCGGTGCTCATGAACGGCCATGATGGAGATCCCTTCCGGGAGTTGGATTTCGAGGGGCGGCGGCCACAAGGTTCATCGCGGTTCCCCGCTGCCATAGGGCGCGTACAGGTCGAGGAGCCTCGTGCGGGTGGAGTGCAGGCGGTGCGCGAGCACCGCGCCCACCCAACGGCACACCGCCTGGCCGAACTCCGGGTCCTCGGCGCACAGGGCACGCACGTCCGCGGCGTCGAACTCGTACGCACGGACGGGGGAAGCCGCCGTGGCGCCCAGCTTCCAGACGTAGGGGCTGAACATCCAGGACCAGCCGACCAGTTCACCGAATCCGAGGCGCTCGACCACCGCCGGCCTGCGGCCGGGAACAGACAGGTCCAGTGCCACGGTCCCGGAGCGGACGACCCAGAAACGGTCCGCGCGACCGCCCTCCTTGAACAGGCGCGCGTCCTGCGGGAAGGCGACCTCACGGGCGATGCGCATCAGCCGGTCGCGGTGCTCGGCGGACAGCGCCTGCGCGAAACGGGGTGTGGCGGTGGTGGTCATCGTCAACGCCTCTCTCTCGATGATGTCAATCTCGGCGACCGGCGGGTCCCGCCGGGCCACTGGGGCTGTCCGGGGAACCACAGGGGCTGTTCGGGGAAGGGGAGTGGGCCGCTCAGATGCGCCGGCCACTCCACTCGGGCCCCGTCCGTGCCCAGGCCGCCTCCCACTCGGCCAGGCGGTGACGCATGGTCACCCGACGCAGGACCAGGCCCAGGAGCAGCACGGACGCCGCGACAGCGGCGGCGGTCCCCACTCCGTCGGTGACCGCGTGTACCGTCACCTCCTCGGCCGTCAGTGGCCGTCCGGCGATCCGGCCCTGTGCATCGAGCCACACGGTGACCGGTTCGCCGCGGTCGGTTCCGGCGGGAACCTCGACGCTCGCCGTGCGCTGCGTGCCGTCGGACTTTGTCCACCGCACCGGCACCACGTGGCGGGTCACGCCTCCCGGGGGATCGGACACCGCCTCGGGCGCGGGCTCGGTGAGATGCGCCGTCACCGGGGTGTTGTCGCGCACCAGCGCCGCGGACTCGGCCCGCTCCTCCTGCCAGGTGAGCGCGCCGACGGTGAGTCCCGCGGCGGGGGCGCCGAGGGCAAGGCAGACACCCAGGAGCAGAGCGGTCCAGGCCTCCCGCACATCGGAGCTTCGGCGCAGTTCGTTGCTCCGCAGACGCCACCACACCAGGCGCTTCACGACGGCTCGTCCTTCTCGAGCTCCCGGGCGATGTTCTCCGCCCAGGCGGTGACGGCGTCGAAGTCGCGGAAGTCGCCGCCCCGGCCGGCGGCGAGAAGCCTCCGGGCCGGCCAGCCGGATGCGGTGTCGTCCAGGCGACCGCCGAACGTGGTGTGGCCGCGCGAGTGCAGGCGCAGCGACGTGCGCATGACGCCCGGTTCGGGCGGCAGCCGCGGAGCCGAGTTGTTGAGCGGTCCGCTGCTGAACAGCCAGACCTTCGTCGCACGCAGGGCCTTGCGGTGGCGGCGGGCGAACCGCCGTGCGGCACGGTGCCAGCGGCCCACGTACAGGGCACCGCCCAGGACCACGGCGTCGTACGGAGCAAGGTCCCGGACTCCGCCCGCTTCCCGCACCTCCACGGCGTGTCCGTGCTCGCCCAGGACGGCGCCGATGCGGGAGGCGATCTCGGCGGTGGAACCGTACTTCGAGCCGTACGCCACCAGAACCTTCTTGCCGGACATGTCGGCCACCACCTCACAGTTTGCGCAGCCAGCCTTCGGCGACCGAGTCCCATGCCTCTTCGGTGGGCTCCAGACGGGTGTCGTCGATGCGGTACGTGAGTTTGTCGACGACCCCCACGACGCCGTCGATCTGCCGGGTCAGGCTGAGGGCGAGAGGGATCTCGGAGCGGCGTTCCAGCTGCCCGGTCAGGGTGACCACGCCGTCGTCGACCTCGACGCCGATCCGGTCCGGCGCGAGCAGCAAGGCGCCCACCAGCACGTCCTCGGCCACCTCACGGCGAATCTCCCGGTCGCTGCGGAGGAAGATCTGCAGCAGGTCGCGGCGGGTGACGATGCCGACGAGCCGGTCCTCCTCGTCGACCACCGGGAGCCGTTCGATCCGATGCCGTGCCATGGTGCGGGCTGCTTCGGCGATGCTCGCGTCGGCGTGCACGGTGATCGCCGGCTCGGACATAAGCCGGCCCGCGATGCGGGCGTGTGCCTTGGCCCTGCGCCGGTTCCGGCCGGGCAGCGGCCACTCGATCCGGCGCTTCGCCGGGTCGGGCAGCGGAGCCCGGGCCTCGCGGACCAGGAGATCCGTCTCGGAGATCACGCCGATGACCTTCTCGTCCCCGTCGACGACGGGCAGTCCGCTGATGCGATGGCGGTTCAGGAGCCGGGCCACCTCCTTGAACGGAGTGCCGAATTCGGCGCGCACGACATCGCCCGTCATCACCGAGCCGATTTTGCTGTGCCTCATGTCGTTCGTCTCCTTCCGGCGACGGAGCGGGGTACCGCATTCCGGAGCGGGTACCGCCACGTGGACATCGTCCGGCGACCGGAACCGGCGGGGCAGCGGCCGTTCGGGGTGCGGTGCAGGGCCGAACGGCCCCTCCCGCCGGGCCCTGTCGGGGGAATCTCCCGCCGCCCGCCCCCTGCCGCTACCGGCATCGCGCATGCCACCGTGGCCCCCGGCCCCACATACGGGCCGGTAACCGAGCAGCGGCGATACGGGAGCGGGCCATGACCGGGTACGGCGACTACCAGCTGGAGATCTACCTGAGCGGACTGAGCGGTGTCGTGCCGCGCTTCCCGATGACCTTCGAGGGCTGGGAGGAGAAGGCGCGCGCGGCCATGGAGCCCTCGGTGTGGTCATACGTGGCGGGCGGCGCCGGTGACGAGCACACCCAGCGCGCGAACGTGACCGCCTTCGCCAGGCACGGCCTGATCCCGCGGATGTTCGTGGGCGCCGAGCAACGCGATCTGTCGGTGTCCCTGTTCGGCATGACGCTCCCCACCCCGCTGATGATGGCGCCCATCGGCGTGCTCGGCCTGTGCGCGCAGGACCGGCACGGCGATGTGGCGGCGGCCCGCGCCGCCGCCCGGACCGGCGTGCCGATGATCGCCTCGACGCTGTCCGTGGACCCGCTGGAGGAGGTCGCCGCTGAATTCGGCGAGACCCCGGGCTTCTTCCAGCTGTACACGCCCACGAACCGCGAGCTCGCCGCAAGCCTCGTCGAGCGCGCCGAGAAGGCCGGCTACCGGGGCATCGTGGTAACCCTCGACACCTGGGTCACCGGCTGGCGCCCCCGCGACCTCGCCACCAGCAACTTCCCCCAGCTGCGCGGGCACTGCCTCGCCAACTACACCAGCGACCCCGTCTTCCGTGCCCTGCTGCCGCAGCCGCCGGAGCAGGACATGAACAGCGCGGTCCTGCACTGGGCGGGCCTCTTCGGTAACCCGCTCACCTGGCAGGACCTGCCCTGGCTGCGCTCGCTGACCTCCCTCCCGCTGATCGTGAAGGGCCTGTGCCACCCCGAGGACGTACGCCGCGCCAAGGACGGCGGCGTCGACGGCATCTACTGCTCCAACCACGGCGGACGCCAGGCCAACGGCGGTCTGGCCGCGCTCGACGCCCTGCCGGAGGTCGTGGCGGCCGCGGACGGACTGCCGGTGATCTTCGACTCGGGGGTACGCAGCGGCACGGACGTCGTCAAGGCTCTCGCCCTCGGCGCGAGCGCGGTGGCCGTCGGACGCCCGTACGCCTACGGGCTCGCGCTGGGCGGAGTGGACGGCCTCGTCCACGTACTGCGTTCGATGCTCGCCGAGGCGGACCTTCTGATGGCGGTCGACGGATACCCCACACTCGCCGACCTCACACCCGAGGCGCTGCGCACGGTGGACTGACCGCGCGCCTGCGCATACGGGTGCGGTCCGCACCGCAGCCGTACGGGTGCGGCCCGCACCGCACCCGTACGCGCCACCGGAGCCCGTCCCCGGAGAAGAGGTGTTCCTGCCCCTGACCGGGGCCGCCCGGTGCGCCTACTCTGAAAGCGGAGGTGGGGCGCATGCGGGAGGCGGAGCCCGGTGCACGGCAGGCGGATTTCGGTGCGCGGCGGACGGAGCCCGGCGCGAGCTCCGCGGACCGCGGCGCGAGCGCGGCGGACCCCGGGCTGTTCGGGCCCGCTTCGGTGACCTGGCAGATGCACGGCGACCCCATGATGTGGGTGGCCGGGGTGCGTGCCCTGTACCTGCAGGCGCTGCATCCACGGGCCGTACGCGGCGTCATACAGAACTCCGACTTCCGCAAGGACGCCTGGGGGCGCCTGATGCGGACCGCGAACTTCGTCGGCACCATCAGCTACGGCACCACCGAAGCCGCCGAGCAGGCCGGCGCCCGCGTGCGCCGGATCCACCGTCTGCTCAAGGCCACCGACCCGGCCACCGGCGAGACCTACCGCATCGACGAGCCCGACCTCCTGCTGTGGGTGCACTGCGCCGAGATCGACTCCTACGTCGAGGTCGTCCGCAGATCGGGGTATCCGCTCGACGACGCACTCGTGGACCGATACATCGACGAACACCGCACCGGCGCACGGCTCGTGGGACTCGACCCCGAGGAGGTCCCGGCCGACCGGGCCGGGTTGGCCGCGTACTTCGAGCGGGTGCGACCCGAACTGCAGGCGGGCGAGGAGGCCCGCGAAGTGGACGACTTCCTTCAGCGGCCGCCCACCCACCCTCTCCTCGTACCCCTGCGCGCCCTGATCTGGCGACGGGTGGCGAACCTGGCGTATGCCGCACTGCCGCCGTATGCACAGGAGTTGTACGGCAGGTGCGGGCCCTCGGCGAGGAGCACGGACCGCAGGCTGCGGCTCGCGGGCACCCTGCTGCGGTGCATCCCCGCCCGCGTACGCTGGCAGCTGCCGCCCAAACACATTCTGCGCGCCATGGAGCGACTGGGGCCGGGCAGCCGCCCGGCACCGTACAAACTCCGCGGGCACGCAGCCATACTGGACGGGCCGGGGAGGGCCAAGCGCGGATAGACGACGGGGGCGAGCGCAGGCAATGCCAGAGCTGGGGGAGACGAGGCTGATCCAGGGCCGCTACCGGCTGCTCGACCTCATCGGGCGCGGCGGCATGGGCGAGGTGTGGCGGGCCCGCGACGAATCTCTCGGACGGCGCGTGGCCGTGAAGTGCCTCAAACCCACGGCACCCCAGCCGGACGCCTCGTTCACCCGAGTGCTGCGCGAGCGCTTCCGGCGCGAGGCGCGGGTGGCGGCCGCGCTGCAGCACCGGGGTGTCACCGTGGTGCACGACTTCGGCGAGTCCGACGGCGTCCTCTACCTCGTCATGGAGCTCCTGGAGGGCCGCAACCTCAGCCAGCTCCTGGAGGACAACCGCCAACGCCCGCTGCCCGTGCCAGACGTCGTCGACATCGCCGAACAGGTCGCCCACGCCCTCGCGTACACCCACGACCAGGGCATCGTGCACCGCGATCTCAAGCCGGCGAACATCATGCGGCTCGGCGACGGCACCGTGAAGATCTGCGATTTCGGCATCGCGAGGCTCGGCGAGGACATCGGCTTCACCGCCAAGCTCACCGGTACGGGCATCGCCATGGGCACCCCGCACTACATGTCGCCCGAGCAGATCGGCGGCCAGCAGGTCGACCACCGCAGCGATCTGTATTCCCTGGGCTGTGTCCTGTACGAGATCGCCACGGGCGCCCCGCCCTTCGACCTGGACGACGCCTGGTCGGTGCTGGTGGGCCACCGGGACACCGAGCCGGAGCCGCCGCGCAGCCACCGGGCGGAACTGCCCGAGTTCTTCGAGCGGATCGTCCTCGACCTGCTTGCGAAGAGCCCTGAGGAGCGGCCCGGCGATGCCCGGGAACTGGCCGGCCGCGTCACCCAGGGCCGCGGCCTGACGATCCCGGCCGTCTCCGGCATCCCCACGCAGCCGAATCCGCAGATGCGGCCGCAGTCGCAGCCATGGCCGCAGCCGCAGACACGGGCGGCGCAGGTGGAGGCACAGGAGCAAGCGCAGACGCAGACGCAGAGTCAGTCACATGCGCCGGTACAGCCACACGCGCCGGTACAGCCACACGCGCAGACGCACGTACAGCCACACAGCCAGACGCACGCGCAGAACCCGGCACACGCACAGACGCGAACACCCCCGGGCCCCCGCCACCCCGATCAGCCCCGCCCCAGGGAACCGCGCCTGCCCTCCTGGACCCGCGGCATGACCACCGGCCACAAGGCGGGCGGCGGCGCCGCCCTGCGCACCACACCGCCCGATGCCGCCGCCGGGCTGACCGGCGAGTGGATCCCGCGCGGCGACCTGCGCCCGGCGGCGCCCGCGCCCGAGCCCGAGCGCCCCACCCCCGCACCTGAACTCCTGGCCGTACTCGCCGGACGGCACAACGCCGGACTCAGCCTCGGGCGCCTGGGCCGCTGGGAGGAGGCCGGGGAGGTGCACCGCGCCGTGGCCGCCGAGCGCGAGCATGCCCTCGGGCCCGACCACCCCGACACCCTCGCCAGCCGCTACGAGGTGGGCTTCACCCTCAGCCGCACCGGTCGCCCCGCCGACGCCCTGCGCGAATACACCCGCGTCGCCGAGGGCCGCGAACGTGTGCTCGGCGCGGGTCACCCCGACACGCTCGCCGCCCGCCAGGAAGTCGCCTACGTCCTCGGCCGGCTGGACCGGCACCTCGAGGCACACCAGGTGTACCTGGCCGTGCTCGCCGCCCGCGAGGGCAACCCGCGCCTCGGCCCAGACCACCCCGACACCTTGCGCTGCCGCCACAACCTGGCGTTCAACCTGTCCAGACTTGGGCGCCTGGAGGACTCCTTCCGGATGGCCCACGATGTGGCCGCCGCCCGCGCCAGGGTCCTCGGGCCTGAGCACCCCGACACGCTGGTCACCCGCTACGAAGTCGCCTACGCCCTGGGCCGGCTGGGCCGCTGGAACGAGGCGCTGCAGACGTACCGGGAGGTCGCCGAGACCCGTACCACCGCGCTCGGCGCCGACCACCCCGACACACTCGCCGCCCGCTACGAGGTCGGCATCAGCCTGGGCCGCCTCGGGCGCAGCGCCGAAGCCCTGAGCCTCTACCGCGCCCTGGTGGCGGACCGCGCACGCGTCCACGGCCCCCACCATCCCGAGACCCTGCGCGCCCGCCACGGTCTCGGCGTGAATCTCGGTCGGATGGGCCGCTGGGAGGAGGCGCTCGACGAGGCCCGCGATGTCTGCGCGATCCGCGAGCGCGTCCTCGGGTCCGAGCACCCCGACACCCTCGTCAGCCGCCGCGAGGTTGCCGTCGGGCTCGGCTGGTTGGGCCGCTGGGGCGACGCCCTGGTGGAGTACCGTCGTGTCGCCGCCGCCCGCGAGCGTGTCTTCGGCGCCGGCCATCCGGACGCGCTCGCCGGCCGCAACGACGAGGCGCACTGCCTGGCACAGCTCGGGCGCGGCGCCGAGGCGGTCGAGTTGTACCGCAGGGTCGCGGCGCTGCGGCAGCAGGACGGCACCCGTTGAGCGGACACCGCCCGGGCCACCGCCCCGACCTGTCCTCCCGCTCCCTTCCCCTTCTCTGGCGGGTGGCGGTTCTCTGGCGGGTGGCGATCATCCCGTGTTACCAAGAGCCATGACCGCACACGGAGTGCCGCCCGCCCGCCGCAGCTACGACGCCGTGATCGTCGGCGGTGGGCACAACGGGCTGGTCGCCGCCGCCTATCTGGCCCGCGCCGGTCGCTCCGTGCTCCTGGTGGAACGGCTCGGCCACACCGGAGGCGCCGCCGTCTCCACGTACGCCTTCGAAGGCGTGGACGCCCGGCTCTCGCGCTACTCGTACCTGGTCAGCCTGCTGCCACGGAAGATCGTCCGCGAACTCGGCCTCGACTTCGCGGTCCGCGGACGCGACATCTCCTCGTACACCCCGGTGCGTCGCGGCGGCCGCGACACCGGACTCCTGGTGGGCGGCGGAAGGGCGCGCACCCGGGAGGCGTTCGCGCGTTTCACCGGCTCGGAGCGGGAGTTCGAGGCCTGGGAACGGTTCTACGGGATGACCGGACGCCTCGCCCGGCGGGTGTTCCCCACGCTCACCCAACCGCTGCCCACCCGTGAGGAGCTGCGGGCGCGGGTGGACGACGAGGACGCCTGGCGGATGCTGTTCGAGGAGCCGCTCGGCGCGGCGATCGAGGAGCATTTCCAGGACGATGCCGTACGGGGCATCGTCCTCACCGATGCGCTGATCGGCACGTTCGCCGATGCCCGGGATGCCTCCCTGCGGCAGAACCGCTGCTTCCTGTACCACGTGATCGGCGGCGGCACCGGAGCCTGGGATGTGCCGCTCGGCGGCATGGGCGCGCTCACCGACGCGCTGGCGGGCGCGGCCCTCGATGCCGGAGCGGTGTTCGCCACCGGGTGCGAGGCGGTCCGGGTCGAGACGGACGGCACCCGCGCGGAGGTCACCTGCCGCGGCGAGGCGGAGGAATTCACGGCCGCCGCCCGGCACGTCCTCGTCGGCGCCTCCCCGCAGGTGCTCGCCGCGCTGCTCGGCGAGCAGCCGCCCCCGCCCGCCGAGGGCGCACAACTCAAGGTGAACATGCTGCTCAAGCGGCTGCCCCGGCTTCGGGACCAGGACGTCGACCCGCGCGAGGCCTTCGCCGGCACCTTCCACGTCCGTGAGAGCTACACACAGCTGGCGACCGCCCATGCCGAGGCCGCATCCGGCCGGCTGCCCTCCGCGCCGCCCTCCGAGATCTACTGCCACTCCCTGACCGACCCGGGCATCCTCGGCGAGGAGCTGGCCGCGAGCGGCCACCACACCCTCACCCTCTTCGGCCTGCACACCCCGGCCCGCCTCTTCACCGGCGACAACGACTCCGTACGCGAGGAACTCCTCAAGGCGACCCTCGACCAGCTGGACACCCACCTCGCCGAACCGGTCACGGACCTGCTCGCTCTCGACGCACAGGGCCGCCCCTGCATCGAGGCGAGGACACCCCTCGATCTGGAACGCGATCTGCGCCTGCCCGGCGGCAACATCTTCCACCGCGACCTCGCCTTCCCGTACGCGCAGGAGGGCACCGGGCGCTGGGGCGTGGAGACCGCACACCCCAACGTGCTGCTCTGCGGGGCGGGCGCGGTACGCGGCGGCGGGGTGAGCGGGATTCCCGGGCACAACGCGGCGATGGTGGTGCTGGGGGAGTGAGGACGCCAGGGGGTTGGGGGAGTCCGGGGTGCCGGAAGTCCGGGGGTGCCGGAAGTCCGGGGCCGGGAAGTGATGACGCCGGGGGAGCGGGTTCCGGGCACAGGAGGCTGTGAGAGGGTGGCGGACCCGGGCCGCGACGAGCGGCCGGGACAGGGAGGGAAGAGCCATGAGCACCACATCGCAGGTCCGTACGGTCATGGACGCCATGGCCTACGGGCAGCCGGCCGAGGTGACGAGCTACTGGGCCTCGGTGAAGAAGCTCGCGCGGATCGCGGCCCTCGCCGAGCGGTTCGGCTACCAGTACGCGGATGTTGTCATCGGCATGCAGGGCCTGAAGATGCTGCTCGTTCCCGACCCCGACCCGCAGGCGCGGCAGCGCGCACAGCAGGCCTGGGCACAGCACCCGCCCGGCGCCGGAGCCCCGCTGCCGCAGCTGCCGACCGAGGTACCGGAGCTGCTGCGCAATCGGATCCGCTTCGACATGTACGCCACGCAGAACGAGAAGCGGCGTCTGGTCGCCGTCCCGGTCGCCTTCGTCATCGTCGCCCTGCAGATGCAGCGGACCCCGGACATCGCGGTGTTCTGGGGCGTGCTGCTCGGTGTCGCCGTGCTGGTGGCGGGCGGCAGCTTCCTGGTGCGTCGCAAGTGGCGCGGTGACATCGGCCGTCGGCTGCAGGCGATGGGATTCGTGCCTCTCAACGAGCCGAACGGACGCCTGCGGCTGGTCCCGCCGGGAAGCCCGTACGCGCCACAGGCACAGGCACAGGCACAGGCCTACGGTCAACCTCAACCTCAGGGTTACGGTCAACCACAGCCGTACGTCCAGCCCCAGCCCTACGGAAACGGCCAGCCCCAGCTGTACGGGACCGCACAGCCCTACGGCCAGCCGCAGGCCCAGCAGCCCCACTCCGCGCAGCCGCACCAGGCTCCGCCGCAGCACCAGCAGCCGGGCGGCGCCCACCCGCAGCAGCCGCACCAGGCCCCGCCGCAGCACCCGGCCCCGCACCCGCAGCCCGGCGCCAACCCGCAGCATCCCTACCAGCCGCCGCAGTGACCGGGCTCGGCCGGACCCGGCCGCAAGCAATCTGACACTCAGTCAGAAAATCTCTTCCCTCGGCCGCCCGCCTACGGCATCCTGCCCGCATGCAGACGGAGCTGAGCAAGAAACTCGGAGTCGAGCACGCCGTCTTCGGCTTCACGCCGTTCCCCGCCGTGGCCGCGGCCATCACCCGCGCCGGCGGCTTCGGCGTGCTCGGCGCGGTCCGCTATACGGCCCCAGACGAGCTCAAACGCGATCTCGACTGGATGGAGCGGCACACCGACGGGAAGCCGTACGGCCTCGATGTCGTGATGCCCGCCAAGAAGGTCGAGGGCGTCACGGAGGCCGATGTCGAGGCGATGATCCCGGCCGGCCACCGCGAGTACGTCCGCGAGACCCTCGCCAAGTACGGCGTCCCCGAACTCGCCGAGGGCGAGGCCTCCGGCTGGCGGATCACCGGCTGGATGGAACAGGTCGCCCGCACCCAGCTCGACGTGGCCTTCGACTACCCGATCAAGCTGCTCGCCAACGCGCTCGGCTCACCCCCCGCCGACGTGATCGAGCGGGCACACGCCAAGGGCGTCCTCGTCGCCGCGCTCGCGGGCAGCGCACGGCACGCGCTCAAGCACAAGGAAGCCGGCATCGACATCGTGGTCGCCCAGGGCTACGAGGCCGGAGGGCACACCGGTGAGATCGCCTCCATGGTGCTCACCCCGGAGGCGGTCGAGGCGGTCGCCCCGCTGCCCGTGCTCGCGGCCGGCGGCATCGGCGGCGGCGAACAGGTCGCCGCCGCCCTCGCGCTCGGCGCGCAGGGCGTATGGACCGGATCGATCTGGCTCACCGCCGCCGAGGCCGATATGCACTCGCGCGCCGTCACCGAGAAACTCCTCGCCGCGGGCTCCGGCGACACCGTCCGCTCGCGCGCCCTGACCGGCAAACCCGCCCGCCAGCTGCGCACCGAGTGGACCGACGCCTGGGACGACCCGCAGGGCCCCGGCACCCTCCCGATGCCGCTGCAGGGCCTGCTCGTCGCGGAGGCGCTCACCCGGATCCAGAAGTACGAGGTGGAGCCGCTGCTCGGCACGCCCGTCGGCCAGATCGTCGGCCGGATGAACTCGGAGCGCGCCGTACAGGAGATCTTCGACGACCTCACCCGCGGCTTCGAGCGCGCCATCGACCGCCTCAACCGCATCGCGGGCCGGGACTGACCCCTGCGGCCCAGCACTCGAAGGAGCCCCTGAACATGTCCCAAGCACCCAACGGCTTCTGGGCGCAGGCGACGGCCGACCCGGACCGCAGGATCCTCATCGCACCCGACGGCGAGGCATGGAGCGCCGGGCGGCTGCACGCCGCCGTGAACCGGCTCGTGCACGGGCTGCGCGCCGCGGGTCTGGAGCGGGGCGACGCCTTCGCCGTCGTGCTGCCCAACGGCGTGGAGTTCTTCACCGCGTACCTCGCCGCCTCCCAGGCCGGGTTCTACCTCGTGCCCGTCAACCACCACCTGGTCGGTCCCGAGATCGCCTGGATCGTCGCCGACTCCGGCGCCAAGGTCCTCATCGCCCACGAGCGCTTCGCCGAGGCCGCCGCGGGCGCCGCCGACGAGGCCAAACTGCCCGCCGAGCGGCGCTACGCGGTCGGCTCCGTGGCGGGCTTCCGCCCGTACGGCGAACTCCTTGACGGACAGCCCGATGCGGTGCCCGCGGACCGCACCCAGGGGTGGGTGATGAACTACACCTCCGGCACCACCGGACGCCCCCGCGGCATCCGCCGCCCGCTGTCCGGGAAGCTGCCCGAGGAGGCGCATCTCGGAGGGTTCCTCGGCATCTTCGGCATCCAGCCCTTCGACGAGAACGTTCACCTGGTGTGCTCGCCGCTCTACCACACGGCCGTGCTCCAGTTCGCAGGAGCATCCCTGCACATCGGGCATCCGCTGGTCCTGATGGACAAGTGGACGCCCGAGGAGATGCTGCGGCTCATCGACACGTACCGGTGCACCCACACCCACATGGTGCCCACCCAGTTCCACCGCCTGCTCGCGCTGCCGGAGGCCACGAAGTCCGCGTACGACGTCTCCTCGATGCGGCACGCGATCCACGGCGCGGCGCCCTGCCCGGACCATGTGAAGCGGGCGATGATCGAGTGGTGGGGGAGCTGCGTCGAGGAGTACTACGCGGCCAGCGAGGGCGGCGGCGCCTTCGCCACCGCCGAGGACTGGCTGAAGAAGCCGGGCACGGTCGGCAAGGCCTGGCCCATCAGCGAGCTCGCGATCTTCGACGACGACGGCAACCGGCTGCCGCCCGGTGAACTCGGCACGGTCTACATGCAGATGAAGACCGGCGGATTCTCGTACCACAAGGACGAGGAGAAGACGAAGGAGAACCGCATCGGCGACTTCTTCACCGTCGGCGACCTCGGGATGCTCGACGAGGACGGCTATCTGTTCCTGCGCGACCGCAAGATCGACATGATCATCTCGGGTGGCGTGAACATCTATCCGGCCGAGATCGAGTCCGCGCTGCTCACCCACCCCGCCGTCGCGGACGCCGCGGCCTTCGGCATCCCGCATGCCGACTGGGGCGAGGAGGTCAAGGCCGTCGTCGAACCCGCGCAGGGACACCAGGCAGGCGAGGCGCTCGCCGAGGACATCCTGGCGCACTGCGAGCGGCAACTCGCCGGCTACAAGCGGCCCAGGAGCGTCGACTTCATCGAGACCATGCCGCGCGACCCGAACGGCAAGCTCTACAAGCGGCGGCTGCGCGAGCCGTACTGGGAGGGGCACGAGCGGCCCATGTGAACGACCGCCCGCCCCTCACTCGGCCTTCCTGAACAGCTCCGACATCCGGTCACCCACCGCACGGCCAAGCACCTGCGGCTCCGTCCCGATCAGGCCGACCCGCTCGGCGAGTTCCCGGCCGTGGACGTCGACGGCGGCCTCGATGAGCTCGGCGAGCGCGTCCAGGGCGTCGTGCGCGCGGGAGCGGGCGACGGCCGCGCAGCCGAGGGCGACCAGGGCGGCCGGCCACCACCAGCAGGCGAGCACGGCATAGCCCACGGCCCATGCCGTGAGGCGGGCGGCGGCTGTGAAGGAGTCGTGGGCGGCCTGGATCTGGCGCACGGCGGGTTCGGGGAGAGTCAGCCACAGCCGTGGCCAGAGGGCGGCGAGGTCCACTCCGTAGGCCAGGTGGACGCGTTCCGCCGCCGCCTGGACGCGGTCGCCGTACCAGGTGGGACGGTTCGGTATGCGCAGCGCGACGCGGTCGCGGGCCTCGGCGAGATGTTCGATGCGCGCCCGGACGTCCGGCGGGACGGACGGGCGGCCTTCGGCCGTGGAGACGGCACCGAGGGCCCCCTCGTACCGTCTGTCGAGCTCCCGCCACCTGCGGATCCGGCGGGCGGTGAGGGCACGGGACAGCGGGTCGCGGCCGAACCGCAGCCGATACCGCTCGATCGCACCGCCGAGGAACTGCGCGGCGAGCGAGGCCGCGGTGGCGCCGAGCAGGACGAACGCGACAAGGAGCGCGGCCGTACCGGCGCGGTCGAGCGCGGGCCGGGCCGCGAGCTCGTCCAGCGTGCTGCGCAGCCGTTCGCCATCGTGCCAGTGGCGGTGTCCCAGGGTGGTGCCGACGGCCGTGGCGGCCAGGAAGAGGGCGCCGGGGAGGACCAGCAGGTTCAGCCAGCGTTCGGTGAGCTTGCTGCCCAGGGTGGCGAGGAGTGGGTTCATAGGGGTGTGGGCGTCGGCGTGGGCGTGGAGGTGGGCGGGGTCACTGGCCGGGGCTCAGATCGCCCTTGCTCATACGGATGCCATGGACCGCGCAGGACGGGGCGGGGAACAGATCGCGGGCCCGTTCGACCCGCGTGCACCCGATCGGCCCGGGACACAGGGCCACCTTGATGCGCCGGGAGACGCCCGGGACCCGCCCGCCCCGGGAGCCGCCGACCAGCCCGCGCGCGTCCCCCGCCCGGCGCAGCGCCGTGTCCAGGGCGCTGTAGCAGTCGGCGAGTTCCTCTGCGCCCGCGCCCTGCCGCAGCAGGTCCCGCGCCCGCTCGGCCAGCTCCCGCACGCCGGGGCCCCTCAGGTCCTCGGGCGTGCCGAGCAGCGCGCACAGCGCCGCCGCGGACCGACGGTCGGCCGAGGACAGGTCGGGAGATGCGGTCATGGTCCAAGTGTGCCGTAGATCAAGCGGAGTTGAGCGGGAGTTGGCATGCTGTCTTAGGGGGTGTCCGGCGGATCAGGCCGCCCTCGAACTGCGGTGCCTTGAACGGCGTGCCAGCCCCCCGCGTCGGTGGCATGATCCGCCGGACACCCCCCAAGCACCGGCCGGGAGGAGCTGGAGCGTGGGATACGACCGGGACTCGTTCCTCGCTGCGGTGCGCGCGCGTGTCGACCGGGCCAGGACAGCGGCCGGGCGGGTGGACGCGCATGTGGTCTCCGGACCCGCCGCGGACGCCGAGCTGCGGGGGCTGCTGCGGACCTGCGACACGCGCACCGACATGGAGGCCCGGCACGCCGCCGGCTGGCTCTGCGTCGCCCGTGCGATGGCCGAGCCCGGGCACCGCGGCGCAGTACACGGGTCCATGGCCGGAACCCTGCTCTACCCGGTGTGGGTCGCCGACCCGGGGCTGGTGCCGCCGGAGCTGGCGGCGGGCTACGCCGCCAACGATCCGGCCGTCCACCCCGATCCGGCGAACGCGGACAGCCCGCACGAGTGGTCGGCCCAGGTCGCCGCCTTCGAGATCCTGGCCAGGGGACAGCAGCACACCCCGCCGCCGGGCGCCTCCGAATCCGACCGCAGGCTCCACGAACTGGCCGCACTGATGGCATCCGTGGCGCCCTCGCGCGAGGCGCAGCTCGCCTCCGCGACCGGGCTCGCTGCCCTCGCCGTACTGGCGACGCCCGAGCACGAACCCTGGTTCGCAGGCCGGCTCAGAGGCGCTGCCGGCCTCCTGCCCCGGGCGGGGGAGTCCTGGCCGTTGGCGGACCTGCCGGACGCGGACCCGGTCCGGTTCGTCCACCACGCTCTCCGACGGATCCCGGCCGCCTCCCCGGAACGGGTCCTCGCCCTCGACGGACTCGGCCGGCTGCTCCTGAGCCGCTACCTGGACGCGCACGACACCGAGGACCTCTACGAGGCGGTCGGCATCGCACGGGACGTACTGGCCCAACTTCCGCCCGACCACCCGCACATCCCCGACGCCTTCGGCGCGCTGGGGGAGGCGCTGGGACTGCTGCGGCAGGTGGAGGGTGCGACGCCCGAGCAGTGCGACGAAGTGGTGGACGCCTGCCGCCGGGCCCTAGGCGGCAGGCTGAAGGAAGCCGCTTCGGCGGGACACGACCTGGGCATGGCCCTCGTGCTCAGGGCGCACCACACCGGCCGGACGGCCGACCTGGACGAGGCGATCGCCGTGTTCACCGAGGGACTGCGGACGGCGGACAGCCCGGGAGAGACCGCAGCGCTGCGCAACGCGCTCGGCAACGCCCTGCGGGCCCGCTCCGTCGCGACCGGCTCGACAGCCGATCTGGACGCGGCGCTCGGCCTCACCGGCCCCGCTTCCACGGCATCCGCGGAGGCGCCGGACGGGCCGCAACTGCCGCTCATCGCCCCCGCGATGGTCCTCTACAACCGCTACCTGCGCGATCCGGGGACCAACGGGGCCGATCTGGACGAGGCGCTGCGCCAACTGCGCCGCGCCGAGCAGGTCATGGCACCGGGCCACCCGGACCGTGCCGCGGCCCTCGACGACCTCGGCCTGGTGCTGATCGCCTGCTTCCAGCGCTCCGGGACAGCGGAGGAGCTGAACGAGGCCGTACGGGCCCACCGGGAGTCCGTGGCCCTCACGCGCGAGGGGCACGGATCCCTCGGGCTGCGGCTGCTCAACCTCGGTGCCGCACTGAGTCTGCGGCACCGGCTGAACGAGGACGGCGACGACCTGCGCGAGTCCGTGGAATGCCGGCGCCGGGCCGCCGAACTGCCCGGCATGGGCCCCGCGTACGAGGCGATGCGGGTGAGCTCGACCGGGCTCGGCCTCCTGGCGGGCTCCGAGCGGGCCACCGACCCCGAAGCCCGGCTCGACGAGGCGGTACGGCTCCTGAGGCAAGCGATCGCCCTCACTCCGCCGGGCCATCCGGTGCTGCCCCGGCGCCGCCTCAATCTCGCCTTGGCCCTTCTGGCACGCAGCGCGCACACGCTGCGGATCGACGAGGTACGTGAGGGGCGAGAGCTGGCCGACTCGGTGATCGCGGCACTGCCCCCGCACTCCGCGGACCTGCCCGTTGCCCTCACGGCGGCCGCGGGCGCACGCCTCCTGAGCCCCCGCACCCTGCTGTCGACGGCCGCCCAGGACGAGGTGGTCGCGCTGTACCGCCGGGCCGCCGAGGTCACCCCGCCCGGTCACCCCACCCGCACACAGCGCCTTTCGAACCTGGGCAACGCCCTGCGCGGGGTGGGGCCGCGCCGCCGCCGTCGCCGTCGGGCCGACCTGGTCGAAGCGTCCGAGCGGCTCCGGGAAGCGGCCCTCGAGCAGCAGTGCGCGCCCGTTCTGCGCCTGGATGCCGCACGGGCCTGGGGCGATGTCCGGGCGGAGCTGGAGGACTGGGACGGCGCCCTGGAGGGCTATGTCGTGGCGGTCGATCTGCTGCACTCCGTCGCGCCCCGCCATCTCGTCCGTGACGACCAGGAGTTCCTGCTGAGCCGTACCGTCGGGCTCGGCGCCGACGCCGCGGCGTGCGCGGTGCGCTGCGGACGGCCCGGACTCGCCGTCGGCCTGCTCGAACAGGCGAGGGGCGTGATCCTCTCGCACGCCTTCGACGCCGACAGCGACCTGACCCGCCTGCGGGAGGCCGCCCCCGGCCTCGCCGACCGCTTCGAGGAACTCCGGGAGCTGCTCGATGCGGCGACCGGCGGTCTCGGGCCGCTGCCGGAGGAACCGCCCGGCTCCGCCGACGCCACCGCCTTGGTCGCGGCCCGCGCGGACGAACGGCAGCGCCTGGCCGCCGAATGGCGCGAGCTCACCGCCCGGATCCGCACCGAGCACCCCGCACTTGGCCTGCTGCGCCCGGTGCGGGACTGGGACGAGCGGGAACTGCGTGCCACGGCAGCCTCGGGCCCGGTCGTCCTGGTCAACATCTCCCCGTACGGCAGCCACGCCCTGATCGTCACCGAGCACGCCATCGAAGCCGTACCGCTCCCGGACCTTGGCCCGGAAACCACCGCGACCCGCCGGCGGGCCTTCCAGGACGCGCTGGTGCGCATCGACGCACCCGAGACCTCGCGCAGGCAGGCCCGGCGTGCGCAGCAGGTCGTACGGGAGACCCTCGCCTGGCTGTGGCGGGCGGTCACCGGCCCGGTCCTGGACCGGCTGCCCGGGGCGTCCCGGGTGTGGTGGTCGCCCGGCGGCCTCCTGGGCACACTGCCCCTGCACGCGGCGGCCCCCGCGGACACCGGCGCCGTGCCCGGCGCCCTGGACCGGGTGGTCTCCTCGTACACACCGACCCTGCGGGCCCTGCACCACGCGCGCCGGCGGGCGGCCCGCCCGGCGGGCGGCGGCACCCTCGTCGTGAGCGTCACCGAGGCCGCCGGACAGGCCGCGCTCCCCGGCGCCCGCGACGAGGCCGAGGAGCTGGCCAGGAAGCTGCCCGGCGCGGAACTGCTCGCGGGCGAGACCGCCACCCATGCGGCGGTCGTGTCGGCCCTGCACCGCAACACCTACGCCCACTTCGCCTGCCACGCGCTCGGCGATCTGGAACGCGCCTCGGGCAGCCGGCTCGTCCTGCACGACCACACGGAACATCCGCTGACCGTGAGCGCGTTGGCCCGGCTGCGGCTGCCGTCCGTGCGGCTCGCCTATCTGTCCTCGTGCGACACCCTGCTCACCAGTCCCGAGCTCGCCGACGAGGCCGTCCACATCGTCAGCGCCTTCCAGATGGCGGGCTTCCCCCATGTCGTCGGCTCGCTGTGGCACGTGGACGACATGATCGGGCGGGAGGTGGCGCTGGGTGTGTACGAGGCCCTGGACCGGGGCGACGGCACGCTCGACGTCGCCCGCACGGCCGAAGCCCTGCACGGCGCCGTACGCACCCTGCGCGACACCTATCCCCACACGCCCAGCCTGTGGGCGTGCCAGGTGCACGCGGGGCCGTGATGCCCAGTGCCCTGGACAGCACGGCCCCGCGCCCTCACCGCCGTCCCCGTTCCATGACCTTCACCACCTTCAGCTCCGGCGACCGCCTGATGTCCTTCTCGCAGAACCGCGAGGTCACCCACCGCTGCTGTGAGAACAGCCGGGTCTGGTCGGCGGCGTGCGGCGAGTTCGGGTTCTGCGACTGGGAGTACGTGAGGAGCGTGCGCGCCACGGGGCAGCGCGAGCCGTCCCAGCCGACCGCCTGGATATGGCTGGATCCCGTACGCACCGAGGTGTAGCCGGCGGCGGGATCCCACGAGGCCTCCACCTTGTTCCACACACCGAGCGACTCGGTGCCGCCGGGCACGGGGATGCGCGTTCCGTCCCGTACGACGTACTGGTGCTCACCGAGCGGGGCGCCCAGCGCGATGCCGGCCGCGTCGAGCTCGGCGACGGCCTCGGCGAGCGCGGTGGCGAAGGCCGGTGAACCGGTGTTGAGCGTGTGCGGGGTACGGACCGGGTCCGCCGGGTCGAAGGGCGTCGTCCATACGCCCTGCGCACCGAGTGCGCCGGTCAGATTCCGCCAGAAGCGGTCGTAGAGCAGTGCACCACGGCTGTCCGGGTCCATGGTCCGGTCCCAGTTCCTCAGGACCTCGCAGGCCTCACCCACCTCGACGGCCCGGCCGTCACCGGTCATGGCCTTGCCGCCGGGCAGCAGCGCACAGGCGTCGGCCGCCTCGGCCGCGCCCTTCGTTCCTGCGGGCGCCCGGTCCGCGAACTGCTGGCGCTGCAGGTCCCGGACGGTCAGCCCGCCGCGCGCGGCCATCGCCGCCACATCCTCGATCGCGCCACGGGTACGCATCCTGCGCGGAGTGTCGATGTCGCCGAAGACACGCTCGTAGCCGCGCAGCGGGCGGTCCGCATTGGCGAGCCAGGCGCTGTCGTTGGAGTTCTCCGCGTACGGGGCGTCCACCAGGGTCGGCATCCGCGAAGGACCGAACACGCCCGGCTGCACGGCGTCGCGGTCACGGCCGAGACCGCAGTCGGAGCGCGAGCCGTCCAGCACGGCGAGACCCGCGGCCGGGTAGGTGAACCTGCCGAGCAGGGTGGAGCAGCGCTCGGCGAGCTCGTCGGTGATGCGGGGCAGCACCTGCGACTGGGTGAAGAGCGAGTGCCCACGCGCATCGGCCGCGATGGTGTTCACCCACGGCAGGCCCTGCGTCTCGGCCAGCGTCCGCCGCACGCCCTCGACACTGCGAGCCCTGGCGAAGCCGAGCGCGGTGTCGGAGGCACGCAGATTCGAGGCGTTCGGGTCGTTGAGCGCGTACGCCGTCGTGGCCGTCCACGGCAGCGGCAGTTGGGCGCCCATCGAGGTCACGACCGGCCCGTACTCCGTCCACCACTGCTCGCGCGTGACCGGTGCGCCGCCCTTCACCTCGATGGTGACCGTGCGCCTGGTCATCCGGCGCGGCTCGCCGTCCACGAGATACGTGGTGGGATCGGCCGGATCCAGGGTCAGCTGGTGCAGGTTGACCGGTACCCCGGTCGCCACGGTGTGACTCCAGGCGACATGCCGATTGAAGCCGATGGACGGGGTAAGCGAGCCGATCAGCGCGCCGCCGGAGACGTCGAGCCTGCCGGGGATGGTCTGCTGCATCTGCCAGAAGCGGCGGCCGCCCTGCCACGGGTAGTGCGGATTGCCGAGCAGCAGGCCACGGCCGTTCGCCGTCGTACTGCCGTGGAAGGCCACGGCGTTGGAGCCCATCGCCGCGTCATCGTCGGCGAACAGCTCCCGGGCGGCCTCGGCCTTCTCCGCTGCCTTCTCCTCCGCCTGTTCCCGGGTCCTCCGTTCCTCGGCCTTCTCGCCCGTCTTCTCCCGCGCCGGGACGTCCGCGGCCTGCGCGCCCGGCGCGGGCGGCTGCGCGGCGCTGATCGCATCGGCCACGCGGCCCTGACCGCCGAGCACGGACAGGGCGAAGCTCAGCCGCGACATGTCGAGTGCGGTGGCGGGCCGCACCCAGTCGGCGCCCCGGCATGCGGGATCGGTGATGCGGTTCTGCTTCAGCCAGGCGTTGTAACCGGCCACGAACCCGCGGGCCAACTGCTTCTGTTCGCGGCTGGGGCCGAGCGGCGGCGGGAGCTCGGCGAGCCGCTCCACCGTGCCAGCGTCCCTGATCCCGCGGAAGAACAGGTCGCTGGAGGCGTTCGTTGAGGCCGAGGAGAGCGAGCCGTCGGGCGCCCCGTCCGCGCCGAAGTACTTGGAGCGTTCGCCGCGCACGGTGACGAAGTCCTCCGCCAGGATGCAGACGTTGTCCTGCGCCTGCGCCCACCCCGTACCGAAACCCAGATCGGGGTAGCTCTGCGCGCGGATGTGCGGGATTCCGTACTCGGTGTAGCGGATGGTGGCCGAAAGGCCGCCGTGCGAGGGATGCCGCCCGTGGCGGTCACCGTCCTGGCCCCGGTCGGCGGCCGGCGCGGGCGATGCGGTGGCGGCCGCGGTGAGCAGCGCGGTGGCGAGCAGCAGCCACCGTCGCGATCCTCGGTGCATGAATCCTCCCAACAGGTGTGCGGGCAGGGGCGGTTCAACGTACCAACCGGTAGGTCTCCTGTCGCCGTCCGTGCACACTGCCGCTCGCCGTCCGTGCACACTGCCGCGCCGAGCGGCGGCAGCGGAACGCGCCCATCCGGCCCCGGCCCCGGCTCACCGTCCGAACAGGATCACCGCCTGACCTCTCCCGCACCGGCCTCGCAGGCAGCCGCCGCAACCGCCGTGGCGCCGCGCCGCAGCCCGGGTGCGAGGGTCAGGGTCACCGTGAGAGACAGGACCGCCATCACCGTGATCGCCGTGGCGGGCGAGGTGACCTGGGCGAGTGCCCCGGCGAGCGCGGCGGCCACGCCCTGCATCGTCAGCATGCCGGAGGTGTGCAGGCCCAGGGCGTGGCCGCTGAGCTGGTGCGGGGTGAGCGACATCAGCCGCTCCTGCTGGACCAGGCTCGCGGCGAAGCCCACCGAGGCGAGCGCGGACAGCGCGACGGCGAGGGGGAGGGCCGGACGCAGGACGAAGACCAGGTACGGGGCCGCGAGCAGGACGAGCAGGGGCAGGCCAAGGCGCGCACGGAGCGCAGGGCGAACGAAGCGGCCGATGAGGACGTCGCCGAGGAGCATGCCCCCCGCGGCGCACGCGAAGAGCAGACCCGCCCGCGAGGGCGCGTACGAGACGAAGAGCGACTCGACGCCGACGACGAGACCGTTGGGCAGCCAGAGCGCCAGATAGACGTGGCGGCGTGCGCGATCCGACCACAGCAGCGCATTGGTGCGCCAGGTCTCGGCGACGGACGCCCGCCCCTCGGCGCGGGCCGCGCGGCGGGACAGGCCGAGGCGGGCGGTGAGCGCCGAGACGAGATACAGGCCCGCCCCCGCGAGCAGCGCGCCGCGCGCGGAAAGGGCCACCACGAGCACGCCGCCGAGCGCGAATCCGGCGATCTGCATCGTGCCCGAGGACAGGTTCAGGAGCGAGCGGCCGAGTACGTAACCATCCCTGGGCAGCACCTCGTTGACCAGGCCGTAGCGCACCCCGCCGCCCAGCGAAGCGGCCATGCCCAGGACCAGGAGCACCAGGAAGGTCCCCCACACCGGCATCCCCGGCAGTGCCTGCAGCGCGGTGCCCGCCGCGTACAGGAGGGCCAGGCCCGTCAGTGCCGCGCGCGGCGGCAGCCGGTCCGCCGCGGAGAGCAGCAGACTCGCGCCGAGCACCTGGGCCAGCGAGGGGCCGAACATCGCGAGCGCGGTCAGCAGCGGTGACCCCGTCGCCGTATGCACCAGGGTGCCCAGCGCGAGGCCGCTCACGGTCCCGCCTGCGATATGACCGGCCGAGGCCAGGAAGAGGGGTGTGAACTCGGGGGTGGCGAAGAGATCGCGATAGGTGCGCATGGAGGATTCCTCGCAGCCGGGCGGCGGCGGGGGTTAGTGTTTCGCGCAGGCGCGAAAGCACGCAACAGGACGGGACGGGGAGGCGGGGGAGGGTGGGGCTGTGGCTCATCGGCACCGACACCCTCGCCCACAGCCGCTTCGTGATCTCGCCCCTCGCGGAGACCACGGCCGCGTTCCTGGCCCTCGAATGGGGCATCCCGTACCACCCCGGTGAGCGCCCCTGGTTCGCCGAGCATCTGCCCGCCTACCGCGCCCGCCTCGCCGCCGATCCGCTCACCGCCCGTACGCTCAGGGCCGCGATCGGAGCCACCTGGCTCGCCGACTTCCTCACGCCCACGCCCGACCCCGAGGGCAGACAGACCTTCGAGGAGGAACTGGACCGGATCCGCGGGTACCCGCCCGAGCTCGCCCGTGCCGAGCTGGCCGTCTCGCTCGGCGGCCCGCTGCCGCCCGAACTCGAACGCGACGACCTGGCCGAACGCATCGCCAACACCCTGCACTGGGTCTGGACGCACACCGTGCGGCCGGACTGGGATCGCAGACGCAGAATCCTCGAGGCCGACATCTCCGCCCGCACCGCCCAGCTCGGCCGCGGCGGCTGGAGCGCCGCGCTCGACGGGCTGCGGCCCGGGATGCGCTGGCTCGGGGACGGCCGGCTGCGGATCAACGCCCACGCGAACCCGCCCCGCCAACTCGACGCCACCCGACTGCTGTTCGTGCCGGTCACCCCGAAGTCGGGCTGGGTCGCCTGGCGCGCGGACGGCAGCTGCCACGCCCTCGTCTACAGCTGCTCCGGAGCGCTCGCCGAAGCCGGCCGCAGCCGGGTGCCGCAGGCGCTCGGCGCGCTGCTCGGACCGTCCCGGGCCCGGGTGCTCGTACTGCTCGACACGCCGAAGAGCACCTCCCAGCTGGTCGCCCTGACCGGGCAGGGGCTCGGCTCCGTCGGGCGGCACCTCAGAATCCTTCTCGACGCGGGCCTCGCGGTCCGCAGCAGGTCGGGGCGCTCGGTCCTGTACTTCCGCTCGGCGGCGGGAGAAGTGCTGCTCAAGGCGGCATCGCAGCGGACGGAGGCCTGAAGAACCCCCGGGCCGGGGGTTTCTGACGGTCGGCTCGCAGTACCCTTGACGCCACGTCACACCGGCCTCGCGGGCGAAGGCCGTGACCCTGACGGCGCGTCAACCCAATGGCCGAACCCACTGACGGTCAGTCATCCGATTGGACCCCGCCGAGCGGCGGCGGCGCTCCGGCGGGGTTCTCCTCGTGGACGGGACATGGTGCTGCCTATGTTGCGGAGAAGGCTCCGCCCCGTGACCCGTGGAGGAGCGGATGTACCAGCAGGAGATAGGCGCGGGCTCCGGTCAAGCCGCTGCCCTCGGCGGATGAGGGCGGCCGGAGTCGAGGAGCGGCCCATGCGCGAGGCGTCCTCGGGGGCGTGACTGTGAAATGCCTGCGGCCCGCCCGTCCGTGCACCGGACGGACGGGCCGCCGCGCGTTTTCGGGAGGCCGCCGGCACGTACGACCCGCTGCCGCCCGCCAAGGGGAGCGGCTGCCGGACACCCCTAACCCCGTTCGTCCACGAGCCGCCGGATCTTGCCCACGGATCGCTCGAGTGTCTCCGGATCCACGATCTCGACCCGCACCGAGACCCCCACACCGTCCTTCACGGCCCGCGCGATCGCACTCGCCGCGGCCTCCCGCGCCTCGCCCGTCGCATCGGCGCGGGCCTCGGCCCGTACGGTCAGCGCGTCCAGGCGGCCCTCTCGGGTGAGGCGGAGCTGGAAGTGTGGAGCGACGCCCGGGGTGCGCAGCACGATCTCCTCGATCTGCGTCGGGAACAGATTCACCCCGCGCAGGATCACCATGTCGTCGCTGCGCCCGGTCACCTTCTCCATCCGCCGGAACACCCGCGCCGTCCCCGGCAGCAGACGCGTCAGATCCCGGGTCCGGTAGCGGATCACGGGCATCGCCTCCTTGGTGAGGGAGGTGAACACCAGCTCGCCCTGCTCGCCGTCCGGCAGGACCTCGCCGGTCAGCGGGTCGACGACCTCCGGGTAGAAGTGGTCCTCCCAGATGTGCAGCCCGTCCTTCGTCTCCACGCACTCCTGCGCCACGCCCGGGCCGATCACCTCGGAGAGCCCGTAGATGTCCACGGCGTCGATCGCGAACCGCTGCTCGATCTCCGCCCGCATCTGCCCGGTCCACGGCTCGGCGCCGAACATGCCGACCCGGAGGGAGGTGGACCGCGGGTCGATGCCCTGCCGCTCGAACTCGTCGAGCAGCGTCAGCATGTACGAGGGCGTCACCATGATGACCTCCGGGCGGAAGTCCTGGATCAGCTGCACCTGACGCGCCGTCATCCCTCCCGAAGCGGGCACGACCGTACAGCCCAGCCGCTCGGCGCCGTAGTGCGCGCCGAGTCCGCCCGTGAACAGGCCGTATCCGTAGGCCACATGGACGATCTGCCCGGTACGCGCCCCCGCCGCCCGCATCGACCGGGCCACGACATCGGCCCAGACGTCCAGATCCCGGTCGGTGTACCCGACGACGGTCGGCCGCCCCGTCGTACCGCTGGAGGCATGGATACGGCGGACCTTCGCGCGTTCGACGGCGAACATCCCGAACGGATAGTTCTCCCGCAGATCCGCCTTCGTGGTGAACGGGAAACGGGCCAGGTCGGCGAGCGAACGGCAGTCCTCGGGATGCACCCCGGCCCTGTCGAAGGCGGCGCGGTGGTGCGGCACGCGCGCGTAGGCATGCTGCAGGGTCTCCCGCAGGCGCGTCAGTTGCAGCTGAGCGAGCTCCTCGGGGCCGAGCCGCTCTCCCGCGTCGAGCATGTCCGCCATCCGTCGTACCCCTTTCCCGTCGTCTGTCCCGTGTCCCGTCGTCTGTCCCGTCGTCGCATCCGCCGACGCCCGTATCGGGCGACCGAACATTCGGTGGAGCCGCCGGGATCAGTTACGCAGGTGGCGGTGGTCAGGGGCAAGGGGTCTGCCTGATTCCGTCAGGCGCGTCGGGGGCGGCGCACCATGAAGACGTCGACCGGATCCTCGGACTCGAGGACGAAGCCGTGCCGCTCGTAGAGCCCGCGTGCGGCGCTGCCCTGCAGCACGTTCAGCCGCACGGTCTCGCCGGCCGCGTCGGGCCCGGCCAGCAGGCCGCGCAGGACGGCCGTGCCGAGGCCGCGTCCCTGCAGGTCGGGCCGGAGGTAGAAGTGTTCGAGCCACCGGCCGTCCGGACCGGGCGCAGGGCCACCGACCCGGCGAAGGCGTCCTCGTGGAGGATCACGGAGGTGTGCTGCGGAGCGTAGGCGTCCCGCATCCGCCGACGCACGCGCTCGGCATCGAACCGGCCGAGGCGCATGAGGTCCTGCCGCATGACGACGGCGCGCAGCTCGACGATGGCCTCGAGATCGCCGGGCGTCGCCGCCCTCAGGGTGGTGTGCTTGTTCACCTGCATGGCTGCCCTCACGGCAGCAGTCTGCCAAATCGGGGGTGACGGCAGTGCGGGGCGGGTGCTCTCGCCGGGGGCGGCTGGCGGTGGCAGGTGCCTTCACCGGGAGACGGGCGCTTTCACCGCTGGTGAATTGCCTTGCGGCCGGGCGGACCTGGCGGTGAGGATCGCGCCATGCCCACCTTCACCGCCGCGGACGGAACCCGCCTCGCCTATCGTGTTCTTGGCTCCGGGGAGCCCCTGATCTGCGTGCCCGGCGGCGCGATGCGCGCGAGCGCGTACCTCGGGGACCTCGGCGGTCTCGACGCGCACCGGCAGCTGGTCCTCCTCGATCTGCGCGGGACCGGCGCTTCCGACGTGCCGGCCGACCCCGCCACGTACCGCTGCGACCGGCAGGTGGCGGACCTCGAAGCGCTACGGATCCATCTCGGCCTCGACCACATCGATCTGCTCGCCCACTCGGCGGGCGCGAACCTTGCCCTGCTCTACGCGGCCGCCCATCCCCGCCGCGTGCGCCGGCTCGCGCTCGTCACGCCGACCCTGTGGGCCGCCGGGATCCAGGTCACCGCCGAGCAGCGGCGCGAGGCCGCGCTGCTGCGGAAGGGCGAGCCGTGGTTCGACGAGGTGTGGCCCCGGTTCGAGGCGCGGCTGCGCGGCGAGGAACCGGGCGGATCCTTCGAGGCCTTCTTCTACGGACGCTGGGACGCGCAGGCCCAAGCCCACGCGGCCGACAGCCCTCGCGAGGTCAACCCGGAGGCCGCACAGCGCTATGCCTCCGAGGGCGCCTTCGACCCGCCCGCCACGCGCGCCGCACTCGCGGCACTGGAGGCCGACGTCCTCGTCCTGACCGGCGAACTCGACGGCGGCCCGCGCCCCCTGGTGGCCGCCGGACTGGGCGAGGTGCTGCCCGCGGCCGAGTTCCTCGTACAGCCCGGGGCCGCGCACTTCCCGTGGCTCGACGACCCGGGGGCGTTCCGCCGTACGCTCGCCACCTTCCTGGACCCATCCGTACGCACTGTCCGTACGCCACGCGGGCGCCTGGCGTACACCGTGACCGGGCCGCAGAGCGCCCGGCCCGTGGTCCTCGTCCACGGACGCGGCGCCGACCGCCGCAGCTGGACCCGCATTGCCGCCGAACTCTCCGCCGAGCACCGGGTGTTCGCGGTCGATCTGACCGGGCATGGTCTCAGCGACTGGCCCGGCACGTATTCCTTCGCCGGTTTCCGCGACGACCTGGGGGCCTTCCTCGAGGCCCTGGACCTGCGGGGAGCCACCGTCATCGGCCATTCGATGGGCGGGGCCGCGGCCTGGCTTCTCGCTCAGGAGCGGCCGGAGCTGATCGGCCGCCTGGTCCTCGAGGAGGCGCCCACGATGGTGCCGCTCGACCCGCGCCGGGGCGGTGCCGAACGGCCCGAAGGCGAGCTTGACTTCGACTGGCCGCTGGTCCCCGCCACCGACCGGGACCTCAACGATCCCGATCCCGCCTGGTCGGCGGGCTACGAAAGGATCAACGCGCCCGCGCTCGTCATCGCGGGCGGCCCCGGAAGTCATCTCCCGCAGGAGCAGATCGCCGCGATGGCGGCCCGGATGCCGGACGCCCGCCTCGTGACGATCGCCGCGGCCCACCTCGTCCACGAGGCGCGGCCGGCCGAATTCCTCGCAGCAATACGGGAGTTCGGCCTCTGAGGCCGTGCGTCTCCGAGCTGCACGTCTCCGAGACCGCAGGCCTCCGAGGTCGAACCCCTTCGAGGCCCCACCCCCCCCAGAGCCCCACCCCCCTGAGGCTCTACAGCCCAGCGTCCTTCTCGGCCAGCGCCTTCGCCCAGCGGTAGTCCGCCTTCCCGCTGGGGGAGCGCTGGATGCGGTCCGCCACGACAAGGCGGCGCGGGATCTTGTAGCCCGCGACATGGGTGCGGCAGTGGGCCTGGACCGCGTCCAGGGTCAGCTCGGTGGCACCGTCGCGCAGTTGGACGACCGCGGCCACGTGGTTGCCCCACTTCGGGTCGGGCACGCCCGCGACCAGGGCGTCGTACACATCCGGGTGCGATTTGAGGGCCTGCTCGACCTCCTCGGGATAGACCTTCTCGCCGCCCGTGTTGATGCACTGCGAACCACGGCCGAGGACGGTCACGATGCCCTCCTCGTCGACCGTGGCCATGTCGCCGAGCAGCACCCAGCGCTGACCGTCCCGCTGGAAGAAGGTCTCGGCGGTCTTCACCGGGTCGTTGTAGTAGCCGAGCGGCACATGGCCGCGCTGGGCGAGCCGCCCCACCTCGCCCACCGCCACCGGCTCGTACGTGGCCGGATCGACCACCTGCGTCCGCTCGTTGACCTCGATACGGAACCCCTTGTCGGGCCCCGAGTCCGCCGTCGCCCGACCGTTGGAACCGGACTCGGATGAGCCGAAGTTGTTCAGGAGCATGACGTTCGGCACCAGCTCCTGGAACTGCGCGCGGACCGTGTCCGACATGATCGCGCCGGAGGAGGAGAGGCTGAACAGCGAGGACATGTCCGTGCCCTTGCACGGGCCGCGCAGCGCGTCCACAAGAGGCCGCAGCATCGCATCGCCGACCAGGGAGACGCTGAAGACCTTCTCCTTCTCGATCGTGCGCAGCACGTCCTCGGGCGAGTACTTGCGGTGCAGCACGACCCGCTGCCCGTAGTCGAAGGCCACGAACGTGGTGAGTGTCGAGGTGCCGTGCATCAGCGGGGGAGTGGGGAAGAAGGTCAGCCCCGCACCGCCCGCCGCCACCCGCTCGGCCAGCTCCTCGGGCCGCTGCACGGGCTCACCGGAGGGTGCGCCGCCGAACAGGCCCGCGAAGAACAGGTCCTCCTGGCGCCACATCACCCCCTTGGGCATCCCGGTCGTGCCGCCGGTGTAGATGATGAACAGGTCGTCTGCCGAGCGTGGCCCGAAGCCCCGTCCGGTTGAGCCGGCCGCCTCCGCCTCGGTGAACTCGACGACGTCGAGGGCGGGTGCGTCGGCGGGCGCCCGGCCCACCCGCAGCAGATGCCGCAGCCTGCGCGTCTGCGGGAGCGCCGCGGCCACCCGCTCGGTGAACTCGGCATCGAAGACGAGGGCCACGAGATCGGCGTCCTTGTACAGGTACACCAGCTCCTCCTCCACGTACCGGTAGTTGACGTTCACCGGTACGAGGCGCGCCTTGAGGCAGGCGAGCAGGGTCTGCACGTACTCGACGCCGTTGTACAGGTGCAGCCCCAGGTGCTCGCCGGGCCTGAGGCCCGAGGCGATCAGATGGTGGGCGATGCGGTTGGCGGCCTCGTCGAGTTCGCGGTAGGTGAGCCGGCGCTCGGCCCCCGTGCCCGGGTGGTCGACGTAGACCAGCGCCTCGCGGTCCGGTACCACGTCGACGATCGACTCGAACAGATCGGCAAGGTTGTACTCCACCGTTCCTCCTGACACCGGACGAAACCCGTACGCACGTGCTCGCTCGGCGGTCATTAGATCGCCGGTGCGCGGAACTGGGAAGGGGACCGGAACAAGAAATCTGACTGGCTGTCAGAAAACTATTGAACTGGACCCCCGCCTACTGCAACCTGTTCTAGGTCTTGAGGCCGACGGAGCGGGAGGCAGCACATGGGCGGGACCGAACACCTCACCGTGGAGCGCAAAGGCGCGACACTCGTACTGACGATGAACCGGCCCGAGGCCAAGAACGCCCTCTCGCTGCCGCTGCTCGTCGGCCTCTACGACGGCTGGCTCGAAGCCGACGCGGACGACTCGGTCCGCTCCATCGTGCTCACCGGCGCGGGCGGCGATTTCTGCGCGGGCATGGACCTCAAGGTACTCGCGGGCAAGGGCATGGCCGGACAGCAGTACCGGGAGCGGATGAAGGAGGACCCGGATCTCCACTGGAAGGCCATGCTGCGCCACCACCGGCCGAAGAAGCCGGTGATCGCCGCCGTCGAAGGCTACTGCGTGGCCGGCGGCACCGAGATCCTCCAGGGCACGGACATCCGGGTGGCCGGCGAGAGCGCCACCTTCGGGCTCTCCGAGGTCAAGCGGGCGCTCTTCCCCATCGGCGGCTCGACGGTCCGCCTGCAACGGCAGATCCCCCGGACCCACGCCCTGGAGATGCTGCTCACCGGCCGCCACTACAGCGCCGCCGAGGCGCTCTCCATCGGCCTGATCGGCAATGTCGTCCCCGAGGGGCAGGCCCTCGACAAGGCGCTCGAGATCGCCGAGCGGGTCAACGCCTGCGGCCCGCTCGCCGTCGAAGCGGTCAAGGCCTCCGTCTACGAGACGGCGGAGATGACCGAGACCGAAGGGCTCAGGTCCGAACTGGAACGCGGCTGGCCGATCTTCGCCACCGAGGACGCCAAGGAAGGGCCGAAGGCCTTCGCCGAGAAGCGCCCGCCCGTCTACAAGCGCGCTTGAGCAGTGCCATCCCCGTGACGAGCGTGGCTGAGCGGCGGCCGCCCCGCCGTTCCCGCAGCCTGAGCGTCCGCCTCGTTCCCGTAGCCAAGGAGACACCCACGTGCCCGAACTCCTCAAAGCACCCCTGGTCGTCGAGTTCCCCTTCACCCGCTCCCTCGGCCCGGTGCAGAGCGCCTTCCTCACCGGCCTGCGCGAGCGCACCGTCCTCGGGGTCCGGACCGGGGGCGGCAAGATCCTCGTACCGCCCGTCGAATACGACCCCGAGACCGCCGAAGAGCTGCGCGAACTCTTCGAGGTCGAACCCGTCGGCACCGTCACCACCTGGGCCTGGAACGCCGAGCCCCGCCGCGGCCAGCCCCTCGACCGTCCCTTCGCCTGGGTCCTGGTGAAACTCGACGGCGCCGACACTGCCCTGCTGCACGCGCTCGACGCCGAAGGCCCGGACGCCGTGCACACCGGCATGCGGGTACGGATCCGCTGGGCCGAGGAACGCCCCGGCGCCATCACCGACATCGCCTGCTTCGAGCCGTACGAAGGCGATGCGGGTGGTGACGGCGGAGGAGGCGGCGAACGCGGTGAGAGCCGGGAAGCGCGCCCGCACGAAGGCCGCTTCGAGGGCCAGGTGACCGGCATCATCGCCCCCGCCCGCCTCGACTACACCTACTCACCCGGCCGTGCCCAGAGCGGCTACATCAACGCCCTCGCCGAACAGAAGGCCGTCGGCGAGCGCTGCCCGAACTGCGCCAAGGTCTACGTGCCGCCGCGCGGCGCCTGCCCGACCTGCGGGGTCGCCACCGACGAGCAGGTCGAAGTCGGACCGGCGGGGACCGTCACCACCTTCTGCATCGTCAACGTCAAGGCGAAGAACCTCGACATCGAACTGCCCTATGTGTACGCGCACATCGCACTCGACGGCGCCGACCTCGCCCTGCACGGCCGCATCGCCGGCATCCCGTACGACCAGGTCCGCATGGGCCTGCGCGTCGAACCGGTGTGGGCCGAGTCCTCGTCAGGCAGCCGCTACCCCGACCACTACCGCCCCACCGGCGAACCGGACGCCGACTACGACACGTACAAGGAGCTGGTGTAGATGCGAGAGGTCGCGATCGTCGCCTTCGCGCAGAGCGAGCATGTGCGGCACTCGGACGAGCAGTCCGAGGTCGAACTGCTCATGCCGGTCCTGCACCAGGTCAAGGAGCAGACGGGGCTGCGCGCGAGCGATATCGGCTTCACCTGCTCCGGCTCCTGCGACTATCTCGCGGGCCGCGCCTTCTCCTTCACGATGACCCTCGACGGGGTGGGCGCCTGGCCGCCGGTCTCCGAATCGCATGTGGAGATGGACGGCGCCTGGGCGCTGTACGAGGCCTGGGTGAAGATCCTCACGGGCGAGGTCGACACCGCGCTCGTCTACTCCTACGGCAAGTCCTCGCCCGGCTCCGTCCGCGATGTGCTGACCCGCCAGCTCGACCCGTACTACGTCGCCCCGTTGTGGCCGGACTCGGTCGCACTCGCCGCGCTGCAGGCCCAGGCCCTGATCGACACCGGCGAGACCGACGAACCGGCGCTTGCGGGCATCGCCGCCCGCAGCCGCGAGGCCGCCGAGACCAACCCGCACGCCCAGGTGACCGGTTCGGTGCCGCAGGGCGACTATGTGGTGCGTCCGCTGCGCAAGGGCGACTGCCCGCCGGTCAGCGACGGCGCCGCGGCCGTCATCCTCGCCGCCGGCGACAAGGCGCGCGAGCTGTGCGAACGGCCCGCGTGGATCCGCGGCATGGACCACCGCATCGAGGCACACAGCCTCGGCGTACGCGACCTGACGGACTCGCCCTCGGCGCGGCTCGCCGCCGAACGCGCCGGAGCCTTCGAAAGGCCCGTGGACACCGCCGAGTTGCATGCACCCTTCACTTCGCAGGAGGTCGTCCTGCGCAAGGCCCTGAAGCTCGGCGACGATGTGAGGGTCAACCCGTCCGGCGGCGCCCTCGCCGCCAACACGATGATGGCCGCCGGCCTGGTCCGTATCGGCGAGGCCGCGGCCCGCATCCACCACGGCGAGTCAGAACGCGCACTCGCCCACGCGACCTCCGGCCCCTGCCTGCAGCAGAACCTGGTCGCCGTACTGGAAGGAGACGCGCAGTGAGCGCCGCGAAAGAGCCGGTGGCCGTCGTCGGCATCGGCCAGACCAAGCATGTCGCCTCGCGCAAGGACGTCTCCATCGCCGGACTCGTACGCGAGGCGGCGCAGCGGGCCCTCGCCGACGCGGAGCTGAGCTGGGCCGACATCGACGCCGTCGTGATCGGCAAGGCGCCCGACTTCTTCGAGGGCGTCATGATGCCGGAGCTCTACCTCGCCGACGCGCTGGGCGCCGTCGGCAAGCCGATGTTGCGGGTGCACACCGCGGGCTCCGTCGGCGGCTCGACAGCACTCGTCGCCTCCAACCTCGTCTCCTCGCGGGTGCACCGGACGGTGCTCACCCTCGCCTTCGAGAAGCAGTCCGAGTCCAATGCGATGTGGGGCCTCTCGCTGCCCGTGCCCTTCCAGCAGCCGCTGCTCGCCGGTGCGGGCGGGTTCTTCGCGCCCCATGTCCGCGCCTACATGCGGCGCACCGGCGCACCCGACCACATCGGCTCGCTCGTCGCGTACAAGGACCGGCGCAACGCGCTGAAGAACCCGTACGCGCACCTGCACGAGAAGGACATCACCCTGGAGAAGGTGCAGTCCTCGCCGATGCTCTGGGACCCGGTGCGCTACTCCGAGACCTGCCCGTCCTCCGACGGCGCCTGCGCCATGATCCTCACCGACCGTACGGGCGCGGCCCGTTCACCGCGGCCGCCGGCCTGGATGCACGGCGGGGCGATGCGCTCCGAGCCGACGATGTTCGCCGGCAAGGACTTCGTCTCCCCACGCGCCGGACGGGACTGCGCGGCCGACGTCTACCGGCAGGCCGGCATCAAGGACCCGCGGGCCGAGATCGACCTCGCCGAGATCTACGTGCCGTTCTCCTGGTACGAGCCGATGTGGCTGGAGAACCTGGGCTTCGCGGACGAGGGCGAGGGCTGGAAGCTCACCGAGGCGGGCGTCACCGAGATCGAGGGCGATCTGCCCGTCAACGCCTCCGGCGGGGTGCTCTCCACCAACCCCATCGGCGCCTCCGGGATGATCCGCTTCGCCGAGGCGGCGCTGCAGGTACGCGGCCAGGCCGGCGCACATCAGGTCGAAGGCGCGCGCAAGGCCCTCGGCCATGCGTACGGCGGCGGTTCACAGTTCTTCGCGATGTGGCTGGTCGGCTCGCAGCCGCCACAGAGCTGAGCCGAGACGGCGGCGCCGGGCAGGCCGCCCGCCTTCCGCGGCCTGCCCGGCGACCGCGCCCATACCTTGCACTCCATGCCCCCCTCGCCTCCTTGTCTCCGCGCCTCCTTGTCTCCGCGCCTCCTTGTCTCCGCGCCTCCTTGTCTCTGCGCCTCCTTGCCTCTTCGCCTCCATGCCTCCGTGCCTACTCGCCTCCGCGCTCTGTCCGGCGACGGTGCCGCTCGCTAGGCTGGCCCATGCGGACGACATACCGGGAGGAGCAGGGACGTGGCCGAAAGCACCACCACCCGACAGCACCCGTTCGAGGGGCGGGAGAAGCCCGAACTCGACCTGAGCCGTGCCGAATGGCAGTCGGGCACCCGCAACCAGGGGGACGTGCAGATCGCCTTCGTGGAGGGCTTCATCGCGATGCGCAACGGCGGCCGCCCCGAGAGCCCCTCCCTGATCTTCACGCCCGCCGAGTGGCGGGCGTTCGTACTGGGCGCGCGGGACGGCGAGTTCGACCTCACGTAGCGCGGCGACCCGCGGGCCCGCCACCCTCGTAGATCTATACGAACTCCCGGCCCCGGTCGCCTCGGCACTTCATACCTTCCACGCCTGGCTGGGCGGCCCCGGCGGGCGATGTACTCCTCACACGACGCGCGGCAGCCTGCCGCGATCCGACGATGTGCGGGGGCATAACGCGATGAGCACACAGCTTTACGACGGAATCGGCGAGGCCTTCGAGGGCTTCAAGGCGCTGCCGCTGGCCCAGTACGGAGAGGTACCCAGCGTACTGGCGCTGGTCGGCGACGTGCGGGGCAAGTCGGTCCTCGACCTTGCCTCCGGAACCGGCTTCTACAGCCGGGAGTTCAAGCGCCGCGGCGCCACCGACGTGCTCGGGATCGACATCTCCGGCGAGATGATCGCCGTATCGAAGCGCCTGGAGGAGGCCGAACCGCTCGGCGTGCGCTATGAGGTGGCAGACGCGGCCGAACTGCGCGACCTCGGAGAGCAGTTCGACCTCGCCGTGGGCGTGCAGCTGCTGCACTACGCCGAGGACCGCGCCGCGATGGAGCGGATGTGCCGCAACATCCATCGCAGCCTCAGGCCCGGCGGCGAGTTCTTCCTCCTCAATCAGTCGCCCGATTTCCGCTTCGACGGACCCTCGATCGACAAGTACGGCCTCCGCAGCGAACTGACCGGGGAGGAGGCGGAGACCGGCCCGCTCGTACGCCTCACCGCCCACCTGCCGGAGCACCCGGTCAGCTTCGTGACCGCGCGCCCGAGCCGTGAGGTGTACGAGACGTCCCTGGCGGCTGCCGGCTTCACCGACCTGGAGTGGGTCCCGCTGCACGTCTCGGACGCCGGCGTCGAGCAGTACGGCGAGGACTTCTGGGCGGACCTGTTCGTCAACCCGCCCCTGGAGCTGGCCCGCTGCCGCGCCTGACCCCATGATCCGGGTGGGCAGGAGCCCCGCTCACTGCCCGCCCGGGTCAGCGCAGCACAACGCACCCGTGCCGCTCCAGCTCCTCCGTCACCGCCGCACACCCGCCGGCCTCCAGCGGATTCCACCGCAGGTCGAGCTTCTCCAGGGCGGGCAGCTCGGCGAGCCAGCGAGGCAGGGTGCGCACCTGGTTGCCGCGCAGATCGACTCGGCGCAGGCGGGGGAGACCTCGCAGGCCGCCAGGGATCTCCCGGAAGCGGTTCTCGCGCAGCTCGACCTCCCGCAGTTCGCGCAAGTCCCGCACGCCGGGCGGAAATCCGGTGAGCCGGTTGCCGCGCAGCCACAGCTCACGCAGCGAGGTGAGCTCACCCAGGCTGTCCGGAAGCGCACTCAGCCTGCTGCGCTGGGCGCGCAGCTCGACCAGCGAGGTCAGCCCGCCCAGGCTGCCGGGCAGTTCGCCGAGCGGATTGTCCCCGACGTTCAGGTAACGCAGCCGACCGAGACGGCCCAGCGACTCCGGCAGGGAAGTCAGCCGGTTGTCGTGCAGATACAGACACCGCGAGAGTCCGGTCAGCTCACCGATCTCCGGCGGCAGCGAGGTCAGCCGGTTGTGGCCGAGGTCGAGGGTGTGCAGGCGGCGGAGGCTGCCGATCCGGGCAGGCAGCTCGGTCAGTGCGTTGTCCGCGAGGATCAGCACCTCCACCCCGGGCTGCCAGATGTCGTCGGGCAACTCCGCCAGCCCGCCCTGCCAGTGATTGACCTGCGTCACGACCCCAGCAGCTCCCGCCGCCGACCGCCGGAGATCCTCCGCCATACGGCCACCCCTTCCGCTTATCGGTGAGGCCGAAGCTAGCGCGCTCCCGCGGAATCGAGCCAAAGATATTCCTTGACAAGGATATTCGCATCGGAGAATATTTCTCGTCATGGAGCAGATCGCATCCGCACTCGGCGACACCGCCCGCTGGCGCATCGTCGAGCTGCTCGCCGTACGCCCCCGTTCCGTCGGCGAGCTCGCCGAGCTGACCGGCCTGCGGCAGCCGCAGACCACCAAGCACCTCCAGACCCTCGTACGCGCCGGACTCGCCAGCGTCCATCCGCTCGGCCAGCGACGCGTCTACGCGATCGAGGCGGCGTCGCTCGAAGCCCTCGGGCAGCGGCTGCTCGCGCTCGTCGAGACGGCCGGTGCACACCGGGGCGAGCTCGACGTCCTCACCCGCTACCAGGCCGCCGTCGCGGAGGAGGCGGCCGCCGCCGAGCGCGGCGGTGACCGCTGGGCGGACGGCCGCAGCTTCGTCTTCGAACGGAGCTTCACGGCGGACCGCGGCACGGTCTGGCGCCACTGGACCGACCCGGAACTCCTCGCCGCCTGGTGGGCGCCTCCGTCCCTGACGGTGACCGACTGCGCGCTCGAACCCGTGGCGGGCGGCCGCGCCGTCCTCGACTACCGCGACGCGGAGGGCACCTACCACTCCTCGGGCCGCGTGCACACGGCGACGGAGGGCGAGCGCCTCGTCTTCGACCTGTCCGTACGTGATGCCGCGGGAGCCGCCGCCTTCTCCGGGCACTACGACCTGACACTCGCCGATGCCGGCGAAGGCAAGGAACAGACCGCGGACGGCAGGCGCGGCACTCGGCTCCGCCTCGCCCTCGTGCTCTCCGCGACGGTCGCGGAAGCGGCTCCCTTCATCGCCGGCATCGAGACCGGCTGGACCCAGGTCCTCGACCGGCTCGGCGAGCTCCTCGCCGCAACTCGCCCCAACCACATGACTTGACACCCGCATCCGGCAAGTGACGAAGCCGGACGCCGAACCAGCGACGAAACCAGGGAGAACACACGATGAGCACCCCGACCACACGCAAGGTGACCGCCAACATCAGCCTCACCCTCGACGGGCGTTACCACGGAGCCGGCGGCCCCGGCGACCTGGGCCCGATCGTTCCGTATGCCGTCACCGAGGCCGCCCGCGAGCACCTCACCCGGATCTGGGAGGGCAAGACCACGGCCGTCTTCGGCCGGGGCAACGCCCTCGGGTTCCTCGGCTACTGGTCGGCGGTCGCCGAGGACGAGAGCGCGGATCCCCGCGACCGCGGCTACGCGAAGTGGCTGGTCAACGCCGAGAAGGTGGTCTTCTCCAACACCCTGACCGAGGCGCCGTGGGACCGCACCCGCATCGTGAACGGATCCCCGGCGGACATCATCCGCGACCTCAAGACCGAGGGCGCAGCAGAGGGCGAGGAAGCGGGCGACATCCTCGTCAACACGGCCCCCAGCATCCTCAAGCCCCTCCTCGCCGCCGACCTCGTGGACCGCCTCCACCTCCTGATCTGCCCCGAGGTCACGGGCGGCGGCGAGCGCCTCTTCGAGGACGGACTGCCCGCCACACAGTGGACCCTCGCCCACCAGGAGACCGGCGAACGGGGTGAACTCGCCCTGATCTACGACCGGATCCGCTGACCGGCCCGCAGCGCCCGCCCGGTCCGGACGCACCGGCGGCGAACATGGCCCTGCCGAGCCGCGCACCGAGCCGCACCGCGGCCCGCACCGCAGTCGGCACCCTGGCCCGCACCCCGGCCCCACGGGCACCGCACATCCCCGTCCCCGGCGACGGGAACGGCACGCAGCCACGTACCATGGGACGCATGTCCTTCCTCCGCCGCCGCAGCGCCCCCACCCCCGCCGGGCCGGACTTCGATGTCCTCGCCATGGATCCGGGAGACTGGCCGGGCAATCTCGGCGCGGGCCTGCTCCCCGCCCCCGACGGCAGCTGCCAGGGCGTCTTCCTGCGCTACGACCTGTTCGGCGGCCGCGGCCCCGCCATGGTCATCGGCAACCTCCCCGAGGGCTCCCCGGCCCGGGACCTCGGCGAGAAGCAGGTGCCCTTCGAGGTCGCCCAGCTGCTGCTCGCGCTGGAGAACGAGGAGGAGATCGAGGTCGTCGCCGTCGAGGACGTCCCGGTGATGCAGGGGGACAACCTGCTGATCGTGCGCCGCCTCAAGCTCTCCGAGAGCCGCATCTCCTGCGTCCAGTTCGACCGCAGCGACAACGTCCTGGTGACCATCGCCGCCTGGGACCGCCCCATCACCGACGATCTGTACGCCCTGCTCAAGCCGCTGCCCGCGGAGCTCTTCCAGCAGGCCTGAGCGCCGGGACACGACAACGGGGACGCGGTGCACCACCGCGGCCCCGCCGTATGTCCGCCTTCCCGGTCCGCATCCCCTGCCCGCGTTCCCGGTCCGCCCGGTCCGCCCGGTCCGCCCGGGCGGTCAGTCGCGTGACGGCTGATGTCCACGTCCGCGGCCCGTACGAACGCCACCCGGTGCCCGAACTGGATCTCGTAGTACACGTCCTCGCCGCGCACCACCCGATGGCCTTCGACCTCGAAGGTCGGCGAGAAGAAGTACTCGCCCCTGACCCGGTCACCGACCGCGTACTCCTGCCCGGCGAGCAGCTTGTACGGAAGCGGCGACACCGGCCGCGGAGCGATCCCCGTGCCCTCGTACGCGGCCGCCTCCGGATAGGCCCGCCCGTACACCGGCACCTCGGCCCGGCCCGCCTTCGGCGTGATCACCCGCCCGCTCGCGTCCACCGCGGTCGGCTGCTCCTTGGGGTTGTGGAACCAGGCCTTCTGGCCGAGGTACCAGATCGCGGTCCAGTCGCCCGCGCGCTCCGCGAGCGCGAAACGCTGACCGGTCGAGACCCGCGAGCCGACATCGTTCACGCCGGTCGTCGACGGGCTGCCGTCGGGACGCAGCCCGATGTCCCTGACCAGCGGCGCGCCCTCATCCGGCGCCGTGTACAGACGCACGGCGCTCGAACCGTGCGCCGGGCAGCTCTCCCCGGCGCCGGTGCAGCCGGTGAACTCCGGGCTGTGCTCCGCGTACTCGGGCAGGATCGTCACCAGGCCGCCCGAGGGCGAGGCGCTGAGGTGGAAGGGCCTGCCGAGCAGGGTGAAGTAGTGCTGCCAGTCCCAGTACGGGCCCGGGTCCGTGTGCATCCGCGGGATGTTGGCCGAGACCGGCCCCGGCACCGTGTCATGGCCGAGGATGTGCTGGCGGTCCAGCGGAATGCCGTACCGCTCGGAGAGGTACTTCACCAGACGCGCCGATGACCGGTACATCGCCTCCGTGTACCAGGCGTCCGGCGCGGCCAGGAACCCTTCGTGCTCAAGGCCGATCGACTTGCTGTTGACGGCCCAGTTCCCGGCGTGCCAGCCCACGTCCTCGAGCTTCAGATGCTGCGCGATATGCCCGTCGGTGGAACGCAGCGAGTACTGCCAGGAGACGTACGTGGGGTCCTGGACCAGCCGCAGCGTCGTCTCCCAGGTGGCCTCGGTGTCGTGCACGACGATGTAGTCGATCGACTGGTCCGCAGGCCGGTTCGCCTTGTCGTGATTGCCGTAGTCGCCCTCGCCGAACTCCTCGTACGGCGCCGGGATCCACTCGCAGGACACCGTCCGCGGACAGTCCGTCGCCCCCGCCGCGGCCCGTCGCAGGCCGAGACTCCCCAGCCGCGCGGCATCCGGCTCGGCGCCCTTGGTGGGCGCGAGCGCGACGCGCTGGCCGGAATCCGTGGTGCGCGCGGCACCTTCGCGGATCACGGCGAAGACCTCGTCCGCGTACGAGGCGGCCGTGGCCCGGTCTTCGGCGCCCGAGTAGGCGGCGACGGCCGTGTACCAGTCGGAGGGATCATCGCTGAGCGGACCGCCCGCCCGATTCTGCGCCTCGGCGAGCAGCGCCGCACCGCCGCGCAGATTCGCCGCCGCATCGGTCCGCAGCTCCTTCGCCGAGATTCCGGTGAGCCTCGCGGCGTGGCGCAAGGTCCGCAGCCGTTCGGGCAGTTGGGATGCTTCCGGGAGTCCGAGGTCGGGGACGCGTGCGGGGCGGGAGGAGTCCCCGCGCGCATCCTCGCCACCGTCACTGTGATGCGGGGCCGGGGAAGTCGCGAGTGCGGTGGCGGCGTCGGTGAGGTGCATCGGGCCGTAGCCGCCCGCCACGCTCGGCGCCCCGGCGTGGGTGTCCCAGCGGGACTGCAGATACGAGACACCGAGCAGCACACTCTCCGGCACCCGGAATTCCTCGGCCGCCGCGCTGAACGCTCTCTGCAGCTTGCTGTCCTGCGCCTGACTCCCGGGCGGGGCGGCACTCCCCGCGAGGGCGGCACTCGCGGACGGGGCGGCACTCCCGGACGGAGCGGCCGCCGTCAAGGGCAGCAGCAGCGCGGCCGTGGCGAGGGCGGCCCCGGCCTTGCGGGGGAGCCTTCGGCGTGCGGCGGAGTCCTGGGCGGCATCGGGTCCTCGTCGCAAAGCAGCCTCCGGAACGGTGGAGCGCCAAGGGCGCGTGGGGGGCGTACGGGGCCGGGCGAGGTCAGTGGTACCGGCTGCCCGACGATCCGTCAATCATGCGATGCAGACGCGGATTTCCCATGTCAGAGCGCTCCTCGGCGGTTTCCGTCCCGGTGGCAGGACGGCCTGCGCAGCGTCAGTGGAATGGACCAATGGGCCCTGAATGCGGATCCACCTGATCGGGCCACAGGCCGAGCGCACAGGCGAAGGCCCCTCGGCACCTCCACCCCGAAGGTGGAGGTGCCGAGGGGCCTTCGCGCTCCCCGTCAGCGAGTACCGACCGCCGCCCGCACGGCCCGACGGGCCAGTGCACAGTCGTCGTGCAGCCGCCTGAGCAGCAGCCGCTGCTCCTCGCCGGAGGGCACGGCGCCGGGATGGGCCGGGCCCGGTGCCGCCGGTGCCGCCTCGCGCATCGTGCGCTGGACCGCCATCTCGTAGGTCCTGATCTCCCGGGTCAGCACCAGCATCAGATTGACCAGGAAGGCATCACGGGCCGCCGGGCCCGCGGACTGGGCGAGCTGGCTGATCTGACGGCGCGCGACCGGTGCGTCGGCGAGGACCGCCCACAGCGTCGCCAGGTCGTAGCCCGGCAGATACCAGCCGGCGTGCTCCCAGTCGACGAGGACCGGGCCCGCGGGGGACAGCAGCATGTTCGACAGCAGGGCGTCGCCATGGCAGAACTGCCCCAGGGAGCCGCCGCCCGCGGTCTGCGCGATGCCGTGCAACAGCTTCTGCAGATCGTCCAGATCACGGTCGGTCAGCAGGCCGAGCTCGTGATAGCGGTTGATCCGCGCCGCGTAGTCGAGGGGGGCGTCGAACATACCCGCGGGCGGCCGCCAGGCGTTCAGCCGGCAGATCGCCCCGAGCGCCGCCCTGACGTCGGCACGCGGCGGGGCCTCGGCCGGGTGGCGTTGCAGGGCCGCCACCCGGCCGGGCATCCGCTCGATCACCAGGGTGCCGTTCTCGGGATCGGCGGCGATCAGCCGAGGTGCCCGCACCGGGGGGCGGTGCCTCACGAACGAACGGTATGCGGCTATCTCGTGCCGGCTGCGCTCCGCCCACGCAGGCGAATGATCCACTAAGCACTTGGCCACAGCGGTCATCCGCCCCGTCGTACCGACCAGGAGCACCGAGCGCCCGCTGCGGCGCAGCACCTGCACCGGGCTGAACTCCGGGCAGATCCGGTGCACCGCGGCCACCGCCGCGCGCAACTGGGCACCCTGCGGGCCGGACAGATCGAGCCGCCCGCTGAGCGGTTGGCTGCCGAAGCCCGCCGCGCCGGGAGCACCCGGGGCCCGCCGCGTCCCACCGCCGCCCACGACGGGAGCCGTCGGGCGGGCGGGGGCGAGGTAGGGGCCCCCGGCCTGCCGGGTGGTGGACGGCCGGGGCGGGGCGGACACGGAGGACGATGCTGTGTACATGGGCGAGACAGATCCCTTCGTGCGCCGACAAGTCACGTGCGCCTCCCGGCCCGACCGCCCGACGCACCCTGGGGAATGCGCTGCGGCCGCCGGGTCGGGGTGGCGCATTCCTACCTGACACCCGGGCGGGTGTGGCGAACCATCGGGTGCACCCTGGCGAACCCTGGCGAATAGTCGCTCAGCAACTGACAGGGGGTTACTGTCAACTCAGCCGAGAACCTGGGGGCTTGACGTGAGCAGTGAACCCAACGCCCGACTCAGCGACCTGTTCGGCCTGGCCGGCTGGTCCAAGGGGGAGCTCGCGAGGCTGGTCAACCGGCAGGCGGCGGCCATGGGCCATCCGCAGCTGGCGACCGACACCTCGCGTGTGCGGCGCTGGATCGATATGGGAGAGATCCCGCGCGATCCGGTGCCACGGGTACTTGCGGCACTGTTCACCGAGCGACTCGGCCGTGTCGTGACCATCGAGGATCTCGGTCTGGTCCGACGCGGGCGTACGGGGAAACGGCAGGGTGGAAAGGAGAACGACCACCCCGATTCGATGCCGTGGGCGCCCGGGCGGACTGCTGCGGTCCTCATCGAATTCACGGGAATGGACCTCATGCTCAACCGACGCGGCTTGGTGGGCGCGGGCGCCGCGCTCACCGCGGGCTCCGCACTCAGCAGCGCCATGTACGACTGGCTGCACACCGACCCTGCCCCGACCGCCGACGCTCCCCTCATCAATGATCCCCTGAACGCCGACCCCGCTGGGTTCGACCGCTACGAGGCCGCCCCCATCGGGTCGCAGGAGATCGAGGAGCTGGAGCGCTCGGTGGAGGTATTCCGCGCCTGGGACGCGGCCCGCGGTGGCGGGCTGCAGCGCAAGGCCGTGGTGGGGCAGCTCAACGAGGTGGGAGGCATGCTCTCCTACCGTCACCCCGACCATCTGCAGCGGCGCCTGTGGGGCGTCGCCGCCAACCTCGCCGTACTCGCGGGCTGGATGTCGCACGACGTCGGCCTGGAACCCGCGGCCCAGAAGTACTTCGTCATCGCGGCCCACGCGGCCCGCGAAGGCGGTGACCGGCCCCGCGCCGGCGAGGCGCTCTCCCGGGCGGCCCGCCAGATGGTGCATCTGGGCAGGCCGGACGACGCCCTCGACCTCATGAAACTCGCCAAGTCCGGCTCGGGCGAGGAGGTACTGCCGCGTACGAAGGCAATGCTGTACACCATCGAGGCCTGGGCCCAGGCCTCGATGGGCAAGGGCCAGGCCATGCGCCGTACGCTCGGTGAGGCGGAGGACCTCTTTGTCTCGGACAAGCGTGATGTGCCGCCGCCCAGCTGGATGCAGATGTTCGACGAGGCGGATCTGCACGGCATGCAGGCCCTGGCCTACCGCACCCTCGCCGACCACGATCCCGCGGCCGCCTCGATCGCACAGCGCCATGCCAAGCTGGCGCTTGAGCTGCGCGCCAAGGGCCGCCAGCGCTCCCAGATCTTCGACTACATCTCCCTGGCCTCGGCCTGCTTCATCGCCGACGACCCCGAACAGGCCGACCGCTACGCCCGCCTGGCGCTCATGTCCATGGGCGAGACCTCGTCCCACCGGACCTGGGACCGGCTGCGGGAGATGTACCGGCTGACCGGGCAGTACTCCGGGTATGCGAAGATCCAGGACCTGCGCGAGGAGATCCAGCTGGCGCTCCCACGGCGGTCCAGGGGATCCAAAGGAGGGGGCGGATCGCTGCGGGCCTGAAAGGGCCCGCGGAGCTCACCGGTTCGACGAGTTACCCACCTATTTGCCGACCAGCCCCACCAACACACAGGCATCGTCCTCCCGTTCACCCCGCTGAGTGAACTCCTCCAGCACGGTCCGTACACAGTCCTGCGCCGTACGGGCGGTGGCGAACCGGGGAGCCAGGTCAAGCAGCCGTGAACGGGAGGCTTCGCCGTCCCGGTGGGGTGCCAGACCGTCCGTGTGCAGGACCAGGAGGTCGCCCGGCCGCAGCTGCTCGCTCGCCTGCTCGTAGACGGCGGCCGAAGTGGCACCGAGGAGAACGCCTTCGGGAGTGTCGAGTGCGCGGCCCGTGCCCTGACGGAAGAGCAGCGGGGCCGGGTGGCCGGCCTGCGACCAGCTGAGGACGCGGGTGTGCGGGTTGTAGCGGCAGCACACCGCGCTGCCGAGGGCGGGCTGGGCGGAGGCGTCGACCAACTGGTTCAGCCAGCCCATCAGCCTGCCCGGCTGCGCGCCCGCCACGGCCATCCCGCGCAGTGCGCCGAGCAGCATCGCCATGCCGGAAGTGACCGCCACCCCATGGCCGGTGAGGTCGCCGACGCTGAGCAGTGTCTCGCCGTCGGGCAGTTCGAGCGCGTCGTACCAGTCGCCGCCGATCAGATCGCTGCTCGACGAGGGCAGATAGTGCGCGGCCAGGTCAAGGGCGTCGGACCCGCCCTGCGGGAACCGCAGCGGACCGCGCCAGGGTGGCAGCACGGCCTCCTGCAGCTGGACCGCGAGCCGGTGCTCGGTCTGTGCGAGATGCCGCTGCTGCTGCAGCGAGTCACGGCTCTCGCGCAGGGCGGACTGGCTGCGGCGCAGTTCGCTGACATCCCGCAGGACCGCCCACATGGAGGCCGTGGAACCATCGGCGTCCAGTACGGGCTCGCCCATCATGTGGACGGTGCGCTCGCTGTCGTCGTCGCGGACGATGCGGAATTCGCCGTCGATGGGAGAGCCGTCGATCAAGCAGTCCGTGACCATCTGCGTCAGCCGGTCGCGGTCCTCCGCGGACACGAACGTGGGCAGCTCGTCGAGGGTGAGCGGCGGCAGCTCGGGGGAGCGGCCGAAGATCTGGTAGAGCTCCCCGGACCAGACCACCTCGTCGGTGAGCAGATTCCACTCCGCGCTGCCGACCCGGCTGAGCAGCGAACCGCTTCCGGGCCGTGCGACCAGCTCGGCCTCCAGCCCGTCGAGCAGCTCCTGCTCCGCGGGATCAGCCGGCCCGCCTTCGCGCAGCTGTGCCAGATGCTCGTCCAGGTCGTCGAGTTGGTGCACGGCGAGTTCGCACAGCGCGCGCTGCCAGCGCCCCTGCGGATCGTCCTCGTCCACCGCGGTGTCCCGGCGCACCGCGTCGACCTCGCCGCGCAGCCGACGCGTCTGCTGGATCAGCGCGTCGACGGTGCCGCGCTCCGGCGGCTGTGCGGCGGGGCGGTCCGCGAAGATATGGGACGGCATCTCGTACTCCGATACAGGCGCGGTACAACCAAGTCTGACGGAAGGGCCGGTTACGACTGTCGCACAGGTCAGCGGGGTCCGTAAGGCGTTTGGCAAGACACGACACGGTGGTGCTTCTGGCATATGCCAAAGGCCGCTCGCTCGTCCCTTCCTGATCTTGACCGAAACTCAATCCTCCTCAGCCTTAAGGGAGTTGTAATACGCAGGTCCGGGCCGAAGCGGCGATGCCGCACAGACGGCGAATCCGGACACGGCGCATCGAGGGAAGCCGAAGGCCCGGCTTGCCTCTTCGCTGCCAGGGCGACCTTCGAAACACGCCCTAACCCTCGGAAGCCGCCGCCCCGCCCGGCGCCGGGCGCGCCACCCGCGCGTGCAGTGCCGCCATGCCCGCGACCGCGGCCCCGAGCAGCGCGAGCGCCAGGAGCGCGGGGACCGCGGCCACCAACGGGCCGCCCACCAGGCACAGTCCGCCGCCTGTCAGCAGCACCAGCGACCCCTTGCCGGACACCCTGGCCAGGACCGCCGCCGACGCGAGCAGGAACAGACCCACTCCGCCGGGCAGTGCCCACGCCACGATCCCGTGCAGGGGTTCGGACAGCGGGTAGTGCTCGCGGTCGGCGATCTGGTGCAGGGCGATCTTGGTGCCGAGTGCGGTGAGGACGATGCCCGCGATCATCGGCAGATGCAGGTACGTGTACACCTCGCTGGCGAGCTTGGTGCGCTCCCCGCCCTCGGCCCGGGCGATCCGGTGCTCGGCCACGTCCGCGACCTTGCGGAAGTACATCCACCACATGCCCGAGGCGACCCCGATGCCCAGCACGGCGCCGGCCATCACCGGCCAGGTCAGCGCGTAGTCGCTGACGCCGACGCCCATCGACACCAGGGACTCGCCCAGTGCGATGATCACGATCAGGCTGTGCCGCTCCGCGAAGTGGCCCGGGGACGAGACCCGCCAGCCCGATCCGCGGGTCACGAACACCATGGCGTAGTCGATGGCCATCGCCCCGGCCCAGACGGCGATCCGCGCCGTCCCGTCGAGTGCCGCACCCACGAGCAGCAGCGCGAACGGCGGCGCCACCGAGGTCAGCGCGGTGCGGCGCACGGTCGCGCGCAGTTCGCGGTCGTCGGGCGCCGACATCCAGTACGAGACGAGATGCAGCAGGCGCACGGCCCCGTAGCAGAGCACGAACACCAACGGGGCGTAGACGCCACCGGCCCGGTCGTCGTACACCTCGGGCAAGGCGAACGCCACGATGAGCATCACGCCCATCACCGCCACGAGCACGGCGAACAGCCCGCCCGCATCGGCCCGCACCACATTGCCGAGCCAGGCGAAGCAGCACCAGCACCACCACAGCAGCGCAAGCACGACGAGGGAGCCGACGATGCGGCCCGCCGAGGTGTCATAGGCCATCATCGCGGTCACCTGCATGATGGCGTAGACGAAGACGAGGTCGAAGAACAGCTCGGCGGGCGTGACCCGATGGTCGTCCCCCGTCGGAATCAGATGCGATGAACTCCTGCTCTCAGGCACCGGCCCCCCAGTCGACACTCCGTGCGACGCCTCTGCGCGCCCCTCGTGGGCACCTTACAACTCGCCTCTGACGCTCAGGCGGATACGGCAGGACCCTGCCCCGAAGGACCGCCCGGCTCACCGGCCCGGAGATCGAAATCGTGCTCGAGGCCGGTCAGTTGCAGGACCAGCTGCGGCTGGCCATGGGCGCGTATGAGGTGCACCGTGCCCCTGCGCTGCTGCACGCAACGGCGAATGGCGAGCAGCAGCCGCACACCGCTCGCGTCGAGGAAGGTCACCCGCTCCAGATCGATGACGACCTCGGGGCGGATGGCACCGATCAACCGAAGCGTGCGCGGGGCCAGTTCCTCTTCCGCCCAGATGTCGAGCTCGCCGCTGAGCAGCAGGAAGAGCGTGCTCCCCACTGTGCGGTGCTCCAGGCCGAACATGAACTCCGCGGTCCCCATGGCCACTCCCGAGGCCCCCGTCCTGTGACGCGGAGTGACGAACTCGCTCCGCTGGCTGTGTCGATACGGGGCGCCGGCGGTCGCCACTGGCTGCGTGGTGGCGCGGGCGCCACCCGTGTCATCCCCGTTCAGAGGCGTTCGTACCCCCAAGAGTGCAAGGAATAGCGCAGGTTGAGGCCATCGATGGCCGAAAAGTGTCCGGTCACAATGTGTTAGGGATTGAACCATTACGCAACGGCCGGAACACCAGTGCGCCCGGCAGGGCGGCACCTGCCGGGCGCACCACGCGCACCACCGGTCCGGGGCAGGCGAAGGAGCGTGCGCGGCGGTGCGGCGGGAGAATGGTGGCGTGGCCGAGACGAGGCATGGACGCAATGAGTCGGCGGAGCAGCGGGCCGACCGGCAATGGGTCGAGCTGCTCCAGGAGGTCCGTGTCGCGCAGACCGGTGTGCAGATCCTCCTGGCGTTTCTGCTGACCGTCGCGTTCACCCCGCGCTTCGCCGAGCTCGGCGACACGGACCGGGCGATCTACATCGCCACGGTCCTCTTCGGCTCGCTCGCCGCGGGGGCGCTGATCGGGCCGGTCTCCTTCCACCGGATCGTGGCCGGGCGCCGCATCAAGCCGCAGGCCGTCCGGTGGGCCTCGCGGCTCACCTTCATCGGACTCATCCTGCTGCTCTGCACCCTGACCGCCGCGCTGCTCCTGGTCCTTCGTGTCACCATGCACAACGCCCTCGTGCCCTGGCTGGTGGCCGGCGTCGTCACCTGGTACCTCCTGTGCTGGTTCATACTGCCCTTGTGGGCCCGCCACCGGCACACCACCACCCGGGGGGAGTAGCAGGGAAGCAGCAGGGAAGGGGCGATCGGTTCAGCCCTCCCGGTCCGCGGCCTTGCGCAGGGCCTCGATGCACGCCGACAGGGCACTCTGCAACTCTTCGAGCCGCTGCACCATGTCGTCCTCGTAGAGCTCGCCCGCGTCGACATCGTCGAAGGTCAGCTCCTCGAAGGCCTTGGTCGCCTTGCCGATACCGGCATAGAACTTCGAGCGCCGCTCGGCGATCCGAAGCTGCGGATCGGCCTCCACGGTCTCCTGGATCAGGCTCTTCACCGTGCCGTACGCCTCGGCCGCCCACTCGCCGGCCTCCTCGCCCTCGTCCAGCTCGTCGAGCAGCGAGAGATGGCGCTCCGCCTCCTGGCGCAGCTCGGCCGGGGCATCGATGACCTGGCCCGCGGCCGTCTTGACCTGGCCGTTCTCGGCGACCTGCCGGACGTATCCGATCCGCTCCGAGACCTTGGCCTCACCGGCCACCGCCTTCTTCAGCTCCTCGCGGGCGGCCACATCGCGGGCGAGCGCGTCGCGCAGCTCCTCGTCCTCCTCGATCCGGTCGAGCAGTGCCGAACGGGCCGCCTGCGCCGTGCCGGGATCGGCGAGGATCGCGGCACGCAGTGCCGTCGGGTTCTCGGCGACCTCGAGCGCCTTCGTCGGCCGGATCCCCTCCGCCTCGGCGGCCGCGGTGATCGCGGTGCCGCGCACGGAAGTGGCACCGGAGCGGGAGCTGTAGTAGCTCAACCACACATCGGCCTCGGGGAGTTCCACGTCGCCGCCGGGCCGGAGCGCCTCGAACTGCGGAACGAGCCCGTCGTCCGCGGCGAGGTCCCAGGCCTTGTAGAAGCGCATCACCCGCTCAGGCGAACACTGCGCGAGCTCCGCGAAACGCCTGGCCGAAACCTTGCTGCTGTCCGCGAGGCTCTGCCCGCCCGGCCGGACACTGCGCGCCACCTTGAGGGCGAAGGTCCAGCCTCCGGTCCGCGCGTACGCGCCGAACGCCTGCGCGTCCTGCACGATCGCCTCGGGCACCAGCGTCGCGGACCCGGCCGTCGTGGGCGTGATCGCCTCGGACTCGACCGTCTCGGATTCGACCGTCGCGGGCGTGATCCCCTCGGACTCGACCGTCTCGGGCAGGACCGTCTCCGGTGACACCGCCTCAGAGGCCACCGTCTCGGGCAGGGCCGTCTCCGGCACGTCGAGCTCCGCCGTGGCCGGAGCGCCCTCGGTGGCATCGACGGCCTGGGCGGGCACTTCGGTGGCGGGGGCGGTGGCGGGGGTGGCAAGGGTCACCGGTGCGTCTCCTGCGGTTCACGGGCTCGTACACCCGCCGGGTCGGCGGGCAAAACCGCAGCATATCGGGCGCACGCGGCGGCCCGCGCTCAGGCCGAGGCGAGTTCGAGCAGCCGTGCCGCAAGCCGTTCGACCCGCTCGTGCCAGGCGTCCCGGGCCCGACCGGGATCCGCGCGCTGTTCCACTGTCAGTACGAGGCGGGCACCGTGGCCCGTGCCCTGGCCCAGCGACCAGCGGATGACGTTGCCGGCGGGCGTGCGGTAGGCGAGCAGCTCGGGCTCGCGGGCCTCGGTCACGGTGCCTTCCTCATAGGCCGGTGCCGTGAACCCGTGCGGAACGGCGGAGCCCACCGACGCCGTGGAGTCGCCGGTGAGCTCTGCCCATACGGCCGCCGCGGGGCGCAGGAGCTGCCGCTCGAAGCGGACCGTGCCGCCCTCGATCTCGCCGCCGCCCAGGTCGAACTGCTCCAGATACGCCTCGTGCAGATCACCCCGGTCCGAGTCGACGTCGACCGGCTCGCCGTCGAGCACCTGTCCGAGTGCCGTGAGGCACAGATGCCAGCCGGAGGCGAAGCTCGCCCCGCCGAAGCGGTCTTCGAACGTGTGCGTGAGCGTGAGGAGCGTGCCCTCGTCCTCGGGGGTGATCTCCCAGTGCAGATGGTCCTCGCCCCATTCGAAGGCGAAGACACGCGGCTCGTCGGCCTCGGTGACCCGTCCCGTCATGCCTGGCCCGTCCTCGGCGGGGAAGCCGAAGCCGATCGTGCCGCCGGGCTTCGGCTCGACGCTGACCTCGGCCGGAAACCACCGCGCGAGCTGCGGCGGCTCGGTGATCGCCGCCCAGACGGCGGCCGGGGGACGGCCGAAGCGGCGGCGCATGACGAGTGCGGTCCGGCCGTCGCGGGTGGTCAGGGTGTCGGCTTCGGGGTTGATCACGGATCGTCCTCCGGCTCGTCTCGCGCTTCGCCGTGCACCGCTCGTCCAACCGCGGCGCCCTCCCATCCAACCTCGGTGCCCGCTCGTGCGCGGGGCGCCCACGCCCATCCGGCGTAACCCGGCGCGAGCCGCCCCCGACACCGCGGGAGCGTGAGGGGAGCACGGACGCAACGGACGGAGCCCTCGCATGATCGACGACGTAGCCCCCGCCGCACCCCCGGTACGCGACTGGCCGGCGCAGGATCTCGACGGCATGGCCTTCGACCCGGTTCTGGGTGAACTGATGGATGCGGGCCCGCTGCACCGCATCCGCCTGCCGCACGGCGAGGGCTGGGCGTGGCTCGCGACGCGCTACGAGGACGTACGGATGATCACCAACGATCCCCGGTTCGTACGCGGTCCGGTGACCGAGCGTCAGATCACCCGCCTCGCCCCGCACTTCAAACCCAGGCCCGGCTCGCTCGCCTTCGCCGACGGAGCCGACCACCATCGGCTGCGCCGCGTGGTCACGCCCGCGTTCACCGCGGCGGGCGTCGAGCGGGTGCGGCGCAGGGCGCAACCCATGCTCGACGGCCTCGTGGACGCGCTCCTCGAATCCGGGCCGCCCGCCGACCTCGTGGAACGGGTCCTCGGGCCCTTCCCCGTGGCCGTGGTCTGCGAGGCGATGGGCGTGCCGCCCGCGGACCGCGCCCGGCTCACCGAGTGGACCGACCAGATCGTCTTCCCGTCCGCGGACCCGCGCACCACCGGTCAGGTCAAGGAGCAGCTGTACGCGTGGCTCACCGAAGCCATCCGGGAACGCAGCGGATCCGAGGACGAGGACATCCTCTCCCTCCTGGGCGCCGCCGTCGCCCGCGGTGAGCTCACCGCCGAGGAGGCGGCAGGCGTCGCCGGGCCGCTGCAGATCGGCGGCGAGGCCGTCACGAACAACACCGGCCAGATGCTCTACCTCCTCATGACCCGCCCGGCGCTGCTCGCCCGCCTCGCCGCCGATCCCGCCCTGCGCCCGCGCGCCCTCGACGAACTCCTGCGCTACATCCCGCACCGCAGCGCGGTGGGTCTCGCCCGGATCGCCACCGAGGACGTGGATCTGCACGGGCACCGCATCAGGTCCGGCGAACCCGTCTACGTCTCGTATCTCGCGGCCAACCGCGACCCCGAGGTCTTCGCCGACCCTCAGGAGATCGACTTCGACCGCAGCCCCAACCCGCATGTCGCCTTCGGTTTCGGCACCCACTACTGCACCGGAGGCCTGCTCGCCCGCCTGCAGATCGACCTCCTCATGAACACGCTCCTCGACCGGCTGCCCGGCCTCCGCCTGGCCGTCCCCGCCGAGCAGGTCACCTGGCGCCGCAACGCCCTCATCCGTGGCCCGCGCACCCTCCCGGCCGGCTGGGACACGTAGCCTCCTCCCCGCCTCGCCACGAACCGGGCGTAGAGTCCGGTACCTATGGAGATCACCCGTCGCCCCACACCCCCGACCGGTCTGCGCCGTGCCCTCTTCCGCGCCCCGATCCGCCTCTACCGCCTGGGACTCGGCGCCCTCGTGCCCAGCCGGCTGCTGCTCCTGAACCACATCGGCCGCGTATCGGGGCAGCAGCGGCAGGTCGTCATCGAGGTGGTCGAACACGAGCGGTCCACCGGCTCGTACATCGTCTGCTCGGGTTTCGGCCCCAAGGCGCAGTGGTACCGCAACCTCCTCGCCCACCCGGACGTCACCATCCAGGTCGGCGCCCGCCGCCTCGCCGTACACGCGCAGCCCCTGAACCCCGATGAAGGCGGCGCGTTCATGGCCGGCTATGCCGCCCGCCACCCGCGGGCCGCCCGCAAACTGGTGAAGTTCATGGGCTTCCGCGTCGACGGCACCCTCGAGGACTACCGTGCGGCCGGACGCGAGCTGCCCTTCGTACGCCTGCGGCCACGCGCGGACGGTTCCGCGAACTGACCTCAGTCCGCGTGGACGGTTCCGCGCACCGACGTCACTCCGCGTGGACGGTTCCGCGAACCGACCTCAGTCCGCGTGGATCGCCGCCTCGATCTCATCCCTGAGGTCCCGCCGCGCCGCCGCCCTGCCCCGCGGTGTCTCGATCACCACCCGGTGCAGCACACCCGTCCACGGATGCGGCGGCCGGTAGCCGTCCTCCACCGGCAGCCCGCGGTCGAGGCCCACGCAAAGCCCCGTACCGCCGTGCTGGAAGGTGAACGGGAACGGCCCGCCGAGCGCGCAACTCGCCACGTCCTCGTCGTCCACGAGGAGTGTGTACGTGCCGTCGCCGTCACCCGTGTCGAAGCGCACCCCGAGCGAGCGTCGCCCGGGCGCGACGGGCTCCGGCGCCACCACCCGGTCCACGTCCCCGGCCCGCGAGCAGGCGAACACCAGTCGGCCGCCGGCCTCCGTGTACAGCACGAACCCGCCCGTGAGGTCCCCGAGCGCGCAGAGCACGCCCGCCGCTCCTTCCCCGGGCACCTCCACCTCCGCCGTGAGCGTGAACCCGCCGAAGAGCAGCGGAAGCGCCTCGTCGTGCACAGGGGAACCGCCGGGCAGGTACACGCCCCGGTCGGGCAGTGGCCAGGCGGGCCCGATCATCGCACCGAGCCGCTCCTGCATCCGGTCGTCCAGCGGCTGCACCTGATGCGCGGCCGCCTCCGCCTCCCAGCGCGCGGCCAGCCTCCGTACGACCTCGGGGTGTTCGTCCGCGACGTCATGCGCCTCCGCGAAGTCCTCGTGGAAGCGGAAGAGCGACCAGCGGTCCTCGGCGAAGTCCCGGCTGCCGGGCAGCAGTTGCTCCTCGTCGGCCACCCCGTGCGAGACATGGTCGGTGGTGGCCTTCCAGCCGTCGTGGACGATCGAGCGCGAGCCCAGCATCTCGAAGTACTGCGTCCCGCGCGGCGCGGGTGCTTGCGGATCCTCCAGTACGTCGAGCAGGCTCCGCCCGTCGAAGGGCTCCTGCGCCACCCCGTCGACCTGCTCGGGCCGCTCGACCCCGCAGGCATGGAGGATCGTCGGCATCAGATCCACGGCATGCGCGAACTGGCCGCGCAGCGCCCCCTGTTCGCGGATCCGCCGCGGCCAGTGCGCGATCAGCGGGGCGCGGGTGCCGCCCAGCCAGGTGTAGCGCTTCCACAGCCGCAGCGGAGTGTTCCCCGCCCAGGCCCAGCCCCAGGCGTAGTGCGGATACGTGGCGGGCCCGCCCCAGTCCTCGTACGCGGCGAGATTCGCCTCGACGGTGTCGCCGCTGCGGGCCGTGAACCGGTGCTCGTTGGGTGTGCCCAGCTGACCGCCCTCCGCGCTGGCGCCGTTGTCGGAGAGCAGCAGGACCAGGGTGTTGTCCAGGCGTCCGATCTGCTCCAGGAAGTCCATCAGGCGCCCGATCTGCGCGTCGGTATGGCTGAGGAAGCCCGCGTACACCTCCTGCATCCGTGCGAACAACCGACGCTGCTCGGCCGGGAGTCGGGCCCAGTCGGGAATCCACGGCGGACGCGGCGACAGGGTGGTGCCGGGCGGGACGACACCGGCCGCCGTCTGCCGGGCGAAGGTCTCCGCGCGCCAGCGTTCCCAGCCCTGGTCGAAACGGCCCCGGTAGCGCTCGGTCCATTCGGGCGCCACATGGTGCGGGGCATGCATGGCGCCGAGCGGGAAGTACAGGAAGAACGGCTTGTCGGGGGTGGCCTGGTGCTGGTCGAGGACCATCCGGATGGCGCTGTCCGCGAGGTCCTCGCTGAGGTGGTAGCCGGTCCCGGGCCCGGCGGGCGGTTCGGTGTAGTGGTTGTCGCGGACCAGGTGGGGCGCCCAGTGGTTCGTGTCGCCCTGCAGGAATCCGTAGAAGCGCTCGAAGCCGTAGCCCAGCGGCCAGCGGTCGAAGGGACCCGAGGCCGTACGCTCCCAGCGCGGCGTGAGATGCCACTTGCCGACGGCGAGCGTGGAGTAGCCGGCGTCGCGCAGGACCCGGGGGAGCGGGGCCGCGCTCTTCGGCAGCCGGGCCGTGTAGCCGGGATACGAGATCGGCAGGTCGACGAGGAAGCCCATGCCGACGGCGTGATGATTGCGGCCGGTGAGCAGGCTTGCCCGGGTGGGCGAGCACATCGCCGTCACATGGAAGCGGTTGAACCGCAGCCCGCCCGAGGCGAGCCGGTCCATGTGCGGGGTGTCCATATCGGAGCCGTAGCAGCCGAGTTGGGCGAAGCCGAGGTCGTCGAGGACGATCACCACGACATCGGGGGAGCCGGGGGCGGGACGCGGTGAGCTCTCGTACCGGTGCACGGCGGCAGTGTGGGGTGCGGGGCCGTACATGACAAGAGCCATGCCCCGGCGGGCCCGTCACCGGTTCGGCCCAGTTGAACTGGGGGCCCACCCGGGGCGCGGGGAGATGGTGATTTCACGCATCTCGCGCGCACCTCCCGCGCATCTCGGCGACACAGAAGGGTCTCCCCATGGCGACGATCTGCAGACCGGCGGTCTCCGTACCCGAGCACGTGATCACCATGCAGCAGACCCTCGATCTGGCCCGCGAACTCCACTCCGAGCATGCGCAGCTCGACCTCGCCCTGCGCCTGATAGAGAACACCGGAGTCGAGGAGCGGCACATCGTCCAGCCAATCGAGGAGACGTTGCGCCACCCCGGCTTCGAGTCGCGCAACGCCGTCTACGAGGCCGAGGCCAAGCGGCGGGTACCGGAAGTCATAACCCGGGCGCTCACGGACGCGGAACTCCGTACGCAGGACATCGACGTGATCATCTACGTCTCCTGCACCGGCTTCATGATGCCGTCCCTGACGGCCTGGCTGATCAACCGCATGGAGTTCCGCAGCGACACCCGGCAGATTCCCATCGCCCAGCTCGGCTGCGCCGCGGGCGGCGCCGCCGTCAACCGGGCGCATGACTTCTGCACCGCGTACCCCGAGGCCAACGCGCTCATCGTGTCCTGCGAGTTCTGCTCGCTCTGCTACCAGCCTGACGACCTCGGCGTCGGCAACCTGCTCTCCAACGGACTCTTCGGCGACGGAGTCGCCGCCGCCGTCGTCCGCGGCACCGGAGGCTCCGGCATCACCCTGGAGCGCAACGCCTCCTACCTGGTGCCCGACACCGAGGACTGGATCGCCTACCAGGTGCGCTCCACCGGCTTCCACTTCCAGCTCGACAAGCGCGTCCCCGGCACGATGGAGCCGCTCGCCCCGGCTCTCAAGCAGCTGGCGGGCCTGCACGGCTGGGACGCCGCGCAGCTGGACTTCTACATCATCCACGCCGGAGGGCCGCGCATCCTCGACGACCTGAGCAAGTTCCTCGGCGTCACCCCCGAGGCCTTCCGCTTCAGCCGGGCCACCCTCACCGAGTACGGCAACATCGCGAGCGCCGTCGTCCTCGACGCGCTGCGCCGCCTCTTCGAGGAGGGCGGCGCCCACGATTCGGCCACCGGGCTGCTCGCCGGTTTCGGTCCCGGCATCACCGCCGAGATGTCCCTGGGCCGGTGGTCGCGATGACCACCGTCACCTCACCGCCTCCCGTACGGGACTGGCCCGCACCCGAGCTGAGCGGCACCGACTTCGACCCCGTACTCGCCGAACTGATGCAGGAGGGACCGGTCACCCGGATCCGGCTGCCGCACGGCGAGGGCTGGGCCTGGCTTGTGACCCGCCACGACGACGTACGGTTCGTCACCAACGATCCGCGCTTCAGCCGCGCCGCCGTGATGGAACGCGACGTCACCCGCCTCGCACCCCACTTCATCCCCAGCAAGGAAGCCGTCGGGGTCCAGGACCCGCCGCACCACACCACCCTGCGCCGCGCCGTCGCCCCGGCCTTCACCAGCAGGGGTGTCGAGCGCCTGCGCGAGCGTGCCCAGGCGATGCTCGACGGCCTGATCGACGAGCTGCTCGCCGCCACGGCGCCCGCCGACCTCACCGAAGCCGTCCTCGCCCCGTTCCCCCTCGCCGTCGTCTGCGAGGTCATGGGCGTGCCCGAGCACGACCGGCCACGTATGCACGAGTGGACCGTGCGCATCCTGTCCTCGGCCGAAGGCGCCGAACGCAGCGAAGAGGCCAAGCGCGCCATGTGCGGCTACTTCACCGAACGCCTGCGCGCCCGGCCCGAGGGCGAGCACGTACTCGCCCTGCTCGCCGCCGCCGTCGCGTGCGGAGACGTCAGCGAATCCGAGGCGGTGGGCCTGGCACTGCTCATCCAGATCGGCGGCGAGGCCGTCACCAACAACACGGGCAACATGGTCTACCTGCTCCTGACCCGCCCCGGCCTGTGGGACCGGCTGCGCACGGAGCCGGCGCTGCGCCCCGGCGCCATCGACGAACTCCTGCGCTACATCCCGCACCGCAATTCGGTCGGCCTGTCCCGTATCGCCCTGGAGGACATCGAGATCCGCGGCGTACGCATCGCGGCCGGCGAGCCCGTCTACGTCTCGTACCTCGCGGCCAACCGCGACCCGGACGTCTTCCCCGACCCCGACACCATCGACTTCACCCGCTCGCCCAACCCGCATGTCGCCTTCGGACACGGACCGCACTACTGCGTGGGCGGCATGCTGGCCCGCCTGGAATCCGAGCTCCTGATCGGCACCCTCCTCGACCGGCTCCCCGACCTGGCGCTCGCCGTCCCCGTGGACGCACTGCGCTGGCGGCCCGGCGCGCTGATCCGCGGCCCCGAGGGATTGCCGGTGACCTGGTGACCGCGGCACCACCGCGCGAGGGCCTCCTCGTCCCGGCCGGACACGGGCGCACGCTCCAGGTGCCGGCCCACGAGGTCACGTTCAAGGTCACCGGCGAGCACTCGAGCTTCGCCTCCAGCTTCGAGGTCGTGGTGCCGCCCGGCTTCGACGTCGGCGCGCATGTCCACACCCGCAGCGAAGAGCTGTTCTACGTACTCGAAGGCGAACTCGACATCCTCGCCTTCGAACCCAGGATCCGTACGAAGGACGACTGGCGCACCTGGACCTCGCTCAGCGGCACCGGCACCGTGCGGGCCACGGCGGGCACGGTCATCGCCGTACCGCCGGGCTGCCCGCACGCCTTCGCCAACCGTACGGACACCCCGGCGAAGATGTTCTTCCAGGCATCGCCGCCACCCGACCACGAGCGCTACTTCGAGGAACTCCTCGAACTCCTGCGCTCGGGCGGCCCGCTCGACGATGCGGCGATCGCGGAACTGCGGGCGCGCTACGACATCGAGCAGCTCACACCGATGCGACATACGTGAGCGGACCGCTCGACGTGAGCGGCCCGTTCAGAACCGCACTTGCGCCTCGACCGGCAGATGATCGCTGCCCGTGTCCGCCAGCGTGCGCAGACCGGTCACCCGGACACCCCTGGCGAGCACCTGGTCGATCCGGGCGACGGGCAGCGAGGTCGGCCAGCTGAACGCGAACCGTTCGTCCGGCGCGTCAAGCAGGCCGAGCACCGGGTCGAGGCCGCGGTCGTCCGTGGTGCTGTTGAGGTCACCGAAGAGCAGCACCCGCTCCAGCGGCTCCGCGGCGAGCGCGTCGGCGAGCAGCCGCGCGCTCGCATCGCGGGCCTCGGTGCCGAAGCCGGTGGCGCGGAAGCGCACCGAAGGCAGATGCGCCACGTACACCGCCGTATCGCCCTGCGGCAGCCGGGCGGTCGCACGCAGCCCCCGCTCCCAGCCCTCGGGGATCGACGGCGGACGGATGTCGACGCGGCGCACATCGCTCAGCGGATACCGCGACCAGAGATCCACCGTGCCGGTGTGCGCATGGTGCGGATACGCGCCTTCGAGGACCTCGCGGAACGTGTCGCGCGCCCCCTCGGTCACCTCTTCCAACGCGATCAGCGCGGCTCCGCTGTCGAGCAGCTGCCGCGCCACGCGCGAGGGATCGGCGTGATCATCGCTCACGTTGTGCTGCACGACCGTGAGGTCGTACGGATCCTCCCCGGGCCAGGAGACGAAGACCCCCAGCCACACGAGCCCCGGCAGCAGCGCCGCCACGGCCACCGCACGCGACCGCCGCACCACGGCGACCAGCAACACGAGCGGAACGACGAGCCCCAGCCAGGGCCGGAACGTCTCCACGAAACTCCCCAGCCGCAACCCCGCATTGGGCACGACGGCGGGCGCCGCGAGCACGAACGAGGCCGCCAGGCACAGCACGGTCCACACCACGGTGGAACGGCCCGGACGGCGCACCAGCCCACGCCAGTCGATCCGCCGGGCCCGCGCTATGACACTGGATTCCATCGAGCGATCTTATGCGAGCCCGGCCTTCACCAGTCCCGAGTACACCGCCTGCTGCACGGCCTGGACGGCCGACTGCGGCCGCACCATGACGGTGAACTCCTTGATCCTGCCCTCCTCGTCGAAGTGCAGCAGATCCATGCCGTGCACTTGTTTGCCGTCCACGACGGTGCGGAACAGCAGTGCCTCGGTCCCGGCCTCCTCGTCGTCGGTGTTGGTGCGCACCGACCCGGCCAGCTCACCCACGTAGTGGAAGTCCTCGAAGGTGCGCAGCAGCACCCCGAGGAGGCCGAGCACCATCTCCCTCCCCTCGAACGGCCGGAACTTCACCGGGCTGTACATCCGGACGTCCTCGGCGAACAGCGCTTCGAGAGCGCCGAGATCGCCCGCCTCGACGGCGGCGCGGAACGGGGCCGACTGGGCCATGGGGTCCTCCATGCTCGAAAGGTCCGTCTGTCTGGATACTCATGTTTCTGACTAGTCAGAAACATGAGTATCATTGCGAGCGGTGAACGCGACAGAGGGGGGGCGGAGATGGCTCTGCGGCACGCGGTGCTTGCCGCGCTGCTCGACGAGGAGCTGAGCGGCTACCAGCTGGCCAAGTCCTTCGACCTGGGTGTGGCGAACTTCTGGCACGCCCAGCCTCAGCAGGTCTACGCCGAGCTGGCCCGCCTGGAGGCGGACGGCCTGGTGGCCGGGCGCGAGGTGGTGCAGGAATCGCGGCCCAACAAACGCCTGTTCAAGCTCACCGGCGAGGGCCTCGCCGAACTCGAGCGCTTCGCCGTCGCCCCCGCGAAGCCCTCGATGCTCCGCGACGACCTCGCGGTCAAGGTGCAGGCCGGCGACCTCGTGGACACCGGACAGGTCATCGGCCAGCTGCGCGAGCGCGCCGACTTCGCCCGCGCCAAGATCGAGCTCTTCGAATCGCTTCTCGTCAAACTTCGCGGGGGGCGCAGCGAGGAGGAGTTCCTGCGTGAGGGGGAGCGGATCGGCCCGTATCTGACCTGTCTGGGCGGTCTGGTCTTCGAACGGGGCTATCTGCAGTGGTGCGAGCGGATCACGGGGATTCTGCAGGCGCGCAGGGACGGCGGTGCGGCCCGGTGAACGCGTACGGGACGAGCGCATCCGGGGCAGGGGCGTACGGGATGGGCCTGTACGAGCGGTACGTGGCGCTCGGCGACAGTCAGACCGAAGGTCTCGGCGACGGCGATGACACCGGCGGGCTGCGCGGCTTCGCCGACCGTCTCGCCGAACAGCTCGCGGAGCTCAACCCGGGCCTCCTGTACGCCAATCTGGCCGTACGAGGACGCCTCGCCGGCCAGGTCCGCGCCGGGCAGCTCGATGCCGCACTCGCCCTGGAACCCGATGTGGCGACGGTCGTCGCGGGGATGAACGATCTGCTGCGGCCGAAGTTCGACGCCGACGAGGTGGTGGGCCATCTGGACACCATGTTCGCCGCGCTCACCGCGCAGGGCGCCCGGGTGGCGACCGTGACCTTTCCCGACATCGCCCGGATCACGCCGCTGGCCCGGCCGCTGCGGGGCCGGGTCCTCGCCCTCAACCAGGGCATACGGGAAGCGGCCCGCCGCCCCGGAATCCACCTCGCCGACACCGCCCCCCATGAGGTGGTCACCGACTCCCGGCTGTGGAGTCCGGACCGGCTGCACGCCGCCCCGCTCGGCCATGAACGCATCGCCGCCTCACTCGCCCACGCGCTCGCCCTGCCCGGCAGCAGCGATGCCTGGACGCATCCGCTGCCGCCGACGCCGGGTCGGGGCGGGGGCTGGGGCACGGAAGTGCGCTGGATGGCCGGATTCCTCGGACCGTGGCTGGGCCGAAGGCTGCGCGGCCGCTCCTCGGGCGACGGACGGGTGGCGAAACGACCGGACATGCACCCGGTCCTCGAAGCGTGACGTACGCACGTCTCGAAGCGCGCCGCACGCAGGCCGAGGCGGCCTGACGCAAGCAGGCCCAGGTCTGACACAAGCAGGTCCAAGCCCGACGCAAACAGGCCGAAGCGTGAGTCACGCGGCTCGCCGAAACCCGTTTGCCGCATCCGATCACCCTTGAGAAGCTCGCCGCCTATGACCTCCACCTCCGCATCCACCTTCACGTCGTACGACGGCACCGAACTCGCCTACCACGTACGGGGCAGCGGCCGTCCACTGATCTGCCTCCCCGGCGGTATGCAGGCCGCCGCCTACCTCGGGGACCTCGGCGGACTCCACCGGGACCGCCAGGTGGTCACCCTCGACCTGCGTGGCACCGGCCACTCGGCCACCCCCGCGGACCCCGCCACGTACCGCTGCGACCGGCTCGTCGCCGACGTCGAGGCGCTCCGCGCGCACCTGGGCCTCGACGCTATCGACCTCCTCGGGCACTCCGCGGGCGCGAACCTGGCCGTCCAGTACGCGGCCCGGCACCCCGAGCGCGTGACACGGCTTGTGCTCATCACGCCCAGCGTGCTCGCCGTCGGCCTCCCCGTCACGGAAGAGGACCGACGCGCCAGGATGCTGCTGCGCCGCGAGGAGCCGTGGTTCGAGGACGCCTACGCGGCCTTCTCAGCCATCGCCTCGGGACAGGGCGGCCCGGCGGACTGGGACGCCGTCGCCCCGTTCAGCCACGGCCGCTGGGACGAGGCGGCGCGCGCGCTTCAGGCGCGCGAGGCCGTCCAGCGCAACGGCGAGGCGCTGGCGGTGTTCCGCAGCGAGGGCGCCTTCACCCCGGACACCACCCGCGCCCTGCTCGCCGCGTTCCCCGCGCCGGTCCTGCTGCTCGCGGGCGAATTCGACCCGGGCGCACCGCCGAACGTGGTCCGCACCTACGCCGGACTGTTCCCGCGGTCCACGTACCAGGAGCAGGCGGGCGCCGGCCACTTCCCCTGGCTCGACGACCCGCAGGCCTTCACCTCCGCCGTCTCGGCCTTCCTCGGCTGACGCCCCCTCGGGGCTCAGGGCCTGCCTGTGAAGCGGCCCCTACTCACAGGAAGGCTGACCGGACAGCCACGCTGTTGCCGCCTCCAGCACGGGGTCCTGTTTGATGCTCCGGCCCCGGTTGTCGACCACTACTTCATCGGGCGCGATGGGGCTGTCGTATGCGCGACCGGTGCGGTCGACCATCTTGGCCTCGGTCAGATTGAGCAGGGCCCCGTCGGACAGGCGGTGCACCACGTTGGCGGTGGGAACACCGTGGGTGTCATCGCCGAAGGACCGGGTCGCCGGGCGTCCGCGGAAGGCCACCGCGACCGCCTCACCCGAACTGGCCGTGGCACGGCCGTGGAGCACGGCGACCGGCGCCGATTCGGCTCCGATCGCCTCACTCGGCCCCCACCCCTTGGACTCCCCGTCGACGCGAGGGCTTCCGTTCTCCAGCGACCAGACGCTCCTGCGTCCCCGTGCGTCGACGAACCCACCGACGTCACCGTCGCCGAGGACCGGGCCGACGACAGCCAGCATCGGCCACAAGTTTCCACCGCTGTTGCGGCGCAGATCGATCACCCAGCCGCAAGGCTTGGGCTTGTTGGCCTTCGCCACGGCGGCCCGGCCTTCGCGCACGTACTGTTTGAGGACCTTGTCGGACCCCTGCAAACGGGGAAGCGACAGGTACCCGATCCGGTCGGGCAGCGCACGTCCCTCCACCGGCACGCGATTGGGCGAGTCGCCGAACAGATCCATGGCACCTCTCGGACCGTAGAAGCGGCTGTGCCCGTCGCCGAGCGCGCGCACTGCGGTGATGATCGCAGAATAGGTGTCGGACGGACGCCGGGCGGCGCCGGCCTGTTCGAAGGCCGTCTTGCGCACCTCGGCCCAGTCGACGTCATCGCGACGCAGGGCCCTCTCCTCCATGATGTCCAGCACCTCGGAGAGGTAGGACCGGGCTTCGGGGGACATGTCCGCGCCGGGCGACGGCTTCGAGCCTGTGCAACCGCCCACGAAGGCCAGCACGCAAGCCATCCCGACCACGCGCGCACGCAGTGCACGCAGTGCACGCGCCCTCACCGCCCGAGCTCCAGCTCGTGCGCCACCGGAGCGAAGAACCGCTCCACGTCGGCCGCCGGGACCGACGCCAGATCGGCGGGCGACCACCGTGGCGAGCGGTCCTTGTCGATGACCTGGGCGCGGATCCCCTCCACCAGATCGGGCATCGCATGCGCGGCGCACGAGACGCGGAACTCCTGGACCAGCACCTCCTCCAGGGAGTCGAGCTCCCGCGCCCGCCGCACCGCTTCGAGCGTCACCTTGAGCGCCGTGGGCGACTTCGACTGGAGGGCTGTCGCGGCCTCCTTCGCGGCGAGGACCCCGCAGTCGAGGAGCCGCTCGATGATCTCCTCGACCGTGGCGGCCGCGTAGCACGCGTCGATCCACTCGCGGGCCGCCGCCAGCTCACCCTCCGGCGCGGGCCGCGCCCAGCGTTCGAGCGCCTCGTCGGCGGGCAGCCGCCCGAGGTCGGCCCGCAGCTCGGGCAGGTCCGAGGAGGGTACGAAGTGGTCGGCGAGCCCGCACAGCAGCGCATCCGCCGCCCCGACCGCCGTGCCCGTGAGCGCCAGATGCGTCCCGAGCAGTCCCGGTGCGCGCGAGAGCAGATAGGTGCCGCCCACATCCGGTACGAAGCCGATGGTCGTCTCCGGCATCGCGATCCGCGAACGCTCGGTGACGACACGGTGCGCACCATGCGCCGACAGACCGACCCCGCCGCCCATCACGATGCCGTCCATCAGCGCGACATACGGCCTGGGGTAGCGGGCGATCCGAGCGTTGAGCCGGTACTCGTCGCGCCAGAACGCGGCCGAGGCACTGCCGCCGGCCTTCGCATCGTCGTGGATGGCACGGATGTCGCCGCCCGCGCACAGACCGCGCTCACCGGCCCCGGACAGGACGACCGTCGCCACCGAGGGATCCTGCTCCCAGGCCGTCAGCGCGGCGTCGATGGCGCCGACCATCGGGTGGTCGAGCGCGTTGAGCGCGCGGGGCCGGTTCAGAACGAGATGGGCCGCGTGGCCCTCGGTCCGTACCAGAACGTCATCCGTCACGAGCTGCCCTTTCACGACTGCAAGATCCTTTCCCACCGTACGCGGGGTGGCCCGGCAGAAACAGAGCGGTGGCCCGGTCAAAGCACCAGGCCACCGCGGTGAAGCAGCGATCAGGGATCAGAGATCAGAGCACTGCGGAACAGCAGAACGCAGAACACAGAACACGGTCACAGCCTCACAGGTCGGTCGCGATGATCCTCTCCATGTTGCGCTCGGCGAGCGCGGTGATGGTGACGAACGGATTGACCGAGGTGTTGCCCGGAATCAGCGCGCCGTCGATGACGTACAGGCCGGGATGGCCGTGCAGCCGCCCGTAGTTGTCGGTCGCCCGGTTCAAGACCGCGCCGCCGAGCGGGTGGTAGGTCAGATGGTCTCCCCAGATCCTGTTGTCGCCGAAGAAGTCGGTCCGGTAGATCGTCCACTCCTTTGCGTTGATCTTGTCGAAGATGGTCTTCGCCATGTCGATCGAGTGCTGCTTCCAGGCCCGCTGCCAGGACAGACCGACCTTCCCGGTGCCCGCGTCGTACGTGAAGTCGGCCCGCCGCGGGTTGTCCGTGATCGACAGGTAGAACGAGGCGTATGTCTCGATCCCCGTCGGCAGCGGCGCCACCTCGGCGAAGGCGCCGCCCGCGTCCCAGTTGTCGATGCCCGAGCAGGGGATCGTCGACTGGGCTTTGCCGGTCGCGTCCCACATGTGGTTGGCGCGGCCCACCATGACGTTGCCGTTCTCGCCCCAGCCCTTGCCGACCTCGGAGTTGAGCCCCGGGAGCGCGCCGGTCGCCTTCAGCTTGACGAGCAGCTTGCTGGTGCCGACGCTGCCCGCCGCGAAGAACACCCTGCCCGCCTTCACCGTCTTGGTGGCCACGGTGGCGCCGCCGGTGTCGATCTGGCGGATGCTCAGCGCGTAGTCGCCGCCGGTCGCCGGGGTCACCGAAGTGACCTCGTGCAGCGGCGAGATGGTGACCTTCCCGGTGGCCTTCGCCTGTGCCAGGTAGGTCTTGGGGAGGGTCTTCTTGCCGTGGTTGTTGCCGTAGAGGATCTCCTGCGCGAGCGCGGACTTGGGGACGGTGCCGTTGTCCTCGGCCTCCATGTAGTCCCAGTCGTATACATCCGGGACGAAGGTCCAGTCGAAGTTCGAGCGCTGGGCGTGCTTGCGGCCCACGCGTGAGTACTGGTAGTACGACGTCCGCTCGAACCACTCCGGGTTGATCATGCCGACGCCGAGGCCGGCATTGGCCCTCGGGTAGTACGTGGCGTACATCTCGTCGGCGTTCACCGAGGGCAGCACCGAGGTGAAGTGCCGTCGGCGCGGTGTGACCGCCATGCCGCCGTTGACCAGCGAGCCGCCGCCGACGCCGCGGCCCTGGTAGACGGTGATACCCGCGAAGTCCTCGGCGTCGAGGATGCCTGCGAACCTCGGGACGTCCTTGTCGAGCGGAAAGCCCAGGAAGTTGCTCAGCGGCGCCTTCGTCCGGGTCCGCATCCAGAACGAGCGGTAGTCGGGCGCGGTGACCTTGGGGTGCGTCCTGCCGTCGGGTCCGGCGGGCGCCGCGTCCCAGTCCTGGCCCATCTCGACCATGTGCACGTCGATCCCCGCCTGGGCGAGGCGAAGGGCCGCGACCGAGCCGCCGTAGCCGGTGCCGATCACCAGGACCGGAACCCGCGCTCCGTCGGGGATGTCCGCTGCCGCCGCCGGACGCGCGTGCGCCGCGGTGACCTGAGTGGACAGGGCCGCGGCGCCAAGAATAGAACCTGTTCCTGCGAGAAGTCTTCGACGGGATATCCCGTCAGAACCTCTGCCAGGCACGGAAGTTGGTCTCATGTGAGCTTCCTCACCTTCTATGGGGTGAGGACACGTTCTACTGTTGCGGGGTTGTTAAGTCACGACATACCGACCAGTAATTTCAAGCCGCCCGGCAACGGTCCTGAGCCCCGGCCCGAGGGACTCCTCGCGGTTGCGCTCGCCCCCGCCCGGCGCGTTCCACCGGCTTGCGGGGGCGGGATCGGAGCGTCCGTATGACCATGGTTGTTGTGAACGACCCGTACTCCGGCGCCCGCACCGAGCGCCCGCTCGCCCTCGATGACGTCCCGGCCTGGCTCGGTCTGCGCGAGGCCATCGAGGCCGTGGACCGCACCGGTCACCGGCACGATGCCGCAGACCTCGCCGAGGAACTCGCCGACCCCAAGCTCGACCTCGACCGGGACAGCCTCGCCGTGTTCGACGGCGAGGAACTGGTCGCGTACGCCATCCTGCACGCGCCCGAGGGCGCGGTGGACGCCGCCCGTTTCGACGGTGACGCGGGTGTCCATCCGGCGTGGCGCCGCGAGGGTATCGGCACCCGCCTCGTCTCCTTCCTCGACGCACGCGCCAAGGCCGTGTACGGCGAACGCTTCGAGCCCCTCGAAGGCAGACTGCTGATCACCGGCAAGTCCGGCGACGAGAGCCTCGAAGGGCTCACCGCCGCACTCGGTTTCACCCCCGAGCGCTACTGGTACGAGATGTCCCACCCCCTCCGGCGTGACCGGCCCGAACCCGTCCCCGCGCCCGAGGGGCTCAGCCTCGTCCCGTACGAGGAGGGCCTTGGGGAGGCGACCCGGCTCGCCCACAACGACGCCTTCCGCGACCACTGGAACTTCACCGTCATGGACGAGACGGACTGGCGGACCAGGGTCACCGGATCCCGCGCCTTCCGGCCCGCGATGAGCCGGCTCCTCGTCGACGGCGAGCAGGTGGCCGCGTACCTCCTCGCCGAGGAGTCGGAGGCCGACACGGCGGCCTTCGGGGTCCGCGACTGCCACGTCGGCTACCTGGCCACACGCCGCGCCCACCGGGGCCGGGGCGCGGCCCCCGCCCTGATGGCCGCCGTCCTCGAAGCCGCACACCGGGAGGGCTACGACACTGCCTCACTGACCGTGGACACGGCGAACCCCTCCGGTGCGCTCGGGCTCTACGAGCGGCTCGGGTACACGGTGGCGCGCGAGTTCGTGACCTACGGGCGCGACCTGGGGGCCTGACCGTTGCCGGGGGCCGCTGCCGCTGCCGCTGCCGCTGCCACGTCGGCATGCACCTTGCCGAGGAGCGCGTGATGCGAAGGATCATTCTGGCCCTGTCGGTATCCCTCGACGGCTACTTCGAAGGCCCGGACGGCAGCCTCGACTGGCATCTGGTCGACGAGGAGCTCCATCAGCACTTCAACGACGAGCTGCGCACCATGAGCGCCTTCCTCGACGGCAGGGTCGACTACGAGCTGATGGCCGGCTACTGGCCGACCGCCGATCAGGACCCCGATGCCTCGCCCGCCGAGGTGGAGTTCGCCGGAATCTGGCGCGAGATGCCCAAGTACGTCTTCTCGCGCACCCTCGCCGGGGCCGACTGGAATGCGACACTCATGCGCCAGGTCGACGCCGCGGAGATCGACGCGCTCAAGGCGCGGCCCGGCGGAGACATGGTGGTCGGTGGTGCGACCCTGGCTGCCGAATTCCGCCGCCAGGGCCTCATCGACGCCTATCACCTCTACGTCCACCCGGTGGTCCTCGGCTCGGGCCGCCCGCTGTTCCCCGCCGACGGGGTGCGCAGCGACCTGCGGCTCAGGGACACGAGGACCTTCGGCAACGGAGTGGTGCTGCTGCGGTACGACGCGACATAGCGTCGATCGGCCTCAGTGCAGGGCCTTCAGCCCGATCACGCAGCCGACGATCCCGGCCAGGAACAGCAGCTTCAGGGCCGAGACGGGCTCACCGTCGAAGAGCATCGCGTAGGTGACGGTCAGCACCGCACCGATGCCCACCCAGACCGCGTAGCCGGTGCCGACGGGCAACGTGCGCAGCGCGAAAGCCAGACCGCCCATGCTGGCGATCAGGCCCATACCGAAGACCACGGTGGGAAGGGTGCGGGAGAAGCCTTCGGACTTGCCCAGCGCGGTGGCCCAGACGGCCTCCAGCATCCCGGAGATGACGAGAACGACCCATGCCATGACGACGACTCCCTCGGCACCGTCGTCGAAATCCGGGTACGGCGCGCCTCGTCCGGGAGCCGGTCGGGCTCTGTCGCCATATTCGCACACAAGGGCGTATCGGGGCATGTGGTCCGTGGTGACCTCGCCCACCGGTCGTTGTCTTCACGTGGCACGCATGAGGAATATAGCTGTATGATACATGCATCTAGAAAGATGTAATGCACAACTATTAGCTCTGGGGATCACGGACGTGAGCGGAACGCATCGGCAGGACCAGCTAAGCCACCACCCGGCCGAGACCGCGCCCAAGGCGCGCCTCCTCGGCTCGGCACCGCCCGGTGCCCTGCGTCATGTCCTCGCCCACCTGCTCACCCCGCTCCTCATGTGCCTGGGTATGGGACTCGCCTACCTGGGCGCCTTCGCCCACCCCGAACCGCACCAGCTGCCCGTCGCGGTCGTCGGCAGCGGTGCCGAGGCCAAGGTTCTCGCCCAGGAGCTGCACGACCCGACGGGCGACGCCCTCGACGTACGGACGCTGCCGGACCGCGCCGCCGCCGAGCAGGCGCTCAGGACACGCGAGATCACCGGTGCCTACCTCCCCGGCAGCTCCAGCATCCTGGTGGCCACGGCCGGATCCGACACCAGTGCCACCGCCGCCGAGAAGGTGTTCGCGCCGGTGGCCGAGCAGCAGGGCGAACCGCTGCATGTCACCGACGTGGTGCCGCCCGCCGAGGGCGACCCCACCGGACAGGGGATCTTCTTCCTGCTCGTCGCCCTGAGCATCGGCTCCTACGCCTCCGTCGCCGCCCTCGGCGCCGCGGGCTCCGCACTGCCCATGCGGCTCAGGGCCCTGCTCGTCGCAGGCACCTCGTTCGTCGTCAGCCTGATCGGCACCGCCTTCGCCGGACCGGTCTTCCGCCTCGTCGACCACGGCCTGTGGGGTCTGTGGGGCATGTCCTGGCTGTACTCGGCGGGAATCCTGTTCCTCGGCGTCGGTCTGCACACCTTCCTCAAGCGGTGGACGACGCTCGGTGTCATGGTCCTCTTCGTCATGCTCAACTTCACCAGCTCGGGCGGAATCTTCCGGCCCGAACTGCAGAACGGCTTCTTCGGCTCCCTGCACGCCTTCTGGAACGGCGCGGGCTTCGTCGAAGGCCTCCGCTCCCTCGTCTACTTCGACGGCTACGGTCTGGCGCGCAACGTCTGGACCCTGGTGGCCTGGCTGGGGCTCGCCCTCGTGGTGATCACGGCCGCCGGTGTCACCGAGCGGCGGCGTACGGTCCGTGCTGCGACTGCCGCCCAGCAGCCCGTGGAGTCCGTGCAGCCCGCGGCTGGCGCGGAGAGGGGCGAGCCCGTACCCGTGCAGCGCCGGAGCGAGGCGGAAATCGCTGCCCAGGAGGAGGAGATGGAGGAGTCCGTCGCCGTCTGAGCGGACCCGCGGGCGAGGGAAATCCCGGCGACGTTGTCAGTCCCGGATGCCACACTGCGCCCATGACCACCGCACGGAACGATCCGCATGATCCACATGATCCGCAGGCCAAAGCCCACCTCCAGCGCTATCTGCAGTCCGCCCGCGAGGCCCTGCTCTGGAAGCTCGACGGACTCTGCGAGTACGAGATACGGCGCCCGCTCACCCCGACCGGCACGAACCTGCTCGGTCTGGTCAAGCACGTGGCCGGCACGGAGGCGGGCTACTTCGGGGACGTGTTCGGCAGGCCCTTCTCCGAAGCGCTGCCGTGGATGGCGGAGGGCGCCGAGGACAACGCCGACATGTGGGCCACGCCCGAGGAGTCACGCGAGGACATCGTGGGGCTGTACCGGCGGGTATGGCAGCACTCGGACGCGACCATCGAGGCCCTGGAGCTCGGCGCCCAAGGCCAGGTGCCCTGGTGGCACCCTGAGCGTCGTACGGTCACCCTGGAGCAGATCCTGATCCATATGATCGCCGAGGCCCACCGCCATGCCGGGCACGCCGACATCGTCCGTGAACTCGTCGACGGTGCGGTGGGCATGAGGCAGGGCAGCGAGAACCTGCCCTCGACGGACGGCGACTGGTGGCAGGCTCACCACGACCGTGTCGAGGCCGCGGCGAAGGCGGCAGAGCAGCGATGACGGGTTCCCCGCAGCACGTCCCCGGCTCCGGGAGGTACAGCCCGCCCATGCCCGCCCTGGAGCGCCTGAGCGAGGCGCACGCCCCGGCCCTGCTCGCCTTCGAACAGGAGAACCGGGCCTACTTCGCCGCCGCCGTACCCGACCGCGGTGACGCCTTCTTCACCGACTTCGCCGGGGTACTCCGTGCGCGGCTCGCCGAACAGGCGGCGGGGGAGTGCCACTTCCACGTGCTCGTGGACACCGAAGGGAGCATCCTCGGCCGCGTCAACCTGGTCGATGCGGCCGAAGGCGAAGCCGGGCTCGGGTACCGGATCGCCGAGTCGGCGAGCGGCCGCGGACTTGCCACGGCCGCCGTGCGGCAGATCTGCGCCCTCGCGGCCGAGGAGTACGGCCTGCACACCCTGCGGGCCGTCACCACCCAGGACAACGCCGCCTCCCGGGCGGTCCTCACCCGCACCGGATTCACGCTCACCGGCGAGATCACCATCGACGGGGAACCGGGGGTCGCCTACCGCAAGCAACTCTGACGCCCGGAAGGAGCGGCGGAAAGCAGAGCCGGAAAGGAGCGGGGGCCGCCGCCTCACGCCGTCGGCAGTTTGCACACCGCATCGATCCCCAGGACGTGGTTCAGCCGCCCGAAGGCCAGCCACGACCCGATGCTCATGCTCAGCTCCACGATCTCCTTCTGCGAGTAGTGCGCCTTCATCCGCTCCCAGAACTCCTCGTCGAGGCGGTGATGGTCGACCGCGTACCGCTCCGCGTACTCGGCCGCGAGCCGCGTCCGCTCGTCGAAGGCCTCGGTGGTGCGCCAGTGCTCGACCGCCTCGAGGAAGGAGTCCTCGACCGTCTCCTCGCCGTCGCGCTCGGTGCGCCAGTCGAGGCACAGCGTGCAGCCGTTGATCTGCGCGATCCTCAGCCGCGCGGCCTCGAACTCGCGCAGTCCCAGGTTCGAATGGGCGTAGACGGAGAGCGAGTACGCGGCCGCGGCCCGTCCGATGTGCGGGACCATGTCGTCCCAGACGTACCCGATGGGCTCCTGACCGTCGGGAATGTCAATGATCATGGGTGCTTCCTTCCCAGTCTCCCGGCCGCGGGCCGCAGCGGGACATCGAGTGCGTCGTAGAGTCCGGGCCGCTGCCCGGCGAGCCAGTCGATGGCGCCCACGAGCCGCCCGACCGCGGTCGCGTTGCCGCCCGCGGAGCGGTTCTCGCCCTCGTCGGTCGCCTCCACCGAGACCTCGATCCGCGGCTGCCCCTCGATGATCACCCGATGGGTGCCGGTGCCGTTCGCGGGCCGCGGCCAGTCCGGGGCGCAGGACGGATGGATACGGGTGACATGTTCGATCACCAGGCGCGGCTCGCCGTCCACGATGCCCTGCACCTCGAAGCGGATCGCGCCCTGCGTACCCGCCTCGAACTCGCCCATCGACGGGGTGGACACGGTCTCCTCCAGCGGCCGCCGCTCCATCGTCTCCCGGATGTCCTCCACCTGGACTCCCAAGGCGCGGGCCATCAGCCGCAGCTGACCGCCCCAGATCATCGACGGCACCGTCTCGATCAGCATCGGCGCCAGGTAGTCCATGGGCTGCCCGAAGCCCACCGAGTACCGCACGGCCTCGGGCTGCTCGTACGTGGAATAGTCGAAGATCTCCTGGCAGCGGATGGCGTCGATCCGGGAGCCGAGCCCGCTCAGCAGGACCGGCAGGATGTCATTGCCCCAGCCCGGGTCGACCCCGGAGACGAAGAGCGACCCGCCGCCCTCCCGGGCCGCGTCGAGCAGCGGCCCCCGCAGCTCCTCGGGACTGTTGCGCACGTCGTACAGCCCGTACAGCGCGCAGGTCACGACCACGGCACCGGCCCGCATTGCACGCCCGATGTCCGCAAGGGCCTCGTCGGGCCGCAGATCGCCCGAGGCCGCGTACACCACGGCGCGCGGCCTCCGGGCGAGCACCGCGTCGATGTCATCGGTCGCCGCGATGCCGAGCCGGCCCGCCAGGCCGCCGAGTTCACCCGCGTCCCGGCCCACCTTGTCCGGGTTGTGCACGATCACATCGCTCAGTTCGAGCTCCGGATGCGCCTCGACCGCACGGATGGCGAGCCGGCCGATGTTTCCGGTACCCCAGACAACCGTGGGAATCATGCGCGGAGGGTAGCTGTCGGCCCTTTCGGTTGGTAGAGCCGCGCCGAACGGATTTGACGGATCGTCAGCGCGAGCCGGGTCGCGCGGTACGGCGCCCGCGACGGGCGGCCGCCCCCGCCTGTGATGGACTGGGGCCGCCCAGACCCACCCCGTCCAGGAGCCGCCGTATGCCCCTCTCCAACCGCCAGCCGGGCGTCGTCCTCACCGACCGCGTCTTCACCGTCCCCCTCGACCACGACCGCCCGGACGGCGAGAGCATCGAGGTGTACGGACGCGAGGTCACCGCGAGTGGCAAGGCGGACCGGGAGCTGCCGTGGCTGGTCTACCTGCAGGGCGGCCCGGGCTGCCAGGCTCAGCGCCCGGTCGGCGCACAGGCCTGGCTGAAACGGGCGCTCAAGGAGTTCCGGGTGCTGCTCCTCGACCAGCGCGGCACCGGCCGCTCCACGGTCGCCAACCGGCAGACCCTGCCGCTGCGCGGCGGACCGAAGGAACAGGCCGATTACCTCGCCCATTTCCGCGCCGACGCCATCGTCCGCGACTGCGAGCTGATCCGCCGCGAGCTCACCGGCGGCGCACCCTGGAGCGTGCTGGGCCAGAGCTTCGGCGGCTTCTGCGCCGTCCACTACCTGTCCACCGCGCCCGAAGGCCTCGCCGAGGTACTGATCACCGGCGGTCTGCCCTCCCTCGAAGCCTCTGCCGACGAGGTCTACCGCGCCGCCTACCCCCGTATCGCACGCAAGGTCGACGCGCACTATGCCCGCTATCCGCAGGACGTCGACCGCGCCCGCAGGATCGCCGCCCACCTCGCCGAGCACGGACCCGTCACCCTGAACGGCGGCTACCGGCTGAGCGTCGAGGCCTTCCAGTCGCTGGGCATCCTGCTCGGCAGCGGAGACGGCAGCCACAAACTCCACTACCTCCTGGAGAACGCCTTCGTCCGCACCCCCCTGGGCACCGAGCTCTCCGACACCTTCCAGGAAGAGACTCAAGCGGCGCTCTCGTACGCCGCGCGCCCCCTGTACGCGGTGCTCCACGAGGCGATCTACGCCCAGCCGGGCCTGGCGACGAACTGGGCGGCCGAACGCGTACGCGCCGAGTTCCCGCAGTTCGACGCCGAACAGAGCCTCGCCGGCGATGCCCCGCTGATGTTCACGGGCGAGACCATCCACCCGTGGATGTTCGAGGCCGACCCCGCCCTCGCCCCGCTGCGCGAGACGGCCGAGCTGCTCGCGAGCCGCACCGAATGGCCCGCCCACCTGTACGCCCCCGAGGTCCTCACCCGCAACGAGGTTCCCGCCGCGGCCGCCGTCTACCACGACGACATGTACGTCCACACCGCCCACTCGCTCGACACGGCTCACACGATCCGCGGCCTGCGCACCTGGGTGACGGACGAGTACGAACACGACGGCGTACGCGCGTCCGGCCCACGCGTCCTCGACCGTCTCCTCGGCCTGGCACGCGGCGAGCTGTGAGCCGTGGCGGGCCCCGACGGCCGACCGCACGGACACCAGAAGGCGCCGCCGTGGGCCCGGCTCGGCAGGCACGCAGGCCAGCGTCGCCGTAGCGTCGAAGCACCTCGCCGAGGACCGCGTGACGGCAGCCGGCCGGTCCTCGCCTGCGGCGAGGGTGTGGAGGCTTGGGAGGTCGTCCTGTCGGACGGCGTCGAGCGTGGGGCAGTCCTCCGCCCCCTGGGCGGCGGACTGCCGAGGTGGGGCCTGCAGGGTGTCAGAAGCTGTTGATGGGCCCGGACCCGCAGGGCAGGATGAGGCCTGAGGGCAGCATCTGCGGCCAGTGGCGCGTGCCGCGCGGACCAGGGGGAACCATGGGTATGGCACTCAGCTCGAACGACCTTCTGCCAGGCGAGGCTGTGGAGTTCGCCAAGAAGGCGAACAGCGTCGTGAAGGTCGCCGAGGCTGGGCTGACACGCTTCTCCCGCGACCAGTTGACGTGGATGGTTCGCATGCAAGGATCGGAGGCGATCGGCGGGCAGCTGCACGTGACGAACTACCGGCTCGTCTTCTGCTCACATTTCGCCAATCGCGTCATAGGCCGGTTCAGCATCTTCCTGCCCGTCATCTCCGGGGTGCGCGACACCTCTTGGGGGATCAAGAGGCAGATCGAGGTCTCCACGGGAACCCACCGGTTCACCTTCGTCGTGTGGGGGATCCCCGCGCTGATGGCCGCGATCGAGGGTCTACGCCGGCACTGGCACCCTGAACAGGCGGCGTGGCTTGCCGAAACCGCGACGGCGGAATACGCCAAGCTGGGCGAAGGACTCCTCCCGCGGCCGAGTCAGGCACTCAGATCGGACATGAGCCCCATCGAGTTCGTGGGGGCGATGGGGCTCATGGAACTTCAGGATCTCGCCCGCGGGGCTTGAGCTGGACAGCTCCTCAGCCGGCGGAGGCGAACACCCGGTGGACGGCCCTGCCCGCCTCCACCGCGACCTGCGGCTTCCGACCGGCGACATACCGCCTGATCATGGGATACGACACGTTCGCGCCGTGCTCCTCGACCAGCCGGTGGAAGATCCTCGTGACCGTGTGCCGCTGCTTGCGCGGCGCGTCCAGGTCTGCCCGCAGGATCCCGTCGATCACCGCCTACGGATCCATCGCCGACGGCCCCGGCGGCAGCGGCTTGCGCGGCTCCCGCCAGGCCGAGTCCAGGGCCCCGTCGGCGCAGGCCCGCACTCGGAGGTAGCCCGAATCTTCGGGAACCCGGTCCGTGAACGCGGTCGGATCCCAGTCGAAGGACCCCCCCGAGTGGCCGCCGATCAGCGCGTACTTCCGCCCGCCGCCTCCCCCCACCGGCGCCGCAGCCCGCGACGAGGAGGACCGGCAGGAGCCCCGGCAGCGCGATCAGCCGGCGCCTTGACCTCAGCACACCGGCCTCCACACCCTCCATGGCATCCCCATGACTCCACGGTAGGGCCGTGCCACGGACGAGGGCCCGGCTGTGCACGCCGACGTGCACAGCCGGGCCCTCACCGAAAAGAGACCGCGTCACCGGATCCGTACGCGCTCCGCCGGATCACCAGATCCGTACGCGCTCCGCCGGATCCAGCCACAGCCCGTCACCCTCGGCAGTGTTGAACGCCTCGTGGAACTCGTCGAGGTTGCGCACGATGTTCGCGCGGAACTCCGGCGGCGAGTGCGGGTCGATCGTCAGATACTGCTGCTCCTGCTCCTTGCGGCGCTTGGTGCGCCAGCAGTACGCCCAGTTCATGAACAGCCGCTGCGAGCCGGTCGGTTCACCCCCGGCCGGCACCTCGACGCCGCCGAGCGAGATCTTGTACGCGGTGTGCCCGATGGTCAGACCGCCCAGGTCACCGATGTTCTCGCCCACGGTCAGCTGCCCGTTGACGAACTCCCCGGGCAGATTGCGCGGCGAGAACCCGTTGTACTGCTGCACCAGCGCCTGCGACTTGCGCTCGAAGGCGCTCTTGTCGTCGGCCGTCCACCAGTCGTTCAGATTGCCCGCACCGTCGTACTGCGCGCCCTGGTCGTCGAAGCCGTGACCGATCTCGTGGCCGATGACCGCGCCGATCCCGCCGTAGTTCTCGGCCGGATCGGCCTCGGGGGAGAAGAACGGCTTCTGCAGGATGCCCGCGGGAAAGCAGATCTCGTTCGTACCCGGGTTGTAGTACGCGTTCACCGTCTGTGGCAGCATGAACCACTCGTCGCGGTCCACCGGGGAGCCGATCTTCGCCAGCTCACGGGCCGATTCGAAGGTGGCGGCCGCGTGCGCGTTGCCGAGCAGGTCATCCGCGGAGACCGTCAGCGCGGAATAGTCGCGGAACTTCTCCGGGTAACCGATCTTCGGGCGGAACGTGGCGAGCTTCTCGTACGCCCGCTCCTTGGTCTCGTCCGTCATCCAGTCGAGCCGGGCGATGGACTGGCGGTAGGCCTCGAGGAGGTTGGCGACCAGCTCGTCCATCATCGCCTTCGACGACGGAGGGAAGTGCCGTGCCACGTACTCCTTGCCGACGGCCTCGCCCACCGCGCCCTCGACGAAGGCCACACCGCGCTTCCAGCGGGCCCGCAGCTCGGGCGTCCCGTTCAGGGTGCGCCCGTAGAACTCGAAGTTGTTCCGTACGAACGCGTCCGTCAGATACGGCGCGCAGGCGCGCAGCACCCGCACCAGCGTCCAGCTGCGCCACTGCCCGATCGGCACCTCGGTGAGCAGTTTCGACAGGTGCGTGAGATAGGACGGCTGACGGACACAGGTCTCGGCGATCGTCTTCTCGTTGCCGCCGAGCCCCGTGATGTAGCCGCGCCAGTCGAACTCGGGGGCGAGCGCGACGAGCTCGTCGAACGTCGTCAGGTTGTAGGTCTTCTGGACGTCGCGGGTCTCGGCGCGCTCCCAGTGACCGGCGGCCAGCTTCGTCTCGAGCGCGAGCACCGAGGCGGCGGCCTCGGCGGGCGCCGCGTGGTCCGCGAGCCCGAGCAGCTCCGTGAGGTAGCCGACGTACTTCTCACGGATCTCCGCGAACTTCTCCTCGCGGTAGTACGACTCGTCAGGGAGCCCCAGTCCGCCCTGCACAATGTTGAAGATATAGCGGTCGGAGTCCTTGTCGTCGGTGTCGACATACGCGCCGAACAGACCCGAGCCGCCGACCCGCTCGAACCGTCCGAGGAACGCGGCGAGTTCCCGTACGTCCGTGATCCCGGCGGCCTCGTCGAGCAGCGGCCGCGCGGGATCGAGTCCCTTGGCGGCGATGGTCTCCTCATCCATGAACGAGGCGTACAGCGCGGCGATCCGCCGGGCGTCGGCGTCCTCGCCGCCCTGCTCGGCGAGCTCCTGGATGATCTCCTTGACCTGCTGCTCGGCGACGTCCACGAGCTGCACGAAGGGGCCCCAGCTGGAGCGGTCGTCGGGAATCTCCTCGGTGTCCAGCCAGCCGCCGTTGACATGGCCGAACAGGTCGTCCTGCGGCCGGATCGCGGGATTCATGCCCGCGCGGGCATCATCAAGAGTGCTCATCCAGGCAGCCTATGCGAGCACGCCCGCGAACATCAGCCCGCCCGGCCGCTTGCACCCGGGGCACAGCCCCGGCCTGCCCCCGCGACCGGGGAAGCCGGCCGCATCACCTGCGCCAGAAGAGGTGGTGGGTCACACCGCTCGCGCTGGGGACGACCTCCCGATGGAAACGGTCGAGCAGGTCGTCGGGGGAGTCCCAGAGCCGCAGACCGGATCCCAGCTGCACCGGAGTGACCACCACGTGCAGGGTGTCGACGAGGTCGGCGTCCAGGAACCGGCGGATGGTGGTGACCCCGCCGCCGAGGCGCACGTCCTTGCCCTGAGCGGCCTCCTTCGCCTGCTCCAGGACCGCTGCCGGTTCGCCGCCGACGAAGTGGAACGTGGTGTCGGACAGCGTGAACGACGGCCGGGGGTGGTGGGTCATCACGAAGACCGGCGTGTGGAACGGGGGCTCATCGCCCCACCAGCCCTGCCAGTCATGGTCCTGCCACGGGCCGCGCTGCGGACCGAACTTGTTGCGGCCCATGATCTCGGCGCCGATGTTGTGCGCGAAGTCCCGCGTGAAGTAGTCGTCGAGACCCCGGTTCCCACCGGGTTCCGTACGGTTGGGCCAGCTCGCGGTGGCCCCGGCCCAGGAGAACAGGCGTTGTGGGGCGCCATCGATGCCGAACGGGTTCTCCAGCGTCTGGTGCTTGCCGGCGGCGACGCCGTCATGGGCGACACTGAAGTTCTGGACTCTCAGGAGCTGACTCATTTTTTCCCTCACTCGGGCCGTTCGCTTCCGTGTACGGGGAGGCGCCGCTTCCGTGTACGGAGGCGCCGCATCGGTGTACGGCGAGGCGCCGCACACTCTGATGTCGAACGGGGTGGCGCCCGATCGACATCGCGCCGAAGGGAATTCTCGGTGAAGAGAATTCTCAGTGGCTCCGCTCAGTCCTGCGCGTTCGGCGGTACGGAGCCCGCCGCCCGCCGCAGCGCATCGAGGACGGGCCGCAGCAGCGGATGGCCCTCCGCGCCACGGCGCACCGCGGCGAAGACGCGGCGGGTGGCGACCACGTCGTCCACGGGCCGTACGGCCGCGTGCGAGAGGTCGGTGTCCCGTAGCGCGGAGCGGGGCACCAGGGCCACGCCCGCGCCCGCCGCGGCCAGCGCCACCACCGCGCGGAAGTCGTCCGAGGAATGCTCCAGACGCGGCTCGAAGCCCGCGTACTCGCAGGCGAGCAGCATCACGTCGAGGCAGGGATTGCCGGGATACGGCCCGATCCACGGCTCGTCGGCGAGCGCGGCCACCGACACCGTCTCGGCCCCGGCCAGCCGATGGCCGAGCGGTAGCACCGCGTCGAAGGGCTCCGCGTACAGCGGGATACGGGTCAGCCGGTCGTCCGCGCCGGGCGCACCCCGGTACTCGACCGCCACGGCGACATCCGCACGCCCGTCGAGGACCATCGGCAGGCTCTCGTCGCCCTCCGCGTCCCGCACCTGGATCCGCAGCCCGGGATGCGCGCTGCTCAGATCGGTGATGGCCGGGGCGAGAACCACCGCGATCCCGGTGGCGAACGCGGCGACCGTCACCTCGCCCGCGTCACCCGAGGTGTACGCGGCGACCTCGGCCTCCGCCCGCTCCAGCTCGGCGATGACCTGGCTCGCGTGCCGCAGCAGGATCTGGCCGACACCGGTCACCCGCATGCTGCGCTTGCCGTGCCGCTCCCGCTCCAGGACCTTGTGCCCCAGCTCCTGCTCCAGCGCGGCGATCTGCTGGGAGACGGCGGAAGGGGTCAGATAGAGCGCCGCGGCCGCGGCAGTCACCGTCTGGTGGTCTGCCACGGCCTGCAGCGTGCGGAGCCGGCGTGCGTCGATCACACCGCCGATTCTGCCAAGGCGGCACGGGCGGCGACGAACGCGTCGACCGCGCGGTTGACGTCCTCGGTCGAGTGCGCCGCCGAGAGCTGCACCCGGATGCGGGCCTGGCCCTGCGGCACCACCGGATACGAGAAGCCGATCACGTACACGCCGCGCTCGAGCAACAGCTCGGCCATGCGCGCCGCCTTCGCCGCGTCACCGATCATCACCGGCGCGATGGCGTGATTCCCGGGCAGGATCTCGAAGCCCTCCTCGGCCATCCGCGTACGGAACAGCGCGGTGTTCGCGTTCAGCTGCTCGCGCAGATCACCGGCCGACTCGAGCAGGTCGAGCACCTTCAGGGACGCGGCGGCGATCACCGGCGCGAGGCTGTTGGAGAAGAGGTACGGACGCGAACGCTGGCGGAGCAGCGCCACGATCTCCGCCCGCGCCGCGACGTAGCCGCCGGAGGCGCCGCCGAGAGCCTTGCCGAGCGTGCCCGTGATGATGTCCACCCGGTCCATCACCCCGTGCAGCTCCGGCGTGCCGCGGCCGCCCGCGCCGACGAAGCCCACCGCGTGCGAGTCGTCGACCATCACCATCGCGTTGTACTGCTCGGCCAGGTCGCAGATCTCCCGCAGCGGCGCCACATAGCCGTCCATGGAGAAGACACCGTCGGTGACGATCAGCTTGCGCCGCGCACCGGCCGCGGCGGCCTCCTTGAGCTGGTGCTCCAGATCGGCCATGTCGCGGTTGGCGTAGCGGAAGCGCTTGGCCTTGCACAGCCGGATGCCGTCGATGATCGAGGCGTGGTTGAGTGCATCGGAGATCACCGCGTCCTCGGGGCCGAGCACCGTCTCGAAGACACCGCCGTTGGCGTCGAAGCAGGAGGAGTAGAGGATCGTGTCCTCCTGGCCGAGGAACGACGAAAGCCGCGCCTCCAACTCCTTGTGCACCTCCTGCGTACCGCAGATGAAGCGCACCGAGGCCATGCCGTAGCCCCAGCGGTCCAGGGCCTCGTGGGCGGCGGCGATCACCTCGGGGTGGTCGGCGAGACCGAGGTAGTTGTTCGCACAGAAGTTGAGCACCTCGCCGGGACGCCCGCCGGCGGTGACATCGACGCTGGCGGACTGGGGGGTGCCGATCACGCGCTCGGGCTTGTGCAGGCCCGCCGCCTCGATCTCGTCGAGGGTCTGCTGGAGCTGTGCGCGTACGGAGTCGAACATGAGGGGTTCCTTCTGGGGAGCCGGACGGGGGCGAGACAGGCGAGGTACGGGTCAGGCGGTCCAGTCGAGGATGACCTTGCCGCCGCGACCGGAGGCGGCATCGTCGAAGGCCGCCTCGAAGTCGGTGTGCGCGTAGCGGCCGGTGATCACGGGGGCGAGGTCGAGCCCGCGTTCCAGGAGCACCGACATCGCGTACCAGGTCTCGAACATCTCCCGTCCGTAGATCCCCTTGATGGTGATCATTGAGGTGACGATCCGGGCCCAGTCGACGGGGAACTCCTCGGCGGGCAGCCCGAGCATCGCGATCTTGCCGCCGTGGGTCATGTTGGCGACCATGTCGCGCATCGCCCGCGGGTTGCCGGACATCTCCAGGCCGACGTCGAAGCCCTCACGCAGACCGAGCGTGTGCTGGCCGTCCGCGATCGAGGACTCCGCGACGTTCAGCGCGAGGCTCACGCCGATTTTGCGGGCGAGCTCCAGACGCTCCTCGCTGACGTCTGTGACGACGACGTTGCGGGCGCCGGCGTGCCGCGCGACGGCGGCGGCCATCAGACCGATCGGACCCGCGCCCGTGATCAGCACGTCCTCGCCGACCAGCGGGAAGGACAGGGCGGTGTGGACTGCGTTGCCGAAGGGGTCGAAGATCGCGGCGACATCCAGGTCGACCGGGGTGCGGTGCACCCACACGTTCGAGGCGGGCAGCGCCACGTACTCGGCGAACGCGCCGTCCCGGCCGACCCCGAGACCGACCGTGGCCCGGCACAGATGCCGCCTCCCGGCCAGACAGTTGCGGCACTTGCCGCAGACCAGATGGCCCTCGCCGCTGACCCGGTCACCGACCCCGATGTCCTGCACATCACGCCCGGTCTCGACGACCTCGCCGACGAACTCGTGCCCGACGACCAGAGGCGTCGTGATCGTCTGCTGCGCCCAGCCGTCCCAGTTGCGGATGTGCAGATCCGTACCGCAGATGCCGGTCCGCTGGACCTTGATGAGGACCTCGCCGTGGCCGATGACGGGCTCGGGCACCTCCCGCATCCACAGTCCGGGCTCCGCCTTGTCCTTGACGAGTGCCTTCACCGGGGGAGCCTCCTGAGTTCGTGATCATGCCGAGCATTTATCAATCTGCCCCGCCTCGCCTCCGGAGTCCATCAACGATTTCTTAAGCCACCCCGCAGGAGTGCTTCATCTGGCGCAAGCGGGTTCGAGTGGCCCCGGGGAGCAGCCGGTGGGCCGTCGACCGGGCGTCTCGCGGACCCGTCCGGACCCGCCCGGGCGGTGGCCTCCTCTCTTTGCGCCTAGGGTCCCCAAGCAGACGGCGAAACGGGACGTATGGGATGGGAGTGGGGCGGATGCGCGCGGTGACACCGAGGCTTCGAAAGGCGGCGGCGAGTGCGGCGGCGTGCCTGACGGGCGGCTGCGTGCTCGCGCTCGGCGCGGCCCCGGCCACCGTGGCGGACGACCGAGGGGACCTGGACACCCTGGGCTGGCGGGTCGGTGTCTCACCCGCCACGGTGAAGCCCGGCGGTACGGTGACGCTCACCTCGTCCGGTTGCCAGGAGCCGACCGTGACGGCCGAGGCCGCCGTCTTCGACCTGGTCGAACTCGACGAGGGCAGGCCCGCGAAGGTCCGCGTCTTCAAGGACGCCAAGCCCGCGGCCGCCTTCCAGATCACTTTCACCTGCAAGATGAAGACGAAGAAGGCCACGCTCACGATCGCCGACGACGGCGGAAGCGTACGGCCCACACACCACAGCGCCCAGCCGCCCGTCCACAAGGGCGTACGGGCCGGCACCGGCGGCACCTTCGACCAGTCCGACGTCATCCAGCTCGCGCTCGGCGGAGCATTGGTGGCCGGAGCGCTCGGCGCCTCGGTGTACTGGGCGCGACGCAGGGGCGAAGCGGACGGCTGAGCGGCGGCGGGGCCGACACAGCCGCGTCCGCCTCTCCGGCCGGTCTGTGCACGCCGCACCTATTGCCGCACCCCGGCCCCCGCGCCATACTCCGGCGAACTGCTCCTGCACGGCCCTCCTGCACGCACCCCCGCACGGCCCTCCCGCACGCCCCCGCACGGCCCTCCCGCACGCCGCCCACGAGAAGGCAGGTGCCCCGATGCCGTACGACCAGGACGCCCATCTGGCAAGGCTCGCCGAATCCGCGTACGAACGGCTGGGGGACTACGAGTCGCTGGTTCACGACGGCAAACGCCATCGCTCGGGCGAGCTGTACGAACGGGCCACCCGGGTCGGCGCGGGACTCGCCGAGCTCGGGGTGCGGCCCGGCGAGCGGGTGGTTGTCCTCATGGCCAACTGCCCGGAGGTGGGCATCACCTACCAGGCGATCTGGCGTGCGGGCGCCGTGGTCACCCCGGTGATGTTCCTTGTCGCCCCGCCGGAACTGGCGCACATCCTGAGCGACTCCGACGCCCGGGTCCTGGTGACAACGGCCGATCTGATGCCCTCCGTGGCCGCCGCCGCACCCCTGGCAGAAGGCCTGCGGCAGGTCATCGTGGTGGACGAACTGCCCCCGACCGCACCCGGACTGCCGACGGGCGTCACCATCACCCCGTTCAGCGAACTCGAAGCAGCCGCACCCGGCGCCGTCACGGCCCGCACCGGCACCGACCTGGCCGCGCTGATGTACACCGGCGGCACCACGGGACGCGCCAAGGGCGTCATGCTCAGCCACCGCAATCTCCACGCCTGCTCCACCGCCGCCCACGCCGCCGGGCACGAGACGGGGCTGCTGGAAGGCATCAACCGCACCCTGCTCCCCCTGCCGCTCTCGCACGCGTACGGACTCATCGTGACCCTGGTCGGCTGGCACGCCGAGGAGCGTCAACTCGCCGTGCTGCAACGCTGGTTCGACCCGGCCCAGTGGCTCGATCTCGCGGTGGAGCACCGCGTTCAGCGCACCACCCTCGTGCCCAGCATGATCCAGATGCTGCTCGAACAGCCCCTGGCCGAGGCGGATCTCTCCGCGCTGCGGTACGTCACCAGCGGCGCCGCCCCCCTGCCCGCCGAGACCCGCGCAGCCTGGCAGCGCGCCGTGCCGGGCAGCGAGATCCTGGAGGGCTACGGCTGCACCGAATCGGGTTCGGTGATCGCCGCCACCCGCCCCGGCCGCAACCGCCCCGGTTCGGTGGGCACGGCACTGCCCGGCTACGAGATCGAGGTCCGCGACGAGAAGGACGAGGCACTGCCGCCCGGCTCGGACGGCGAGATCTGCGTCCGCGCGCAGGGCGTCATGGCCGGATACTGGAACGCGCCCGAGCAGAGTGCCCAGGCCCTGGAGGGCGGCTGGCTGCACACCGGCGACATCGGCCGCTTCGACCAGGACGGCTTCCTGTACCTGGTCGACCGCAAGAAGGACCTGATCCTGCGCGGCGGCTTCAACGTCTTCCCGCGCGATGTCGAGGACACCCTGCTCGGCCACCCGGCCGTCGCCTCCGCGGGCGTGGTCGGCCGCTCGGATCCGCGCCTCGGCGAGGAGGTCGTCGCCTTCGTCGCCCTGCACCCGGAGCACGCGTGCAGTACCGAGGACCTGATCCACTACGGCAAGGAGCACCTCGCGGCCCACAAGTACCCGCGTGAGATCCACATCCTGGACCGCCTCCCGGTCACGAGCGTCGGCAAGCTCGACCGCAAGGCGCTGCGCGCACGGCTCACGGCGTAGGAGTGCCTCCCCAAGACACCCCGGGCGGCGCCCGGCCGGCCACACACCGCCGCGCCCCGGCCGGTCACCACGACGCACCGACCGGTCACACGTGCACCTCCGGCGGCAGCCCGGTCCAGCGCAGGGGCCCGCTCAGATGGCGGGTGTCGTTGTAGCAGAGCAGGTTCGCGGGTCGTCCGGGCGCGTAACGGATCACCGTGAGCCCGGCGTTGGCATGGTTGAGGCCGAGCCAGCGCCAGGCAGGCGCGTCCAGCGCGTCGCGTACCAGCCAGCCGACCAGGAAGTTGTGCGTGACCACGAGTTCATGCCGGTCCTCGTCACTCTCGACGGGCCCGGTGAACTCGGCCAGCGCCCGCTGCGCGAGCGCGGGTCCCTCCTCGCGTTCGGCGGCGGGGAACCGGTCGAGGAAGGACAAGTAGAAGTCGGCCGACCGTGCGGGGAGTTCCTCGCGCGACGGCAGGTGGGGGAGATAGTCGCCGACGACGGGTGAGGCGCTCAGGGGCACGGCGCCGAGCTGTTCGTGGACCAGGTGGGCTGTCTCCGTGGCCCGCGCCAGAGGGCCGTGCGTGACCGCTGAGAGCGGTGTGTGCCGCAGCCGCTCTCCGAGCAGCCGCGCCTGGGCGCGCCCGGCCTCCGTGAGCCCGCTCTCGTCGGCCGTGGCTTCGCCGTGGCGGGCCAGGTACAGGTATCGGGTCGCGGTCATCGCTCCAGTGCCCCCAGCGTTCAAGATCCGTACGGTACGGCCGGAGACGCGCCCCGCCGGACCGCGGTTCCGCCCGCTGCGGGGGCATTCCCGTGATCCGAACTGCGGACATGCCTCTGGCATGTACCAATTTCGAGGCTCACGGACCGACTTCCCGCCGCGCTGCCCGCCCCCTGCCTGCGATCACCGTCCCCGAACGCCCGTACGGGGCGGTCTGCTTGCCGTGGTGGGCCGGGCTGCACTTGCAGATGTACTTGCAGTCCCTCCGTCCGCACCCGCAGGATGTCACCGGGAGCCAAGCTCCCAAACCGATCGACTTGCCTCAGGAGGCCAGGTGACCTGGACCGCGGACCCGGCAGCGCTGCTCGACCCGAGGGACACGGCGGCCGCGACCGGCTCGGCCACCCAGCTGCTGCAGAGCGCGGCGGACAGCGACCTGGAGGCCTGGGAGTTCGTCCGGTCCACCCTGGACGGCTGGGGCTGCCGGGCGCTGACACCCCGTGTGCTCCCGGTCGTCGGCGCATTCGTCTCCAACGCCTTCGCGCACGCCCTCGACGACACGGTCCCGGCCACGGATCCCTGCCCGGTGGTGCTCACGCTGCTGCGGTCCGGCAGGGATGTGGTGTGCGCGGTGTTCGACCCCGACAGGACGCCTCCGCGGCGGACCGCCGCGTACGGTCTGCGCCGTGTCGACGCCGTGGCCGACGCCTGGGGCTGGACGGTGCCGGGCCCGGACGGCAAGGCGGTCTGGGCCGCGTTCTCCGGCAACGGCGCCCGCCGTTCGGCCGCCCCCGCGCTCGCCTCCCTGGACCAACTCCTCATCCAGATAGAGATCTTCACCGGCAGCGCAACACCCCGGCTGGTGCTTGCCGATCCTTCCTGGGACGTCGAAGTGCCCCCGGAGCCCACGCCTTCCGGCGAGTGAACTCCGGTGGCTCTTCGGTGAGCTCACCGCCTACGTGACGGCCGACGTGCCCGTGGGTCGGGCGGCGATCGGCCATTTCACCGGCGTCCGCCACGTGAACGCGCGGTCAGCTCGGCCGCCGCCGCAGCCCAGTGCCCCTGCTCGAAGGTGAACCCGGCATCGAGCAGCCGCCCGGGCCGCACCCGTCGGCTCTTGAGCAGCAGCTCGGTGTCCGAGCGCAGCACGAACGCCCCCAGCTCCGCCATCGTCCGCGTCGCGGGCAGCCCGAGCGGCATCCGCCAGGCCCGGCGCAGCGTCCGCATGAACGCGCGCTGGGGGAGTGGCTCCGGCGAGGCCAGGATCACCGGCCCGTCGAGGTCCGCACGCTCGATGAGGAAGAGCACCGCCCGTACGAAGTCGTACTCGTGGATCCACGAGACGTACTGCCGGCCGCCGGCGACCGGACCTCCCAGCCCGAGCCGCGCCATGCGCGAGAGCACGGAGAACACCCCGCCGCGATCCGGGCTCATCACCATGGCCGCCCGCAGCGCGAGCTTGCGCGTGCCGGGAGTGGCGGCCTCCTCCTGCGCCTGCTCCCAACGCTTTGCGATGTCGACGCTGTACGCCCAGTAGTCGGGCACCCCTTCCTCATGGCCGCCGATCGCCCCGTGCGCCTCGTCGTTGGCGGCGTCGTGGCGGTGGGCGTAGATCGTGGCGGTGCTCATCTGCAACCAGACCTTCGGCGGCCGCGCCGCCGCCGCGATGGCCTCGCCGACCACCCGCGCGGAGTCGACCCGCGAGTCCATCATGGTCCGCAGGTTGGCCTCGGTGTAACGGCAGCTGACGCTGCGGCCCGCCAGGTTGACCACGACATCGCTGCCGTCGATCTCCTCGGCCCAGGGTCCGAGCGTGCGCCCGTCCCACGCCACCTCGCCCGGCCCGCCGGGCCGTCGGCTCAGCACGACCACCTCGTGCCCCGCCGATGTGAGCGCCCGCCGCAGCATGCCGCCGACCTGCCCGGTCCCGCCCGGAATCACCACGCGCATGAAAACCCCCTCGGTGTCGCCCTGAGCCTACCGAGAGGATTGAACGTGTTCAAAACTAGCGCGGACTTCCGCGTGATCCGCCGCGAGGAGTACGGCGACGAGCGTGAACTCCATCTCAGCCGAGCATCTTCAGGGCCGCCTCCGCCTCCGCCTCCGCCACCGACTCCACCCGCCGCGCCGGCAGCTGCACATGCCGCGGATGCAGCACGGGCAGCAGCTCGTCCGCCTCGGCGAGCGTGCGGCGCGCCGCCTTCGCGGCCGACAGTGCCACCTCCCGTACTGCATCGGCGAAGACGAGATTGCCGCGCGCGTCGGCCCGTGCGGCACGCAGCAGCGCAACATCGGGGGTGAGCGCGGGCACCGGGGCGAAGGTCTCGCCGCCGAAGAACAGCGCCCGTGCACCCTCCCTGACGGCTCGCCTTCGGCCGCCCTCCCCGGCCGGCCGCGCCCGGCCGCCGACCGGGCCGAGGAAGCTGGGCGTGCCCGCCGCGCTCGCCTGGAGCCGCTGCCGCAGCAGCACCGGCGGCAGGAACTCGGTCTCCACGCCCTTTGGCCGCCCGTCAGGCAGTTCGGCATCGACGATCAGCCGTTCGACCTGCCCGCCCGCAAGCCAGCCGCGCAGCTCCTCGTCCCAGTGGGTCAGGCCCGGGCAGATCACGGTGAACCCAGCGGCGGGCAGCGAACCCAGCGCCGCCACGAGCGATGCGGGATAACCCCCGCTGCCCGGGTCGGGCAGCACCAGCATGCTGCCCGAAGGAATCGAGGAGACGGCCGCGGAGGCGGTGACCAGTTTGTCCATGTCCGGATTCTCCGTCTCCGTGGGCCACGGCGGCGGTGTGTGGGCCGGGTGCGGCGGGCGGGTTCGTACGAATGGGCCAGCCGTGACCGGAACATGAGGCACGTGGTCAAGACCACGTGCCGATTCCGCTTTTCGGTCCGTCCTACCCATGGCCCCTTGAAGGCTTGTGGTGCATCCTCCGCCCAGCCGGATTGATCGGCTTGACCGACCCAAGCGGCCGAAGCCCCACCAAGCGACCCAAGCACCACCCAGTGAGCAGCGCCACCAAGCGAACAGCGGCACCCAAGCGAACAGCGCTACCAAGCGAACAGCAGCACCCAAGCCAACAGCGCCACCAAGCGAACAGCGCGCCACCGACCCAAGTGAACAGCAGCGCCCGGGCACCGCCCGTGGAGCGTGATCGATTCGGGAGGGCTCCTCATGGAGTTCGGAATCTTCCTCAACGGGTTCATCCCTGGCATGGCGGCTCACCACCGCGCATCGGAACATCTCGCCCTGATGCGGGAGTTGGACATCGCGATCAAGGCGGACCAGCACAACTGGAAGTATGTGTGGTTCGGTGAGCATCACTCGCTGTCCGAATACAGCCACATGTCCGCACCCGAGGTCGCGATGGGCTACGTCGCCGCGCGCACCGAGCGGATCCACCTCGGCACCGGCATCAACAGCCTCTCCCCGCGCAAGGAACACCCCGTCCGCTTCGCGGAGCGCGCCGCGATGCTCGACCACATCACCGAGGGCCGCTTCGAATGGGGAACCGGCCGGGGCGCGGGCAGCCACGAGCTGAAGACCTTCAACATCATGGACCCCTCCTCCACCAAGGCCGAATGGGACGAGGTCGCCCCCGAGATCGTCCGCATGTGGGAGCAGTACGACTACGAGTTCCACGGCGAGCACTTCACGGTGCCCACCCCGCACAACATCCTGCCGAAGCCGTACGGGCACTCGCACCCGCCGATCTGGATGGCCTGCGGCAACCCGTCGTCGTTCGCGAAGGCCGGATCGCTGGGCATCGGTGCGATCGCCTTCAACTTCGAGCCGATCTTCGAACTGAAGGGCCGGATCGACCAGTACAAGGAGGCGGCCGCCGACCCCGAGCAGATCCTCGGCGACTACCAGAACAACAACGTGATGATGACGAACACCGTCATCTGCCTCAACGACCGCAAGCGAGCGCGCGAGATCGCCATGCACGCCGGTCTCGGCTATCTGATCACGCTGGTGAACCTGTACCACGACACCATGCCCAAGTCGATGGACGAGCGGACCTGGCCGACGCCGCCGGTCGCGTTCAGCGAGCTCGGGGGCGAGGAGATCCTCGACGAGATCATCAAGGCCGGCCTGATGCTCTGCGGCACGCCCGACGAGGTCTGCGAGCAGGTCGCCGCGTACCAGCAGGTCGGCTGCGACCAGGTCGTCTTCGGCATGACCGGCGGCATGACCTTCGAGGAGCACCTGGAGATGATCGAACTCTTCGGCGACAAGGTGATCCCCGAGTTCGACAGCAGCCCCGAGCCGTCCACGGCGGTCTACCGCCGCAACGCGGCCGGTCCCAAGTACCCCTCGCACAACAACCCGGTGCCCGCCGACCTCAAGCACACCGTGCTCCCGCCGAGCGCGATCCTGCCGCTGGAGTCCTGAGCGGTCCGTACTCCGTGGGGACGGGCCCGACCCGGTCGGCGATCGCCGGGCCGGGCCCGCCGCGGCACCATCACCGCACCCGCCGTCCCGTGAGCGAGACCAAGCGCGGCTCGCGCGATTGCGCCGACCGAGCGTGGATGTTCCACCGTTCGGAGGGCTCGGCGTGCGCGTGTCGCGGTGGTGCGTTCGGCTGGTCGTGGCAGCCGCAAGCCGCGGACCGCCCCACGAGGTGCCTTCGTTGAGACTCGTTCGTCCGCGAGCCCAGGGCACAGGACTGAGACGAGGTGCACCACATGCACAAGGGAACACTCGCCGCCGGAGCACTGCTCGCCGGAGCCGCGTACTGCGTCACGGCCCCGGCGGCACAGGCGGTGGAGGCCGGAGCGGTCGTCGTGACCCCGAGCAGCACGGCCCCCGGCACGACGGTGCGCATCGCGGCCACCGGCTGCGCGACCTCCAACCCGAACGCCTCCGCCCGCGCGTACTCGGACGCCTTCCCGACCGCGTCCCTGTCCGCCGTCGGAAGCTCGGGCGAGGTCAGCGGCACCTCCACGGTGTTCACCGGCGCGAAGGCGGGCACCTACACCGTCACGGTGGTCTGCGATGTCTCCAACCCCTCGCAGAAGTACACCGGTTCCTTCACCGTCACGGGCACCTCCGCGACCCCGCAGGGCGTACGAGGCGGCCTCGGCGGCTCCTTCGGCGCGACCCCCACCACCATCGCGGCCGGCAGCGTGCTGGTGGCCGCGGGCCTCGGCGCCACGGCCTACACCCTGCACCGCCGCTCCCGCCGCGCCACCCACTGACGGCACCTCCACCCCGGATCCCCTCGGCCTGCGTTCAGCCCTCCGCCTGACCGCAGGCCGAGGCACGCCGACGACACCTCCTGGCCTGCCTCCATGACCACCATCACCGTGGACATCCGCAAGTACGACGGCCGCCTCAGCGCCCGCTGGACGGCGACACGCCTGGGGGCGGACTCCCACGGCACATGGCTCGCCACCGACGAGGGCGTTCCCGTGGCCTCCGACCACGGCGGCTGGACCACGCGCTTCCCGTACGTACTGCTCGTCCCGCCCGAGGCCTGGTGGACGGCCACGTTCTGCCGCCCGCCCGGACCCGAGGTCTACTGCGATGTGTGCACGCCCGCACGCTGGTCCACCGACGGTACCGAACTGCACCTCGTCGACCTCGACCTCGATGTCGTACGCCCCGAAGGCGCCGAACCGCATGTCGAGGACGAGGAGGAGTTCGCCGAACACCGCCGTCTGCTCGGCTACCCCGACGCCCTGGCCGCCGAAGCCCTGGCCACCTGCGCCTGGCTGCGTACGGTGCTTCGCCGCGAGAAAGCCGTGGAACCCTTCGCCGCGTCCTATCTGCGCTGGCTGAGCCGCACGCACCTCACGGACGGGACCTGAGACCACCGGCGCCGTCAGGCCGCCCCTCCTGCGCGGGCGCGTGCCGCAGGCACAGCGCCATCCCCCCGGCCGTCACCGCCGCGGCGACCGGCATCCAGTAGCCGGTGCCCGCGGCGGCGTGCTCGCTGATCCAGCCCGCCGCGGCCGAACCCGCCGCGATGCCGCCGAGGATCGCGGTGACCGCCAGGGTCATGCTCTCGTTGAGGCGGCCCGGATCGGTCCGTTGCTGCAGCAACTGCATGGCGGTGATCATCGTCGGCGCGGTGGCCATCCCGGCGACGAGCAGCGCCGCCGAGAGAACCAGGAGCCCGGCGAACTGCGCGGCGAGCAGTGGCGCGGTCATGAGGAGCGCCATCGCCGCGAGGCATATCCGCAGCCGCGCCGGCGCCGAACGCGTGGGCCGCACCACCCCGTACACCAGTCCGGCCGCGCACGACCCGGCCGCCTGGAGCGCCAGCATGCCGCCGGCGGCCCCCGCGTGCCCCGCCGCGTCCGTGTAGGCGACGGTCACGACCTCCAGCGCACCGAACACCACCCCCGTCGCCGCGAACATCCCAAGGAGCGCGGGCATCCCCGACGCCCCCATCGGCGAGCCGCCCCGCACCCGTACGGCCGCCGGGGGCGGCTCCGTGGCGCGCTGTGCCGTGAACAGCACCACGCCGGTGAACATCAGCACCGCCCCGAGGACCGTTCCCGCCTCGGGGAAGAGCGAGGTGCACAGGAACACGGCGAGCACCGGACCGAGCATGAAGCAGACCTCGTCCGCGGCCTGCTCGAAGGAGTTCGCCGCATGCAGCCGGCTCGGATCGTCGCGCAGCAGATGCGCCCAGCGGGCACGCGACATCCCCCCGGTGTTGGGCACGCAGGCCATCAGCACATACGCGGCGAACAGCGTCCACGCCGCCGCGTGCACGAACACGCACAACGCCAGCAGCAGCGCCCCGCACGCGGCGACCGAGGCGGCGGGCACCGCCGCGCGAGCCTGCCCGTACCGGTCGACGGCCCGCCCGATCAGCGGCCCCGCCACGGCATTCGCGGCAAGCCCGGTTCCGGCGACCGCGCCCGCCAGGGCGTACGAGTCGTAGCGGGCGGAGATCATCATCACCGCGGAGATCCCGAACATGCCCGCGGGCAGCCGCGCCACCAGGTTCCACAGCGTGAAGGCACGGGCACCGGGCAGGGAGAACAGCAGGGTGTAGGCGCCAACAGCGCTCGGGCGGGCAGTAGTCATACGGAAAAGCCTGTGGGACCTGCGGCTTCGCGGTCCAACACCCATCCGGTGACGATTCACGCACTTCTGTTGTGAACAATGATGGGGTGCCGTTCCGTGATCCAGACCCTCGCCTCCTGCGCCACTTCGCCGCCGTCGCCGAAGAGCTCCACTTCACCCGCGCCGCGGCCCGCCTCTACATCGCACAACAGGCCCTGAGTCGCGACATCCGCCGCCTGGAACAGCAGCTGGGCACCGAACTGTTCAGCAGAACCACCCGCCAGGTGCAGCTCACCCCCGACGGCGAACGCCTCCTTCCGCACGCGCGCGCCGTACTCGCCGCCTACGACGAACTCGACGCCGCGTGGACCACCCACCACCGCCCCCTGCTGGTGGACGTCGGAGCCCGCATCTCCACCGCGTACCTCGTCCTCGAGGCCGCCCGCCTCGACGCGCCCGACGTGGATTTCGCCGCCCGCTTCCACACCGGCCTCACCGGAGCGGCCGCGGACATCCTCGCCGGCCGACTCGACGTCTCCTCCGGCCTCCACTCCGGACTCCCCGAGGCCACCCGTGGCCGCCTGGAGCACCGGCTGATCCGCTACGAGCGCATGGCCGTGCTCCTGCCCGCCACCCACCCGCTCGCCGGACTCCCCGAAATACCTCTGGCAGCCCTGCGCGGCGAAACCCTCTACGCGGCCGCAGGCAACGAGGCGACCGCCGAGTGGACCGCACTCGCCCGGCGCCTGCTCACGCCGCACGGCGTCCACCTGGCACCCCCGTTCCCGGAGATCGCCGGCGAGCAGGAATTCATCCGCACCCTGCGCAAACACGGCTGGTCCGTCCTGGCCACCACCCAGTTCACCGACGTCCCCGGCATGACCCTGCGCCCGCTGTGCGATCCGGTGCCGCTCTCACCGGTCTCCCTGGTCTGGCGCCGCGGCCTCACCCACCCGGGCCTGGCCGCCCTGCACGAGGCGGCCACCTGCCTGGCGGCCGAAGGCAACTGGCTTGGGCGGCCGACGGGCGCCTGGGTGGGCTGAGATCCCCTGCCTGGGCGACGGACGTCAGGGAGGGACGAGCCCTGGTCGACCAGCGGTGCTACTGGCCGGAGTGCTCGCATAGCCGTGCGTGTGCGTGTGCGTGTGCGTGGGCACGTGGCTGCGTGTGCGCAGCTGCGGCAGCAGTGGCCGGCCGGCCGCGTCGGTGGGAGGCTGGGGGAGTAGGCCCGCTGCCCGAGGAGGGGGCCTCATGAGTACCCTCGCCACCCCGCCTCCCGCGCCGGTCCGCGTGGATCCGGCCGCCGTGCGCGAGCTGGCGGCCTCCTTCGGCGGGACGCTCGTCGAACCCGGCGTGGACGGTGCCTACGACGGGGCCCGCCGCATCTGGAACGCCTCCATCGACAAACGCCCCGCGCTCATCGCGTACTGCACCGGCGTGGCCGACGTCATCGCCGTGCTGCGCTGTGCCCGTGAGACCGGGCTGCCGCTTGCCGTACGCAGCGGCGGGCACAGCTTCCCCGGGCAGTCCCTGGTGGACGGCGGCATCGTTCTCGACCTGTCGCGCACGAAGGGCGTCCGGGTCGACCCGGACGCCCGCGTCGCCCGGGTGCAGGCCGGTGTGCTGCTCGGCGAACTCGACCGGGAAACCCAGCAGTTCGGCCTCGCCGTGCCCGCCGGAATCGTCACCCACACCGGAGTCGCCGGGCTGACCCTCGGAGGCGGCATCGGCTGGCTGTCGCGGCGGTACGGCCTGACGGTCGACCAGCTCCTTTCGGTGGACCTCGTCACGGCCGACGGCACCTTCGTCACGGCCGACGAGAAGCGCGAGCCCGAACTGTTCTGGGCGATGCGCGGCGCGGGCGCCAACTTCGGTGTGGTCACCGAGTTCACCTTCCGGCTCAACCCGGTCGGGCCGATCGTGCTCGCCGGCCCGATCCTGTGGCCCATGGAGGAATCCCCGCAGGTCATGCGCTTCTACCGGGAGTGGATCACGGACCTGCCCGACAGCCTCTCCACGATCGTCGTCCACCGCAAGGCACCGCCGCTGCCCGCGATCCCCGAGGAACTCCACGGCCGCCCGGTCCTCGCCGTCATCGCCTGTTGCACCGGGAGCGTGGAGGCGGGCGAGGAACTGTTGCGTCCCCTGCGGAACTTCCGCGTCCCGCCGCTCCTCGACCTGTGCGTGGCCAAGCCGTTCGTGCAGCACCAGGCCATGTTCGATCCGTCGTTCCCGCACGGCTGGCGGTACTACTTCCGCTCCTGCGACGTCGACCGGCTCACGGACGAGGTGATCGACACGACGGCCGAGCACAGCCTGCGGATCGCGTCTCCGGTCTCGACGGTGGGGATCTTCCACCTCGGCGGCGCCGTCGCGAGGACCGGCGAGGACGACACCCCGTACACCGGCCGGACCATCGGCCACACCTTCAACATCAACGGCAACAGCGTCACGACCGAGGGCTTTGCCGAGGAGCGCAACTGGTGCCGCGAGCTGTGGTCGGCGCTGCGTCCCCACCACGCGGGCGTGTACGTGAACTTCCTGATGGACGAGGGAGGGGACCGCGTCAAGGAGGCTTACGGAGAGCGGAAGCTCGGACGTCTGCGGGCGGTCAAGCGGCAGTACGACCCCGACAACGCCTTCCGCTCCAACCAGAACATCGCCCCGGAACCGTCAACCCGGTGAACTTCCCGGTCAGAGCCCCAGCTCGGCCGAGAGCCGCGCCCGGTGCCAGCCGGGCGAGCCGAGGAGCCGGCTCGCGCCGTGCGCGCGCTTGAAGTAGCGGTGCGCATCGTGTTCCCAGGTGATGCCGATCCCGCCGTGCAGCTGGATCATGTCGCCCGCCACCGCCGAGAACGCCTGCGAGCAGGCGGACTTGGCGACCGCCGCCCGGCGGGTCAGCTCCGCCGCGTCCTCGTCGGCGGCGAAGGCCGCGCCGAGTGCCGCCGAACGAGCCGACTCCACCAGGACATACGCGTCCGCGAGCCGGTGCTTCACCGCCTGGAAGGAGCCGATGGGCCGTCCGAACTGCACGCGGTCCCTGGCATGGGCGACCGTCATTTCGAGGCAGCGCTCGGCCGCCCCGACCTGCTCGGCGGCGAGCGCCGCACACGCCAGGTCGAGCACGCGGCACAGCGCCGCACCCCCCGCACCTTCCGTGCCGACGAGCCGCGCCTCGGCCGCATCGAACCCCAGGCGGGCCAGGGCCCGCGTCGCATCCATGGTGACGAGTGCCTCGCGCCGCACGCCCTTGCCGTCCACCGGCACCTCGAAGAGCGAGACCCCGCCTGCCGTGCGGGCCGCCACGAGCAGGACATCCGCCTCGGCCCCGTCCAGCACGTGCTCCTTGGCGCCGCTGACCCGCCACGCCCCGCCGCCCGTGCCGGGGGAGGCCTCGGCCCGGATCGCCGCCGGATCCCAGGATCCCCCCTCGGCCCACGCCAGCGCACCCACCGCGCGGCCCTCGGCCAGCCGCGGCAGCAGCCGCGCGCAAGCCGCCTTGTCATCGGCGGCGAGCAGCGCCTGCACCGCGAGCACGGCCGAGCCGAGGTAGGGCACCGGGCTCAGTGCCCGCCCCAACTCCTCCATCACCACATGTACTTCACGCGCCCCGTATCCGGCTCCGCCATACTCCTCGGGCACGGCCAACTGGGCGACACCGATCTGCTCGGCCAGCGGCCGCCAGGCCGCGGCGCCCTCGTGCCGTACCAGCAGCGAGCGTACGGCGGATCGCAGTTCTTCCTGTTCCTCCGTCAGCCTCATGAGACTGCTCCCTTCCGTGCGGTGGACCGGTTACGGCGGGCGGGGCGCACCCGTCGGCTCGGGCGAGCGGCTTGCGCCTGCCCGTGCATCAGCCGGAGGCCTTCTGCATCGCCCGGATGTCCATCCCGCCGAGGGGGGCCTTCGCGGTCTCCGCGTTGTGCGCATGCGTCATATGGTGCAGCCCGAAGGCGGGGTCGATGCCCGTGTGCAGACCCTGCAGGTTTTCGGCCTGGTTGACGTCACGCTTCGTCAGCGCGAGCCCCAGCCTTGGCATGTCGTCGATCCGCCCGGCCAGTTCCAGGGTCCGCTCGGGGAGATCGGCGCGCGGCACGACCTGGTTGACCATCCCCACCTCGTACGCCCGCTGCGCCGGCATCCGGCCGCCGGTGAACAGGAACTCCTTGGCGATCCGCGGCGGCATCACCCACGGGTGGGCGAAGTACTCCACGCCCGGCATCCCCATCCGTACGACAGGATCGGCGAAGAACACGTCGTCGGAGGCGATGATCAGATCGCAGATCCAGGCGAGCATCAGACCGCCCGCGACGCACGCGCCCTGCACCGAGGCGATCACCGGCCTGGGCAGTTCCCGCCGGCGGCGGCACATGCCCGGACAGACCTCGGACTCGCGGGCGAAGCGTCTCTCCGTGCCCTGTTTGTCCGAGTGGTCCCACCAGAGCCCGGCCTTGCGGTTGAACCGCCGATGGGTGTCGCGCTCCGGGGCGTCGATGTCATGTCCGGCGGAGAAGTGCTTCCTGGCTCCGGCGAGCGCGGCGACCTTGACCCCGTCGTCATCGGCCGCGCGGTGGAAGGCCCGGTCGAGGGCGTAGGTCATCGCCGAGCTCCGGGCGTTGCGGTGGTCGGGCCGGTCCATGGTGACGACGGCCACGGGGCGGCGGCGTTCGTAGCGGACCGGCCCGGTGGGTGCGCTGTGAGCTGTGGGCGCGGTGCGGGCAGCAGCCATCCGCCCTCCTTCTCTAACAAGTGTTTGGTAGGTTAGCGTACGAGTCCTCGGCCGTCGAGATCCGCCCGGAGTCGCCCATGCACACCAGCGTCGAAGCATTCCGCACCGAGGTCCGCACCTGGCTGCGGGCGAACCTCACGGGTGAGTTCGCCGCCCTGCGCGGGCGCGGCGGACCGGGCCGCGAGCACGAGGCCTTCACCGAACGCCTCGCCTGGGAGCGGCACATGGCCGCGGCGGGATGGACGTGCATCGGCTGGCCCGAGGAGCACGGCGGGCGCGGCGCCACCCTGGAACAGCAGGTCGCCTTCCACGAGGAGTACGCCCTCGCGGACGCCCCCGCCCGCGTCAACCACATCGGCGAGCAGCTGCTCGGACCGACCCTCATCGCCTTCGGCACCCCGGGGCAGCGCGAACGCTTCCTGCCACGGATCGTCGCCGTCGAGGAGCTGTGGTGCCAGGGCTACAGCGAGCCGGACGCCGGCTCGGACCTGGCCAACGTCCGTACCCGGGCCGAACTCCTCGACGGCTCCTGGTCCGTGACCGGCCAGAAGATCTGGACCTCCCTCGCCCACGAGTCCGACTGGTGCTTCGTAGTCGCCCGAACCGAACCCGGCTCGACCCGCCACCGGGGCCTGTCCTACCTCCTGGTGCCGCTCGACCAGCCCGGCGTCGACATCCGGCCCATCACCCAGCTCACCGGCACCTCCGAGTTCAACGAGGTCTTCTTCGACGACGCCCGCACCTCCGCCGACCACATCGTCGGCGCCCCGGGGGAGGGCTGGAAGGTGGCGATGGCGACGCTCGGCTTCGAGCGCGGCGTCTCCACCCTCGGACAGCAGGTCGGCTTCCGGCGCGAACTGGAAGCCGTCATCGACCTGGCCAAACGCAACGGCGCGGCGCGGGACCCGCTGATCCGCGACCGGATCGCGCAGGCCTGGACCGGCCTCGAGATCATCCGCTGCAACGCCCTGCGGATGCTCGACGGCGTTGCCGCGGGAGCACCCGGCCCGGAAGCCTCCATCGGCAAGATCTACTGGGCGACCTGGCACCGCGAACTGGGCGAACTCGCCATGGACGTCTGCGGAGCCGACGGCATGCTCGCGGCCGGCGAACCCTACGACCTCACCGACTGGCAGCGGCTCTTCCTCTTCTCGCGCTCCGACACCATCTACGCCGGATCGAACGAGATCCAGCGCAACGTCATCGCCGAGCGCGTACTGGGCCTCCCGAGGGAGGCTCGCGGCTGACCCCGTCCGCGCCGTATCGACCCGACGGCCCCAAGCAGTGGACGGCCGAATCGGCTCCCGGTCCGGCGGTCCACGCATACCACTTCCCGGTCAGGCCCTCGACATCCGCGCGCTCCTGCTCCCGGACACGCGTGCGGTCGGGGCCTTCTGATTCCCGTCGATGTGGAGAAGCGAACTGCACTACGTCCACGAGCGGTACGAACAGGGGCCGCGAGCTGCGGGTGCTGCCCCTGTTCGGCGGCGAACGCGGCCCGTCCATCACCACCGGCGACTTGCGCCACCTCGACATCGTGGGCCGCACGACCCTGCCCAACTCCAACCTGGCACCCCTGACGGAGGCCCCCCTCCTGCGCCGCCACCGCCGCCGCCACGCTCGTTGGACTCCGCCCGCTGCTGCTCACCGGCGAGCAGCAGCGGGCCTTCGTCGTCTCCGTCGACGCCGTCCACCCGGTCGACGGCGCCATCGTGGCGGCCTCCCCCGAGGGCGACGAGATGGGAACTGGAGGGGTCGAGGTTCAGGGCAGGTTGACGAATGGGTCGAGGAATGCTCGGGCGCCGGGGGAGTCCAGGCGGTACGTCACATTGGTGGCGTAGCATGGAGAGTCGCCTGTGATCGTGGTGCTCACCAGCGTGCGCTTGCCGTCCAGCATCGCGAAGTTCGGGCCACCGGAGTCCCCGTAGCAGGCGCCGCCGTTGCCCTGCGGCGCGGTCATCGCCAGACGGATCCAGGCGTCGTTCAGCGCGTTGAAGGTGACGGGCGCCTTCATGCGGACCCCGCCACCGGGATGCGTATGACCGCCGGGCCCGCGCCGGGCCTCCTGGGTGCCGTATCCGGCCACCATGAAGTCGGTGGAGTTCAGGCCCTGCGGCCCGGCCTCGCCGAGCTGGTCGGCTGTGGGCAGCGTCGCAGGCGTGAAGCTCCACCGGGACGCCACCTCGGCGGCCGGCAGCTCGACCACCGAGATGTCATGGGTGTCGGACGCGGGCCCGGGATATCCGGGATGACTGACCGCCGTGCCCTCCACGGCGACCGCCTGGGCCTGCGCGGCCGGGTTGCCGGGGAACTCCTCCGCAGCCGCGTCCAGACCGCCCTGGACATCCTGGTCGAGCGATACGAAGAACCGCACATTGTCCGGCCAGTCGGTGGTGCAGTGTGCGGCGGTCAGGAACGTGTCCGCATCGACCATCGTGCCCGAACACACCCAGGCGACCCGGTCCGCGGTGGCCGGATCCCCGTCGTTGTCCCACGTGGCGACGAGTGCACCCACTTCGGTGCGCTCGGGAGCCGGTGTGGCGTTGTACGAATTTATCGCCGATGCGGGTGCGACCGTGAGCAGAGTGGCACAAGCAGCCGCCGCACCGGTGGTGAGCGCGGCGGCCGTCCGATGACTTCTGATGCTTCTCAAGAGTATGAGCCCCTCGATGAGGTGGACGGAACGGAAGTCTTCCTGTGGGAGGTGAGCGCGATTGAATCGGTTGCGCCCAGGAACCGCAAGAGCGCAAGAACTGCACACAACCGTCGGGCGTCGTGTGGGTGGTTTCTGGCACGGGTTGTATCAGGTGGTTGACACGGTTGGGGTTGTGGGCTGATTGTGTCAGTCAGTTGACACGCTTTGCAGGGGAGAGGGGGACGGGATGTTTCGTGTCTCGAGGGTGGGGGGTGTCCGGCGGTCGGAGCTGGACATTCCTGTGCGCTGGGCCGGTGTGGTGGTCGGTGTGGCGGTGAACGTGCTCGTCTCTTTCAGTCCTGAACCCGATGTGGACCTGCTCTACGGTTTTCCTGTGTTCGGTCTGTGCGCCATGGCCGGTGTGCTCGCCGCGGACGTCATCGCGCGGCCGGGTCCCGGCGGGCTGCGGGCGGCTGATGTGACGCCGCGTCTGGCCCGGGACTATGTGCCCCGGTCCCTGGCCGTTGTACTGGCGGTTCAGGCTGTGGTCTTGTCGGCGCTTCTGGTCGTGGCCACGGTGATGGCGTCGTCGGATGCCGGTGGTCGTGCGGGGCGTGCTCTGTCCGTCACGTGCCCGGCGGGTACTCATTTGCTCTCGCCGTGGCCAGGTTCCTACTACGCCTGGCCGGCTCTCGGTGGTCTCGCTCTGGGCACCGTCGCCTGCGTCCTGCTGGTCCGCCGTGTCACGGCGCACTCCGGGGACGACGATCAGCGCCGTATCAATGCCAGAGCGGCCGTCGGTGCATGGGGGGTGCTGGTGAGCGCGCCGCTGTTCGCTGTTTCCACGACGATGGGTCTTGTGGTGCTGACTGTGCCGTGCAGGGGGACGATGGCGGACATGACCCTCCCTGGGCTCGTCGTCGCGGCCGTTGCCTCCGCAGTGTCCGCAGGTCACTGTCTGAGCGTCGTGCTGATGCCGCAGGCCTACATCAAGGCGCGCCCATGACGAGCAACGGCATCAGCATCCGCGTCGATCACGCGTCTCCTGTCCCTCCCTACGAGCAGCTCCGTTCACAGCTGGCTGATCTGATCTCGGTCGGCCGACTCGGTGAGGGGACCAGGCTGCCGTCCGTGCGCCAACTGGCCTCCGATCTCGGGCTGGCGAACAACACCGTGGTGCGGGCCTACCGTGAACTGGAGGCCGCGGGCCTGGTCCGAAGCCGCCGGGGCTCCGGCACCCGGGTCATCGCCCCGCCTGCCACCACCGGCATCGGGGCGAAGCTCGCGGAGCATGCACGCAGCTATGCGGCCGTCGCCGGACAGCTCAATGCCACTGACGAGGAGGCCCTCGCTGCGATCCGGCATGCTCTCGCGAGTCTCGGCAGGCAGTGACCGCAGAAACCACCGGCCCTCACCTCTGCTCGACCACCGGGGGAACAAGGAGCAGATGTCCCACCCCGATTCCTCGCCGAACTGCCGATGGCGAGTGCGACGACCGCGCCAGGCGCCGCCCGAGGGGCGGATCAAGGCCGCGAACTTCGCCGCGAACCTCCCGGCTCACGCGGCGCTCGACGGGCTGTCGCCCAGGGAGCGTCGGCAGCGATGATCAGGACTGTGGCGATGAGCCGGGTGCCATCGACGACATGCCCCTCTTCTCGATCCTTCCGCAGGCATCCCACGCAGAACCCCAGCCGCAGGAGCGTCCTCAGGGCCGCCGACGGACTCACAGCCGCCCACAGCCCCGGGAGCCGGAGGCGTCCTCACGGCGGCGTCGACGGCTTCGGCAGTCGGCAACGCCCTTGGTCCTGAGCATCGTGGACCGCAACGAACACGACCACCGGATGTGGTACTACCGGTTCCGGACCGGCGGCGTGGGGACGGGGTCAGGGGGTGCGGCTCCTTCCGGTGTGGCGGCCCGGTGGCAGCGGCCGGCTCGCCGTCCGGCGTGGTCACGGGTTCGGCCAGGCCTCCGGGGAGTCGGCGTCGCGCAGCAGACGACGGAACTCCGAGCGCCGGTCGGGGCCGAGGACCAGGCTGAGAGGATCGTCCTTGTTCCCCGCTCCGACCAGATAGAGCGGGAATCGGTCCGTCCCACCCACGGAGGATTCCGCCCGCAGCAGCCGCCGGATCTCCAGGCGTTCCGCCGCGCCGCATGCCGGGGACCTGGCGTAGGCGGCGGCCAGCCCGGCGAAGCCCTGCGCCACCGTTTCGTTCGGCGAATCGCGGATCCGTTCCCATACCGCGGCGGCGAGCGACGGCCCGCGGATATGGCGCACTGTGCGGACGAAGTCGTACGCCGCGACCCACGTCGGAGCCTCCCCGCGCAGCGCCCAGTCCAGCACCTGCACCAGGTCGGGGCCCTCGGCGGGGGACTGGTCGAGGAAGCGGAGTCGGCTCAGCAGGGTGAGAGCCGCCTGGCCGGCGAGCCCGCCGGCGTCCCGTACCACTCGGCTGAGCAGCGGCTGCACCTCCTCGGGCCGGGCGGCGAGCCGGAACACCGCCGGCTCACGGGCACTCAGCACCACAAGCGTGTTCACCAGCGCTTCCAGCACGGCGTAGTCCAGGGCGTCGGCGCGTGTGTGGGCGTCGTCCGCCAGGAGTTCGCGCAGCCAGCCCAGGAGGAGCAGTACGGCCCGCTCGCCGCCCAGTTCCCGGGGGATGTAGGCGGTCACGCCCTCGGGCCGGGCCGAGGTGGGCTTCCACAGCAGGCGCCCGTAGGTGCTCAGTTCCTCCCTGCCCGGCGGGTCCCCGCCGGGGGTGACGAGGCGGGTGCGGTCCTCCAGGAGCCGGCGCGCCGCGGTGATGTCGTCCTCGGTGGCTGGTCGCCGGGCACCGTCGGCCGGCGGACGGGCCAGCGCGGCTACGCAGCACTCGGCCACCGGGCCGGCGATGGCGAGGCGGAAATCTCCGTCCCGCAGGTCCGGGATGAACCGGTCCGTTACCCGGCAGTGCACGCAGGCTTCTGTCACGGCGCGCACCAGGTCTTCGTTGACCTCCAGGCCGTTGCCGCTGGTGAGCAGGGAGGCGAGCAGTTGCAGGGCGGTCCGGGTCGCTTCCGGATCTGTCCCGGCGCCGGCCTCCAGCCATTCCGCAAGGGCCTGCTGGGCCTCGGGCCGCCAGATGGTCGCCGGCGCGAGCAGGAACAGCCAGACCTGCAGGCCGCCCGCCTCGCGTCGGGCCCGCTCGGCCGCCTCCCGCACCGCCCCCGCGTCGTCGATGTCCCATTCCCACACGGCGGTCTGGTACAGCGAACGGCGCGCGGGGTCGGTCTCGGCCACGGACGCCCGGCCCAGGGCCCACCATCGGTCCACGCCGGCCTCGGAGAGCCGGTGGTGCCGGACGTCCCGGTCCGCGTTCTGCCGGGGGCCCAGCAGCGCCAGCCGCGCGCGGGCGGAGGCGCCCGCGTCCGCAGTGCACACCAATTCGACGAGTTCGCGCCACACACCGGGAGCGCGGGGCTCCCTGGACGCGCGGTGCAGCACCAGCAAGTTACGGACGGCCGCAGCCCACGGTGCGTCTGACGGAGCCCGCTCCGCCCAGGCGGTGAGTTCCGGCACCACCTCCTCCTCGACCCCGGACACCAGCGACAGCCAATGTGCTAGCGCTGCATCGTCCTCGGGGTGGGCCGTCTGCCATCGGGTGAGCCGCTGCAGCAGACCGCGGTCCAGCGGCAGGGACCAGCCGTGAGTGAGCCGGCTTGCGTCCGCCGTGGCGGCCGGTACCGCCGGGCCGTCCGTCGCGTCCGTGAGCAGGGAGTGTCGCTCCCCGTCACCCGGCACGTCACTTCGCAGCCGGATCAGTTCCTGGAGAACTGCCGTGACAGTGCGCAGCGCGATCCGGTCGGCGAGGACGGAGCCGCGGGCCGAGGCGGTCTCGGGGGCAGAGGCAGCGCCGTCACCGTTTTCGCCTTCGCCGTCGTTGTCGCTTTCGTCGAGGCGGTCGAGGAGAGCCGCGGCGCAGCCGGCGAGGTCCCCGGCCGCGTCCGCCCGCAGCACCGGACTGTCCAGCGTGGCCACCGTCCGTAGAAAGCGCTCCTGCACCTGCCGGTCCCCGGCCAGGTGGCCGCGGCACCGGTAGAGAAGTTCGGCCCGCAGCGCCTGGTCCGGCTCAGCGGCCAGCAGGTCCAGGGCGGCGAGCTGCCAGCGGCGCCGTTCGCCGCCCTCCTGCCCTCCTGGCTCCGCTCCCTCCGCGGCTTCCTCCGCTTCTTCGTCCTGGACCTGACCGGACAGCGCCAGCAACAGCAGCGCGGCGTCCGTCGCGGTACCGGCCGGCGCCTGCGCGGCGAGCCGCTCCAGTGCCGCCAGTTGTCCGGCCCGCGCGGTTCCCCGGCCGTCGCGCAGCAGCGGGTACAGCTCCGCCATCAGCGCGGGCAGTTCTCCGGTAGCGGCCTCCGACTGCCCGCCCCACCAGGACTCCGCGGCGTCCAGCAGCGCGGCGGTCACCACGGGTTCCAGGTCGGGGGCCCGCCGGTGCATCCAGGACGATACGGTGCGCAGCGCGCGGGCAGGCGCGCCGGGCACCGCCGCCGCTGCGCGCGGCATGTCCTCGTGCCACAGGGCAGCCGCGGCACCGTCGCCTCCCCAGGCGCCCACCTCCGGGTAGGGCAGGGTGGTGAGCCAGCCGACGGCCGCCAGCAGGTGGCGGGCAGACATGCCGTTCAGCCCGGTGTCCATCGGCGGGTCCTCCCCCCAGGACTGGGCCAGCGCCCACCGCGCCAGGCGGTCGGCGGTGAGCACCGGCTCCTCGAACCGGGAAGACGGCTTCGCCAACGACACCGGGCGACCCGCCACCAGGAAGTACAGCGTGAGCAGGAAGCGGTGCAGGGCGGGGCGCTCGGAATCCGGGATGTCCCGGGACTGCCACACCTGCGTGAACCAGGCCCGAGATCCCCTGATCAAGGCGTCGCCGGTGGCCTCCAGCGCGCCCTCCAACGCGGAGACGGCCGCCCGGCCGGGCGTCATGGGACGGCCGTCGAGGACCAGCAGACCCAGCTCGGCCTCCGCCCGCCCGGCCGCGTCGCCCTCCTCGGCGGTGGCGATCCGTGCCAGTGCCTCGCGCAGCCCGGCCGGGTCGCCGGGAGTACGCAGTGCCCATCGGTGGACGGCGCCGCGTACCGCCGGGGCCGAGGGCCGACTCAGCCACCGCACCTCGATGGCGGTCTGGGGGCTGGCCCGGGTGATCGCCTTGCCGTCCGTGTCGAGCAGCACGGCGATGTTGTAGACGATGTCCTCCGTGCCGAACCGCGGCACCAATTCGGTGGCGCGTCGCTCGATCTCCATCTCGCGCGGCACGTTCGGCAGCTGGAGCATGCGGGCGAAACCTTCGTACTCGGCGGCCCAGTGCAGTGCGTCGTGGTGGTCCAGCCCTCCGAAGAGGGCGCAGAGCACCCGGGTGCTCCCCGGGTCGGCCACGCATGCCTGCCAGAGCTCGGGGCGTTCCCGGAAAAGCTCCTGGAGCGGCAGGGCGCCGGGGGCGGGTTCCTCGACGACGGATTCGTCGGCCCGCTGCCGCTGCCGCTGCCAGGCCGCCCCGCCCAGCTCGTACAGCCGGACCGCGAACGCGTCATCGTGCGGTGGCCGGTCGAACTTGCTCTGTACCTTGGTTTGGCGCCGAGGCTCGCCCGCCGCGGCGCGGCGCAGGGCCCGCTGGATGGGCCGGCCCCAGTCCGACGAGTCGTGCGCGGCCACCTCGGCGAACCGCTCCAGCACCGGGGCGGTGAGCCAGCGGCGCCGCCAGTAGAGCGCGGCCAGCGGGGGGATCAAGGAGGTGTCCGCCGCGAACAGGCTCAGCGCGACGAAGTCGAAGCGCTCGGACCCGAGGTGGCGGCGAAGTGCGGCGAGCCGGTGGTCCAAGGCGTCGAGGGCGTCCGGGACGTCCTGCAGATCCTCCCGGGTGCGGGTGGCGAGTGCGAGCAGTTCGGTCAGCTCCGCAGGGCCGGCTGCTGCGGCGGGCTGGTCCACAGCGGCGGCCAGAAGCGTGTCGGCCCAGACCTCCCGCTCCTCCGGGCCGGTGTCCAGGGCCCGGCGGATCAGGTCCGTCCTGGACTGTGAGGAGCACTCGCCCAGGGCGAGGAGCAGCGGCTCGCGCCAACGGGGGTCTCCGAGCCGTTCCCGGAAGCGGTCGAACAGGCCCGGGTCCGCCGCCTTGGCCGACGGCGCGGGTACCCGCAGGTCCCGGCCGGCCAGGTACTCGCGGAAGGTGGGGTGGATGAAGCCGAATTCCCGGGAGGAGAATTCGGCGAGGATACCGACCCGCTGCCGGATGCGGTCGACCAGTCCCAGAGTGACCGGGCGCGGGTCGTCGCCGGTCACCCGGCGCAGGCCGAACAGGGCGTCGTCGAGTGTCTCCAGGAGTTCTTCCTCGCTGATCCGGCCATCCGCGTGACGGTCGTGGATGCGGCGCGCGACCCGGGCGAGCATGACGAGGAACGCTTCCTCGTCGCCGAGCAGCCGGTCGATCGCGGATTCCCCGGCGCCGTCGGTGAAGCGCCGCCAGCGATATCCGGTGTCAAGCACCAGCCGCCGGTAGAGCTCGGAGCGGCCGGGAGGAAGTGCGTGATGGCGGTGCCAGTAGGAGCACATGGAGGTGAGGAGCAGCGGGTTGGCGGCGAACCGCCGGACGGTCGAGTTGCTGCGCCCGACCCGGTCCAGAAACGGCGGGGCGTGCCCGGGGTCGCCGATCGCGGTGAAGAAGTTGCCGGCGAACCGGGCGATCTGTTCCTCGGACATCGGCCGGATGAGGTAGTGCGCGGCTTCTTCGACGGTCAGGTAGACGTCGTCGTATCCGGCGATCCGGCTGGTGATCACCGCCTGGGCGCGGCCGGTCGGATGGTCCGTCGGGCGGTCCGCCACATGGGTGCGGACCAGGCCGACCAGCGCGTCGGTCACCTCTTCGCGGTAGTCGGTCAGCTCGTCCAGGCCGTCGATGAGCAGCACCGCGTCGCCGTCGGCCAGTGCCCGCTCGAACATGTCCCGCATCAGCCGCCGGGAGTAGCGGATGCCGTCGGGGAGGTCTGCGGCCAGGAATTCGGGGAGATCGCCGGGCGGTTCTCCCTCGGCGAAGTCGCGGGCGTAGTACCGCGCGTAGTCTGCGGCCCGGAACCTCAGCGGGACGCGCAGCGGGCCGGGGGCCGCGCCGCTCAGTACGTCCCGGGAGCGGCGGGCCAGGGTGTTCTCCAGCCACAGGCACAGCACGGACTTGCCGCTGCCCGGATCGCCGAGCACCACCAGCACGCGGTGCCGTTCGAAGGCGGTCTCCAGCGGGACGCCGTTCTCGGCCTCGCCTCCCGTGCCCGTGGTGGTGCTCGCGGCGGAGCGGGGGCCGCTCGCCAGGATGGCCTCGATGGTGTTCTCCCGGCTCAAGAGCGCGCGGGCGGTGTCGCCGGCCAGGTCGGCCTCGTCCAGCAGCCGCAGGCTTTCCGCGCGACGCCGGTCGGCGAGGGAACGGGGGTCGGCCTGGAGCGAGATGTACATGTCGTCGAGTCCGAGCTGCCGGGCCCGCTCGGCGTCCCCCGGGTCGTCCGCGTCCTGTTCCACGCCCAGGTCGCCGAGTTCGATGTAGCGGGACTCCTGGAACGCCACCCGCAGGTAGTTCTCGCAGAGGTTTCGATACAGGCCGTCCTTGAGGTGCCGCTCCTGTGAGGCCTCCGGCTCCGCCGCCGCGACAGCCGGTAACGGCGGCTCTCCGGCGGCCGGTGCGGCGCCGGGCGGGTCGGTGCCGTCCTTGGTCTTCTCCAGCAGATACCGAAGGGTGGTGTAGGAAGCGTGGTCCCGGTCCCGTTTCTGCGGGACGATGCTGAAATGGTCCCCGGGCAGCGCGCCCACATCCGGGAAGTAGCCCTGGGCGGAGGCCCGGGGCACCACCTTGTCGTCGGTGCCTGCGAAGACCGAGAAGGGGATCGGGCAAGTCCGTTCGGTCACTGCCGAGGCCCTGGCGATGTCGTGGATGACCCGCGCATGGGTGTCGCGCACTGTCTCGTCCAGCACGCGCAGTTCCCGCTCCTGCGGGTTGGTGCCGAGCAGTTGGCGCATGCCGCGCAGGATCTCCGAGCCGGTGTTGGGTGTGGCGAACAGCACCACGCGCCGTATCCGGGCCAGTTGCTCGCCGCGCCCCTCGTTCAGCATCCGCACCAGGTAGCGCTGGATTACCAGGCCGCCCATGCTGTGGCCGACCAGCACAAGCTGCTCGAAACCCGAGGTGCGGACCTCCAGATAGGTCTTGAGCGAGTCCGACACCGTGTCCAGGCTGGGAATGCGCCGGTCCGGCCGCATCCGCACCAGGCCGGTGGTGTACTCAAACGCCAGGGTGTCGGCGAAGGCAAGGCTGTCGTCCTCCGCGATCCGTTCACGGAAGGCTTCCCAGACGTCGGGTCCCGAGTTGAATCCATGAACGAACACCACCCCCAGCCGCTGCGGCTCTCCGTACACGGCGACCACCCCCTTCCGGCTCGCTGCCCACGGCATCACCGGTCAACCTACCCACTGCAGCACCGGGTTGTACCCGCAACTGGTGCGGGGCGGGCAGGGGTTCCCCGTACGGGGACCTCCAGCACCGCCTGGAGGGTGTCCGAAGAGCGCAGATGGCCTGCCCGGCTGAGCCGGTGACCAGGGATCCACTCCGGCGCGGATCTGAGGCGGGCCGCATGGATGGGCGGGCTCGCCGGCAAGTTCTTCCATGGTGGGACCACGCTCAGCACCTGCAGGACGGCACCCCACGGTTCACCGGCCTGCCGACCTTGTCATCCTGGTCCGCCAGCTCAAGGCCGCCGAGGCGGCCGGCCGCCTCAACAGCAAGCTCCGCACCTACCTGCCGCCCGGAGTTCTCGTCGTCGACGAAGCCGGCTACCAGTCCCTCGAACGCGCTGAGGCAAATCCTGGTCCTTCAGTTGATCTCCAAGCGCTACGAAGAGGGCTCAATCATCCTGACCTCGAACAAGACCTTCAGCAGAGCGCACATGTTCCGCCGCACACGTGCAAGGTCGTGCCTGAACAGCACGGGTTCCGGCAGCAACGCGGGCGCTGCATGATTGAGCGGTGCTGGTCGAACTGGTGAAGATCACAACGTACCCCGGAAGTCCTCGGCTTGCAGATGCCCGGACCTCATTTGGTCACACTGCGGTCCGGTGGTGCGGGGAGGGCGACGCGGAGCCTGGCGAGTACCACGTCGAGTGGACGATCGACGAGGACATCGTCTGGGGGGCGGAACGCCAAGCCGGCTGTCGGTACCGGTCCTGCACTTCGAACTGGCGGGCACTGCGTAGTTCTGCGGGGACTGCTGAGCCTCACGGAAGGCAGCTCTGCCCTGCTGGACTTCGATGGCACGAACATCTTGCTGGACCTTGCTGATCCGGTGCCGGAGGAGGCCGCCGATACGTGGGTCGAGCTCTTCGTCCCGCGCGACAAGGTCAGTCTTTACCCCTACGCACTCTGACCAGGGATCAGGTTCTGCCCGCCTCCCCAGACCCTCGGCCAGGTCTGCCAGGGCAACCGATGGCGTGATGCCCTGCATCTCCAGGCGCTGGGACATCTCGCGGATCGGGGCTTCGTAGCCATACTGCCCCTCGGCACGGGTGCCGACTTCCAGAATCTCTACGCTCGGCTTGTTCCGGCGGTGTTCTGAGCGTGTCGGGCCAGGGCGACAGCAACTTCAGCCAAGCCTGCTTCCCGCGACGAGTCGTCGGCGATGTCACGGGCCGCTTGTTCAGCGCGGACGGGATCGAACTTGGCAAACGCCGTCCCTGCGTGCAATCCGGAATCAGCCGCATCCCGCCCGCGCCTCCGGCCTCGATGCACTCGCCGATCAGGACCTCCGCGGCCTCCAGCCGGGCGAGCGCGGCCCAGTATCTCGGCCACCGGGCGGCCCCTCCCTGCCGCAACGCCCCCAGCTGCCCCGTTCGGGCCCTCACTGAGGACGAATGGCCCCGGGCGCGCCTTCACCGGGACATGTTGGCTGTAAGTGGCAGGCAGGGCGAGTCTCAGGAGGGGTCATGCAGACCACATTGACCATCGAGTTCTACCGGACGTTCTTCACGGCACTGCTGCTCACGATGGCCGTGCTGTATCTCCTCGTCACGGCGGCCCTTGAACTCTACGACCTCAGGCACCGGCGGTCGGCCGCCCCGACGGCGACCGTGCACCAGCACCCCGGGGCGTCGAACCGTCGAGACGGCGACCACCATAACGCGGCCTGATCCGCTCATACATGAGTGTCTCTCAGCACGCACGATCTTCCAGGAGAAGGTGATCGCCGCCTTGAGCGGCCCGGCGAAGGGCCGCCCGGAGTGGAAAAACGCCTTCATGTGGAACTGCGTCAGCGTCGGCTTCACGTCTTGGCAGAGCGAAGTGGACGCAGCGAACAGCGCCAGTCGGCCGTTGCTGATTCTCCGAGCGATGGGGTGCCCGATGGTGACTTACGGGGCTGTGACCACGATTCCGTGATGACGTGTGTGCCGGCATTCAGCGAGGGTGCCGGTTCTTGTGCAAGGCGGCGCCGGCGCGGAACTGGAGGCGCCCGCAACGATCTCTGTCTTCATCTGTCGTGTCGTCGGTGCAGCAGCAGTGGTGGGCCAGCCAGCGCAGGTCCTGCGGATCGAGCCAGAGAGCGACACGGCCTTGTGCGGCTTCAGCCTGCGGATCAGTTGGCTCTGGAGGGTTCACAGGACCGACTGTATGAGCTCAGCCCGACGAACTCATGACCGGGTGAGGGCACGGACCCGGAGGAGCCGGAACGAGGCTCGGCCACACATGCTCCTCTTGATTGTTTTGACATGGTTGACGTTGCCTTCGACGATGCCGGGGCTCCACGGCAGGGTGAGACCGGCTGTGACGGCGGCGAGGCCCTGGCGGAGGGAGCTGGCGACACCATCCGGGCCTTCCGCATTCTCCGGCAGGGTGGGGCCCGGAAGCCGCGCAAGGCATGATCGGTGGATGCATGGTGTGGAGGACTGGTCGGGCGGTGGGAACGTGGAAGAGCCGGCGGAGATCTCGTCGCCGAAGGAGGCTGCGGACCATGCCTTGGTGCTGGCGTTCGGGCGGTTGCAGGGGGCGGCGAACAGGTTGGGGTACATCCTCGGGCGGTCGCTGGAACTGGAGTGCGGCATCAGCCATCTGATGTTCGAGGTGTTGATCATCCTCGGGCGGGCCGGCGACCCCGGGCTGCAGATGCGGGCCATCGCCCAGGAGCAGGTGCTGACCACGGGTGGGGCGACGCGTCTGGTGGACCGGATGGAGGCGGCCGGGCTGGTGGAGCGCATCGAGGAGCCCGGTGACAGGCGTGGCCGGCTGGTGCGGCTGACCCGGCTGGGGGAGGAGACCACCATGCGGGCGTCCCGGGTGCATGTGGAGAACATCCGGCGTTTCTTCCTGGAGCCGCTGCCGCCCGAGGACCGGGAGCGGTTCGCCGAGGACCTGCGGATCCTGAGCCACTCCGCCAGGGATGCTCTGCCTCGCCTGCCCTGAACGGCCCCCTCCGGCTGCGGCCGTGCAGCCTCACTGATCCACTGGAATGAGAATCACCGGTGTGGCTGACGTCTCACGGGCGAGAAAATATCTGACTGGTCAGTTACTGTTCTGTCAGACGAACTGCTCGCATTCAGCGGGCGCCACATCACTGCCGGGACCTTCGATGAAGCTCGTCTACGTCTTCGACGCCTACTGCGGCTGGTCACACGGGTTCTCAGGAACTCTGCGCGAGGCTGCCTCCCGGCATCCCGAACTGCCGGTCCAGGTGATCTCCGGCGGCCTGTTCACCGGGGAACGCCGGGTGCCGATCCGCGAGTTCGGCTACGTCCAGGGCTCCAACGCCCAGATCACCGAGCTGACCGGCGCCGAATTCGGCGAGGGCTACGAGCGACTGATCGCCGACGGATCGTTCGTGATGGACTCCGAGGCCGCCGCGCGCGGCTTCGTCGCCCTGCGCAGGGCGGCCCCCGACCGCGCAGCGGAACTGGCCGGCACCCTCCAGCGCGCCTTCTACGCCGACGGCCTCAGCCTCTCCGACCCCGCGACCTACCGGAAGATCGCCGGGGAGGCCGGCCTGGACGCCGACGCCGTCGTGGCTGCCTTCGGCGCGCCCGAGGCGCACCACGCGGCGGCGGACGACTTCCACCGCTCCGCCGAGCTGGGCGTCACCGGCTTCCCCACCCTGTTCGCCGTCGACGGCGAACGCGTTGCTGTCCTGGCGCACGGCCACGCCACCGCCGACGAGATCGACCGGCGAATGGCAGACCTCACCACCGCGCCCTGACCACCGTCCCCACACCCGCTGGATTCCCGTTCCCCAGGAGGCCCCGCATGAGCACCCTCACCTTCAAGGTCCTCGACCTCGACTTCCCGGCCGGCAGCAAGAACAAGACCGCCACACTCGTCACCGGTGAGCAGGAGGCCCTGCTGGTCGACGCCGCCTTCACCCGGGCCGACGGCCACCGCCTCGCCGCTGAGATCCTCGACTCCGGCAAGAAACTGACCACCGTCTTCGTCAGCCACGGCGACCCGGACTTCTACTTCGGCGCCGAGGTGATCGCCGACGCCTTCCCCGACGCCGTCTTCGTCGCCACCCCGGTCGTCATCGAGCACATCAAGCACTCCTACGAGGGCAAACTCAAGGCATGGGAGGCCCTCGGCCCGAACCTGCCCACCCGCCTGGTCGACCTCACCCCGCTGACCGGCGCCCTCACCCTCGAAGGCCACCGCTTCGAACTCAGGGGCGGCCCGGCCGGCCTGCCCGACCGCCACTACCTGTGGCAGGCCGAGCACCGTGCCCTCCTCGGCGGCGTCCTGCTCTTCCAGCAGGAGCACGTCTGGGTCGCCGACACCCCCACCCCGGGCGACCGTTCCGTCTGGATCGGCCTGCTCGACGAGATGGCCGCTCTCCAGCCGGAGCTGGTCGTCCCCGGCCACCGGCTGCCCGGCACCGCCGCCGACGCCTCCGCGATCACCCATACCCGCGACTACCTCATCGCCTTCGAGGAAGAGCTCGGCAAGGCGGACGACGGCGCCGCGCTGACCGAAGCGCTCGTCAAGCGTTACCCCGACAACGGCATGCTGATCGCCGCCCAGCTCGGGGCGAAGGTCGCCAAGGGTGAAATGAAGTGGGGCTGACGATGAGCGAGTTCGTCACCTCCTCCGCACCCGCCGACGTCGTACGACGCCAGTACCTGGCTTCCGCGGCCGGAGACCTCGCCGCTCTGCGCGCCACCCTCGCCCCCGATGTGGAGTGGACGGAAATGGCCGGCTTCCCCCTGGCGGGCACCTACCGCACCCCCGACGGCGTCACCGCAGGCGTGATGGAGCAGCTGGCCAAGGAGTGGGACGGCTGGACCGCCCACGACGACACCTACGTCGTCGACGGCGAGAATGTCGTCGTCCTCGCCCGCTACACCGCCACCCGCAAGGCCACCCACAAAGCGATCAACGTCCGCGTCGCCCACCACTTCGTCGTCCGTGGCGGACTGATCGTCCGCTTCGAGCAGTTCGTCGACACTGCCCTCGTCCGCGAGGCCATGGCCGGCTGACGAGCCGGTGCATGCCGCCGGGGTGCGCGACCACTTCGCCGTTGACGCCACGGCCGAACAGGCCGACGCACCGGCTGCCGCGTTCGGTGCCGTCATCGCCGCCCTCACCCCCCGAGCGGTGCGAACTACGCCTCGACCACCTCTGATCCGGCGCAAGGAGTCTCCATGACCGCGATGATGAAGGCTGCCGTCCTCGACGCCCCCGGGCCGGTGGAGAATCTGCACGTGCGGGAGCTGCCGCTCCCCGAGCCTGATCCGGGTTGGGTGCGAATCAAGGTCGAGGCGTTCGGTCTGAACCGTTCCGAGCTGCACACCCGTCTCGGTCTCGCCGACGGCGTGACCTTTCCGCGCGTGCTCGGCATCGAGGCGGTCGGCACGGTCGACGCCGACCCGGACGGAGGACTGCCACCTGGACAGCAGGTCGCCGCGCTGATGGGAGGCATGGGCCGCACCTTCGACGGCGGCTACGCCGAGTACACCTGCGTCCCCCGCACACAGATCATCCCCTTCACCTCCAGCCTCCCGTGGGAGACCCTCGGCGCGGTGCCCGAGACCCTGCAAACCGCACATGGCTCGCTCACCACCGGCCTGGACCTCGCGCCGGGGCAGACGCTGCTGATCCGGGGCGGCACCTCCGCCCTCGGCCTGGCGGCCACCAGCCTGGCCAAGGACATCGGTGCCACCGTGCTGGCCACCACTCGCAATCCGGCCCACACCCGGGCTCTCGCCGAGCACGGCGTCGACCACCCTCTGGTCGACGACGGCACCGTCGCCGACCAGGTCCGCGCGGTCGTCCCAGCGGGCGTCCACGCCGCCCTCGAACTCGTCGGCACGCCGACCCTGCCGGACACCCTCCGCGCCACCCGCGTCCACGGCACGGTCTGCTTCACCGGCATGCTCTCCAACCAGTGGACGGTCCGTGACTTCTACCCCATTGCCTACCTGCCCACCGGCGTCCGTCTGACCGCCTACGCCGGCGACGCCGCCGACCTCCCCCCGGCCGTCCTGCAGAGCTACCTCGACAAGATCGCCACCGGAACGGCCACCCTCGGCCCCGTCCACGCCTACGCCCTGGACGACATCCGTATCGCCCACCGTGACCTGGAAGAAGGCCGCAAGGTCGGCAAACTCGTCGGCCGTAGGACCGCCGCGGTGTAAAGCGGACCGCCACACTCCGAACGACCCGCCTCCCGTCGCCATCGGCGCGCAGTCCCTGGTGGTGTGCTGGGGCGTGACGCCCGGAGCTTCGGCGGGCGAGGCCTGCCGGGCGGGGGCGGGGAACTGCCGGGCGGGCACCGGTCCCGCGGGATGTTTGCTCTGACGGTCACGGCCTGAAGACCGGCAGGTACCTCACCTTCGCCCCGGCGACGAAGCCGGTGTGTCCGGACCCGTCGGTTCCGGGGCCGGCAGGGGGCGCCGGACTGGAACGCCGCCGCGGATGACGGGGGCCAGGCTGCGCAGTGCCAGGCCGGCGGCGATCAAAGCGGTCGCCGCCACGACCAGGCCGAGGGCGGCGAGCGGGGAGAGGCCGCCGCCGGTGGCGGCGAGCCCGGCGCCCCCGCCGCCAACCGCGCCGGCACCGATGGGTTTTCCGTACATGAGGATTCCGTTCTACGGCCCGATGGCCGTCGGGTGGCGACCCAGCGTTCCTGTCGGCGCAAGGTCAGGTCGATCAGTGATTTCACGAACACCAGCTGCCGCAGCACGTCGTACAGCAGCTCAGGGACGAGCGGCAGGGCGAGGAGCACGGCCCTGCGGCCCGCCTTGCGGACCGTCAGGGTCCGCTCCAGGACGAACAGGAGGGTGATCGCCGACCAGAACGGCGAGAAGCCCTGCCAGCCGTGGGAGGCGAGCATCAGGACCGTGAAGGTGAGGAAGAGCAAGAGGGCGAGCGCACCGACGCCGAGCATCAGCTGCTGTCCGAAGCACGGCAGCGTCACGCGATTCAGTCCGTAGTCGCGCAAGTTCTCCAGCGCCCCACGCTGCCAGCGCATCCGCTGGTGCCAGAGCTTGGGCAGCGTCGGCATCATCTCGGTGACGAGCCAGCAGGCATCGGGGGAGACCGTGCGGTACCCCAGCGTTTTCACCGCCTTGGTGATTTCGTCGTCCTCGGTGAGCGAGGCCAGGCTGTAGTGGCCGTCTCCGCCGCCGAGGACCCCCGCGCGGCGCGCGGCGCGGACCTCACGCAGCACCCGGGCCCGGAAGCCGGTACCCGTGCCCGTGAGCACCACGGCCTTGTTCCCCTTGCGGTGCACCTCCAGGGCGTAGCGCTCGTACTCCATCCGCTGGAGCAGCCCGAGCAGTCCACCGCCTTCCTCGCCGAAGAAGATGCCGCCGACCGCGCCGACACCCTCGTCCTCAGCGAGGGCATCGACAGCACAGGCCACGAACCCGGGGTTCAGGACGGTGTCCGCGTCCTGGACCAGGAGCAGGTCGTCCTCGCCCAGTGTGTCGAGGAGCCCGAGCAGTGCCTGGTTGAGTGCGCCGGCCTTGTCCTGGTTGTCCACCGGTACGAACACCTCGGCCCCGCAGCGCTCTGCGAGCGCAGCCGTCAGGTCGGTGCAGTTGTCGGCGACCACCACGATCCGGTCCGGGACGTGCCGCTGGCGGTACAGGCCGACGAGCGTGGCGACGATGCGGTCCTGCTCGTTGTGCGCAGGCACCACCGCCACCACGCGCATGGCACCCAAGTGCATGCCGTTCACCCCTTTTCACCCCTCCACGGTGGCGTGGCAGGGTTGCGGGAGGGGTGCACGAACGGTGCAGCGCGGTTGCGGAGCGGGCGAAGAGCGAAAAGAGGAACGGGAGCAGGACGAAGGTCCCAGGCCGGGAGGTGACGGAGGCCCCGGCCGCGCCGGGTCAGTCGACCGGGCGGTAGCGGTAGGCGACGCCCCGCACGGTGGAGATACCGGTACGCCCTCCGGTGGCGGCGGCGATCTTCCGTCGCAGCCGCAGCACGGCGTACTTCACCCGGCCCGGAGCGTCGTCCCCGTAGACGCCCCACACCTCGCGCAGCAACTGGCCGTGGCTCAGCACCTGCTCGGGCCGGGCGGCCAGGGCGGCGAGGAGATCGAACTCCAATGGACTGAGGTCGAGTGCCCTGCCCGCCACAGTGGCGGTGTGCGCGGCCCGGTCGATCACGACATGCCCGGTCGATCCCGTACCACCAGGTGCTTCGGGGCAGGGCAGCAGACGGCGGAACCCGGGCCGAGAGCCGAGGAAGGCCCTGATCCCTGGAGAGGCCGTAGGCGACGTAGTCGTCAGCGCCCAGACGGTACGCGCGGGCCGCATCGATCTCCACGTACACCGGCGCGGTGACGACGATGGGCATCCCGTGGTCGTGCGCGCGAAGCTCGGTGAGCAGCTGCCAGGGATCAGACCGGGGCAGATCAAGGCTCAGCAGCACGCCCTGCGGGCAGCGGGCGCGCATGGCGCGCCGGGCGGCGGGGCCGTCCGCGGCGTGGAGCACATCATGCCCCTGCTCGCGCAGCATGCCACCCACGATGTCCACCACGCGCGGATCCCGCAGCGCGAACAGGATCAGGGGGGCGGGCGGTCGGCTGCTGCATGCCTGGACGATAGCCCCAGTCCGCGGGCTCACCAGCTCAGCCGGTCAAGCGGCCTGTACACGAGCACGCAGGAGATTCCGAATGGGCCCTCTGGGAGCACGCAACCCGTGCGGAGATCCTTGTCCCGCAGTGGCTGCGTACCTCCCTGCGCAACAGCCCGTCACGATCGCTGCACGCTGTGGACCGCCAACCTGGAGTCGACACCTCCCGCAGACCGCTGCCCACACGATGTGTCCGGCTCACCGGCATCCGCGAGTCGGCAGTGACCGTGGACGGCGACTGACCGGTGGCGGTGAAGGCGCACGGCACGGATGGTGACGGTGCCTCCGGCCACGACGGTCCGCGGAGCGACCGGCGCTTGTGTTCACGTTCGTGTACCGGTGCCCTGCTGGTGGGTGAGCAGCCCGGCGAAGGCTTGGACGATGTCGCTCAAGTGCTCGCGGCGGCCGTGGTGGCGGGCGAGTTCTTCCTGAACTTGCGGTGCGGTGGCCTCACACCCGGCCGCTGGTCTGGGCGCCCAGACCCGGGTCGCCGGCAGCGGTGAGGACCTCCACTGCGGGGCCGCGGGCCAGGAGCCTGACCACAAGAAGCACTGGACAGAACTGGATACGGCGATACCGGACGGGTAGACAAGCATGCGAAGCCTGTGGTGGAGGCGGTCTTCCGGTCGAGAGCCGCCTGCCGGAGTCCGCACCACGTTGTCAGCCCAACTGGCGGACCAGAGCATCAGGTTGGAAAGGGTGCAGTGATGGACGCAGGGCTGGCAGGGGTGATTGGCGCTGCCGTCGGGGTGCTGGGGGGACTCGGAAGCGGGTTCATCGCATTTCTCAGTCAGAACACCCAGCAACGACGCCAACAGATCATTGACCGTGAACATCGACTCGAACAGAATCGTCGTGAGGCGTATCTCACTTGCATTGAGACGTCCAAGCATGTAACTGCCTCCTGGTGGAAACTGGTTAATCTCTTGCTCTCTGATGAGAGGTCGCCTGAGCAATGCCGTCAGTATGTACGGGAAGCGCAGCATGGGTGGGTCACGTTCACGAAGACAGTGGATGCGGTGAGTATCGCTGGCCCCAATGAGATGGCGGACGTGGTGCAGTCGCTCCGTGAAGCCATGTGGCGCATGGATCGCGCCGGAACTGCCTGGTATGAATGCCTGCGCTCCGTAAGCAACGCTGGTCCGGATTCCTGTGAGGAGGAGTTCAGGTCAGCCGAAGCTGCAAGAACGCAGCAGGGGTTCATCTTCTTGGCGGCTGCCCGGCGTGCCCTCGTGGCCGAAAAATGAGGACTCACCCTCGAATCTTTGAGAACTCTGGTCAATTCTAGGTCAGCCGCTCACGCAGCATTCAGGTCGGACCAGGTTTCCCAGCAAGGCACACCAAGGGTGTGGAGGCTCCCAGGTCGCGTGACGAAACTGTCGAGAGCTACGGTGAGAAGCTGTTGTCGTACCGATGATGGTGAACATCGGTTCGAGTGTGGCGACTCTGGCAGGTGATTTTCCGCTTGTGCGCATGAAGGAAAGGCCTTTAGTTCAGCTCATGGTTGTTGAAGCCGGAGCACACCAGGGGGCCCTGTTGTTGCCGTCTTATGCTCTCGTGCGCGTGGAGTTCAACTGGGCTGCCCCATCGTGTTTTCGCGTCGCTCACCGGTTCGGGAACGCGGGTGATCGCCCTGGACGTGCACTGCGCTGTCCGTCGGACATGGCGGACACGGAATGAGCCCTCGTGCGCGGTTGTCTGCCGGTGCCGCTGTGGCTGGGGGAGGGTGTGGCGGGCAGCCGGAGGGGTACTGCCACCGACAGATGTTGGACACGGTTCGCCATCTGGTGGCGGGCGGCATCACCTGGCGAGCAATGGCGGGCGAGTTCCCCGCGTGGGACCGCGTCTACGCCTTCACGCGGCGATGGCGTGCGAATGGCTCGCTCGCGGAACTGCTCGTCGACGACCGGCTCATCCGCTGGGGGTACTTCTCCGGCGACGGCGCCCTCACCGGCCACGAAATGTCCAGCGCCCCCCGCAGTGAGCCTGTGGGCCACTGCGTCCCAAGCCGTGTGGGACCGTGCCGTCCCGCACGATGAATGCAAGATCCGCTGAGAATACGGCGCCGGTCGCCAACATATGCCAGTCTCCCCATCCTCCTCGGCTCAGGCCGCACGCGAAGCCGTGGCTCACCGGCTCCGCGACCTCTGCAAGGAAGCCGGGCGGTCCCGGATCATCCACGAATCCGGGCACGTTTTTCTGGCGGTGACCGAGGAGGCGGTTCTCCATTCGTAAGTCGCCTCCCCCGACGCGATGGCTGGGCAACTGGGGTATCTGCTGACGGCGGGGTGAGCTGCCCCGAGTTTCGTAGAGTCCGATCTTGATTGGTTCAGGCGGACTGCGGGGTTTGCTCCTGGCTGTGCCAGAAGGCTTCCTCGTACTCGGCCGGTGGCACGTAGTCGAGCGCGGAGTGGAGGCGTTCTTCGTTGTACCAGGTGATCCACTGGAAGATGGCCCGCTCGACCTGGTCGACGTCCTTCCAGGGGCTCTGCATCTCGATCAGTTCGGCCTTGAAGGT
>NZ_JBLMKT010000064.1:0-111435 GCF_047779955.1 Streptomyces lothianensis | reverse complement strand
GCACCAAGCCCGACGACGGCACCAAGCCCGACGACGGCACCACCCCGGACGACGGCACCAAGCCCGACGACGGCACCAAGCCCGACGACGGCACCACCCCGGACGACGGGCAGGACGAGGAAGAAGCTCCAATCTGCGCGGACGCCGACTTCACCGCTTCCCTGTCCGGCCTTCCGACTCAGGTTGTCGCCGGCTCGGGCTGGAAGGAGTTCGGCCTCCACCTCGACAACAGCAAGGGCCAGGACCGTGAGGAGGCCTTCCTCGGCGCCACGCTGCTGTACAAGAAGGACCTCGAGAGTGAGTTCGGCGGCAATGAGCTCGCCTCGAAGTACGCGAAGATCGAATACTTCAACTACACCACGAACCAGTGGGACAGCAACCTGTCCGACGGCGGCTACATCGAAGGGTGGCTGCCCGTCGAGGCCGGTGAGAAGGTCGACCTCAAGCTGCGCCTGAGCGTCTCCGGTGCCGCGCCCGCCGGTTCTGCGGTGGCCATCGCCTTCGGCATCTACTACGAGGGCGAAAACGAGGACTGCTTCCTCAACGAGAGCTGGTACAACTTCAAGATCCTTGCCGCCGGCGCCAAGGAGCCGGGCGGCAACGATGCCAAGCCCCAGACCGGCAAGCCGCCCGTGAAGATCAAGCCCGAGGCGAAGACCAGCCCGGAGAAGAAGATCGAGGGCAACCTCGCCGCCACCGGTTCCAGCTCGCAGCTGCCCGTCATCGGCCTCGTCGGCGGTATCACCGTCGTCGCCGGTGCCGGTGTCGTCTTCGCCGTGAGCCGGCGTAAGGGTGCCGACGCCGCGTAACGCGTCGGGCACACGAACCCGTTGAGGACCTGCGCTCGGAGGGGGGCGCAGGTCCTCGATGTTGTACGGGTCCGAAGGAGCCGGTTACGGCTGCGGTGGGCGGACCTTCGGGATGCCCAGGAACGGCAGACGCAGCGCGCCGAAGGCCGTGTCGGGGACCGTCGGGGACTTCGGCGCGACCGGGGCGAGGCGTTCGTAGGCCGCGTCCTGGGCCGGACGCGGGTCCTCCTCGCCCTTGTTGGGCCAGAGCGACATGGCCCGTTCGGCCTGCGCCGTGATCGTCAGGGACGGGTTCACGCCCAGGTTCGCGGAGACCGCCGCGCCGTCGACGACGGAGATGCCCGGGTGGCCGTACAGCCGGTGGTACGGGTCGATGACGCCGGTTTCCGCGGAGTCACCGATGGGGCAGCCGCCCAGGAAGTGCGCGGTGAGCGGGGTGCCCATCAACTCGCCGATGTTGGAGCCCGCGAAGCCGTTGATCTCCTTGGCGAGGAGGGTGGCGGCACGGGTGGCCGTCTCGATCTGGTTGGGGTTCGGGGCGCCGTGGCCCTGGCGGGCGGTCAGCAGGCCCTTTCCGATGCCGCGCGGCTTGCGGTACGTGGTCAGCGAGTTGTCCAGGGACTGCATGACCAGGCCGATCATGCTGCGCTCGGACCAGCGGCGGACGGAGAGGGAGCGCAGGGACTGGATGGGGTGGCGGGCGGTGTTGCCGAGCCAGGCAAGGACCCGCCGCGAGGAGTACGGGACCTGGAGGATGGTCAGGTTGCCCATCGAGTTGGAGCCCTTGCCGTAGCGGACCGGCTCGATGTGGGTGTCGCCGTCCGGGTGGATCGAGGACGTGATCGCCACGCCCTGGGTGAAGTCCACGCGGGGGACGCCGTGGCGCTTGCGGTAGCGGCGGTTGTCGGTCTGGGCGCCGACCAGGGCCTCGGAGTTGGTGCGGGTGAGGTCGCCGAGGCGGGGCGAGAGGCGCGGGAGCAGGCCCGTGTCCTTCATGCGGTGCAGAAGGGTCTGCGTTCCGTACGTACCGGCCGCCACGACGACGCGCCGCGCGCGGAAGACGCGGCCCGCGCCCTTGCGCTTCCTGTCGGTGGGCAGGGTCGCGACCGCGTAGCCGCCCTGGGCGTCCTCGGTGAGGGAGACGACGGAGGTCATCGGGTGGATGACCGCGCCCGCCTTCTCGGCGAGGTGCAGATAGTTCTCGTTGAGGGTGTTCTTCGCGCCGTGCCGGCAGCCCGTCATGCATTCGCCGCATTCGGTGCAGGCCTTGCGGGAGGGGCCTTCGCCCCCGAAGTACGGGTCCTCGACCTCCGTACCGGGGGCGGCTTTCGAGGCTCCCTCGGCGTCCTCGCCGTCGCCGAAGAAGACTCCGACGGGCGCCATGTGGAAGGAGTCGCCGACGCCCATCGCCTCGGCGGTCGCCTTCAGATGGACGTCCGAGGGCGTCATCGTCGGGTTGAGGCGGACGCCGAGCATGCGCTGCGCCTGGTCGTAGTACGGCTTGAGCTCGTCCTGCCAGTCGGTGATCGACGCCCACTGCGGATCGTCGAAGAACGGCTTCGGCGGTACGTAGAGGGTGTTGGCGTAGTTGAGCGAGCCGCCGCCGACGCCGGCGCCCGCGAGCACCATCACGTTGCCGAGCAGGTGGATGCGCTGGATGCCGTAGAGGCCGAGGGCCGGGGCCCACAGGTAGTTCTTCAGGTCCCAGGAGTTGCGGGGCAGTTCCTCGCGCGTGAAGCGGCGGCCCGCCTCCAGGACGCCGACCTTGTAGCCCTTCTCCGTGAGGCGCAGGGCCGATACGGAGCCGCCGAAGCCGGAGCCTATGACCAGGACGTCGTAGTCGTATTCGACGGCCGCCGCCTCGCCCACGGCCGCCGCCTCGCCCACGGCCCCGGCGTCGTCCACGGCCCCTGCTCCGTCCGTGGCCGCTGCCGCGTCCGCTCGCGTCTCGTCGCTCATCGCAGCCTCAGCGCCTTCATCGCACGCAGGCTGCGGCTCATGAACGCCGCGTACTTCTCGTCGTTCATCCCGAACGACGGCGCCATCGGCATGATCCGCTGGTGCGCCACGGTCTGCGCCTCGGTGTACTTGAGGATGCCCTCGGAGCCGTGCCGCCGCCCGAGCCCGGAGTCCTTCATGCCGCCCATGGGCGACTGGACGCTGCCGTAGGCGGGGGCGTAGCCCTCGTTGATGTTGACGGTGCCGGTGCGCAGGCGTGCGGCGACCTCGCGGCCGCGGCGGGCGTCCTTCGTCCAGACCGAGGAGTTGAGGCCGTACGCGGTGGAGTTGGCCTCGTCGATGACCGCGTCCTCGTCGCTGAAGCGGTAGACGGAGACGACGGGGCCGAAGGTCTCCTCGCCACAGACCGCCATGGGTGCCTCGACGCCGTCGAGGATGGTGGGCTCGTAGAAGTACGGGCCGATGTCGGGGCGGGCCGTGCCTCCTGCGACGACGGTGGCGCCCTTGGCGACGGCCTCGTCGACGTGGCGGGTCACGGTCTCCAGCTGGCGCTCGCCGACCAGGGAGCCCATGTCGGCCCCGTAGGCGAGGGAGTTGCCGAGGCGCATGGCCTTGGTCCGGGCGGCAAAGCGCTGCAGGAAGTCGTCGGCGATCGACTCGTGCACGTAGAGCCGCTCGATGGAGATGCAGAGCTGGCCGGCCGAGGAGAAGCAGGCACGGACGGCGCCCCCGGCGGCCTTGTCGAGGTCGGCGTCCTTGAGCACCAGCATCGCGTTCTTGCCGCCGAGTTCCAGGGAGACGCCGACGAGCCGGGCCGCCGCGCCCTGCGCGACCTCGCGGCCGGTGCGGGTGGAGCCGGTGAAGGAGACGTAGTCGGCGTGCTTGACCACCTCGGGTCCGACGACCGGGCCCTCGCCGAGCACCACCTGGAAGACCTCGGCCGGAAGCCCGGCCTCGATGAGCAGGTCGCGGGCCCACAGGGCGGTCAGGCAGGTCTCGGTGTCGGGCTTCATGACGACCGCGTTGCCCGAGACGAAGGCCGGGAGCGCGTCGCCGACCGAGAGTTCCAGGGGGTAGTTCCACGGGGCGATCTGGCCGACGACGCCGCGCGGGTGGCGCATCTCGGTGACCTTGGTGAGCGTCGGCACCGCGCCCGTGTGGCGCTTCGGACGCAGGTACGAGGGGGCCTTGCGGCCGTAGTGCCGGGCAGCGACGGCGACGGCCTGCACCTCCTCGTGGGCGTGCAGGCGCGCCTTGCCGGTCTCCAGCTGGATCAGGTCGAGCACCTCGGCCTGCCGCGCGAGCACCAGGTCGTGGAAGCGGAGGAGTACGGCGGCGCGCTTGCGCACGGGCGTCGCGGCCCAGACGCGCTGGGCCGCGCGGGCCCGTTCGAACGCCGTGGCCACGTCCTGTGGCGTGGACTCGGGCAGATCCGCCAGCTTCTCGCCCGTGTACGGGGTGTGGTTGGCGGTGCGGCCGGAGCCGACGACGTCACGGGTGAGCTGCGCGATCAGCTCGGGCGTGACCACGTCGGCGGCGGTGCGTGCGCCCGCGGGTGCGGGGGCAACCGGGTTGGTGCCGGTCTTCTCAGGGGCCTGGGCGTCCGTCATGAGCGTGAGCGTACGGCTCCGGGACGTGTTTGTGTACCCGTCGGTAACGGGGCTTCACGGGGTCCGCACACCCTGCCAGTGGTTGCTGGCAGCAAAGGCCCTGATCAGCGGGTTGTCACGGGCTCAGTCAGGGATTTCAGTCAGGGACTTCAGTCAGGGATTGACGACCTTCAGGGTCTTTACCGCGTGCTCGGCGACCTCACGGCCGCGCTCGACGAGATCACCCGCACCCGGGTACCAGATGCGCAGTCGGTACATATCGCCGTTCTTCGCCCGGTAGTACATGATCCGCACCTCGCGCGGCGCACCCGACTCGGTCTTGAAGGTGACCAGGTTCTCGGCCGCCTCCTTGCCCTCGTAGTCGGTGACCTTGGTCTTCACCTCGGCCTCGTCGGAATCGAACTCCGAGGACGTGCCCTGCCTGATCTTCTCCGCATCGGCGTTGGCCTGGGCGCTCGCCGTTCCCGCGATCCGGCCGCTCTTGTCCTCGTCCTTGCGCAGATGCTCGAGGTGGACGCTGATCGACCAGCTGACGTCGCTGTACTGCAGCCAGTACTCGTCGTCCTCGTACTTGTCCGGCTTGTCCGACTCGACATAGCCCTCGGGCACCTCGACGCTCGCGCCGATCGCCTTGGGGAACTTCGGGGTGTACCAGGCGCCGTCCTCCGCTCCCCCGGCGAACGGATCCGCGACCGCCACACCGAGCGCGAGCACCAGCGCGAGGAAGGCCGCGCCCGCCCCGTACAGCAGCTTCCTGCCGACGCGGATGCCGTCCGTGGGGCCGGGGACACCGCCCGATGCGGTCATCAGCTGGGTGGCCGGCTGCGGGAGCGGTGGCCGGACCGCCTCCTCCAGGAGGCGCCGTACGGTCGCCGCGTCCGGGCGGTGCGCCGGGTCCTTCTGCAGCAGGCCGTTGATCGCCTCGGCGAGCGGGCCGGTCGCCGAGGCCGGGGCGGCGGGGGTCGCGTTGAGGACGGACTGCAGCGTGGCCGGGGTGTTGCTGCGGCGGAACGGCGAGACGCCCTCCGTGGCCGCGTACAGGACGACACCGAGCGACCAGAGGTCGGAGGCGGGGCCGGGACGCTGGCCGAGGACCCGCTCGGGGGCGATGAACTCGGGCGAGCCGACGAAGCCGCCCGTGTCGGTCAGATTGGTCTCGCCCTCGATCTGGGCGATCCCGAAGTCCGTGAGCACGACCCGGTCGTACCGGCCGAGCATCACGTTGTCGGGCTTCACGTCGCGGTGCAGGATGCCCGCCTGGTGCGCTGCCTCCAGGGCGCCGAGCACTTCGAGGCCGACACGGGCCGCCTCCCGGGCGCCGAGCGTGCCCTCCTGGAGCGCGGCGCCCATCGAACGGCCCTGCACGAACTCCATGACGATCCACGGCTGGCCGTCCTCGACCGCCACATCGTGCACATTGACCACGGCCGGGTGGTCGAGCCGGGCCGCCGCGCGGGCCTCACGGCGCATCCGCTCGAAGGCGGTGGCGCGCTCACGCTCCGGCAGATGCTCCGGTACGCGCGGCTCCTTGACCGCGACCTCACGGTCCACGGTCTCGTCCTTGGCGCGCCACACCGTGCCCATGCCGCCGTGCCCGAGCTTCGACAGCAGCCGGTAGCGGCCCGCGATCAGGCGGCCCGCGCCCGGATCCGGCTCGGGGTCGGGAACGACCTGGGTCGGCAGCGGAGGCTGCGCGGGGGCGCCGCCCGGCGCGACCGGCGGTTGCGGGGCCTCGGGGGAGGCGGGTCCGGCCGGGTGCGCCTGGGTCGGGGCCGTGGGCCGGGAGTACGGGTTGACGCTGCCGGGGGCGTACGGGTCGCCGGGGTGCGGGCCGCCGCCGTAAGGGTTCTGCGGCTGTCCGGGGCCGCCGCCCTGCGCCTGGCGGGGGTCCTGGCCGTACGACGGTACGGGCCCCTGACCGTACGGCGGTACGGACCCCTGACCGTGCGGCTGCTGCGGCTGCTGCGGCTGCTGCAGCCCGAAACTCGTCGGCTCACCGTTCGGGAAGGGCGCTCCCCCGTCATTGCTCATGAGCACATCCCTATCGTGTCGGCCATGCCGGAATCCAGTTCGGTCACGGAGCCGTGACCGAGCCGGGGGTTTTCGATGGACTTACCGGGCGGGCATCACACCCTAAGCCGCATGAAATCGGGCCTGGTGCCGTACGGACCGGCCTCACGCGAGCGAGGGACGCCGCCCCCGATCGCCGGTTCAGCGCGTGGCTTCGTACGTGTCCACCGCCTGCTCGAAGAAGCGGGTCACCTCGTCCCGCTCGGCCTCGGGGCCCTTGACGAGGACGACGTGGTAGGCGCCGTCGACGATGATGGCCGCATTGCGCACATACAGCTTCCGGCCGCCCTCGTCCCAGGTGAACTGGCCCTCGGCCCGCACCTGCCCGCCCACCTCGACGCGGCGCAGGCCGCCGGAGGTCGCCCAGGTGGAATCGCGGAACGGCTGCAGCTCGCGCTCGTCCTCACGCTGGTAGGCGAGCGGATCGTCGCCGTAGTCCTCGGTGCTGTCGCGGCCGGGGACCACGGTGAGGGAGAAGCCGCCGCCGCTGTACACGACCTGGCCACGGCCGTTGGCCGGACTGCGGTCCCAGCCGGAGGCGACCGCGAGCCGGAAGCCCTCGGTGTCCTTGCGCAGAACGAAGCCCTCGGGCAGGCCGTCCGCAGGCGCGCCGGTCTCCTCGGCGGGCCCCTCCGTCTCCTTCGGCGGCTCCCCGGACTCCTTCGGGGGCTCGCCACCGCCGTCGCCGGGCGACTCGCGCTTCCCGCCTCCCGGCTCCTGCGGCGCCGAACTCGCCGAGCCCGCCGGATCCCTGCGGTCGCCCGAGCCCGAGCCCGCGCCCTTGTCCGCCGTATCGGCCTTCGGCATGAAGTACATCGCGTACGCCATCGCTGCGACGACCCCGAGCAGCACCAGGAGCAGCAGCACCCGCCCGAGCCGTCTCGGGCCGCCGCTGCCGCCCGGCCGGTCGTGGCTCAACTGCCGCATCTGGCGCTGCTGTCTTCGCTCCCACTTCTGGGCCGAGGGCGACATGCGCTCACGCCCGGCGCGCTCGGGGGCGCGGCCGTTGCCGCGCGTGTGCTTGTGCCGCTGCTTCTGCTGCTTCGGCTTGTTCTGCCCGTCCTTCTGCCGTCCCTGCACGTCCTTGCCGCCCCGGCGGCCGCGGCGCCTGCGGACCAGTTCGCCCCGGCGCCGTACGACGGGCAGCCGGGTGCGGTCGTACGCGGGGGCCGGGACGACATGCGCGCCCGCCTCGGCCTCGGGGGCCGAGCGCACGAGGGAACGCAGCCAGCCGCGGAGTTCCTCTATGTCGGGGCGCTCGGTGGGGTCCTGGCGCAGCAGCGATTCGACGACCGGGCGCAGCGGGCCGCACTCCTCGGCAAAGGCGGGCGGTTCGGCGCAGACCAGCTGGACGAGCTCGTAGGCGCTGTCCTCCGGGTAGGGCGCATGGCCCTGCACGGCGCGGAAGAGCAGCGCGCCGAGCGCCCACAGATCGGTGGCGGGGCCGATGGGGGCGGCCAGCTGCCAGTTCTCGTGCACGGGCCCGGCCTGCTCGGGCGCCCAGCGCTCGGTCACGGCCCCGACCACGGTCATCCTTGCCTGCCGCGCGCGCTCCAGCTCCAGCGGAGTGGCGCGCCGCGCACCACCTTGGCCGACACCGGCCAGTTCGTCCCAGCGGGAGGGGGCGTCGGGGGCTTGGGGGGCGTCGGGGGCTTGGGGGTCGTCCGGGTCGTCGACGGGGTGCGGGCTTCCGGTAGCCGGGCCGGGGAAGCGGCCGTCGGCCGCCGGGGACGGTCCGCTGACCGCCCGGCCCGGGAGCCCGTCGCCGTCCGCGGTGTCCGGATGCTGCAGCTGTCCGGGGATGCGCCGGGCGGCGCCGTGCCAGGCGACCCCGGACGGAGCGGCCTCGGGGGCGGCCTGGTGTCCGGGCCCGTCGGACGGGTGCGAGGGCGTGCCGCCTGCCGCACCGTACGCCGCGCCGCCCGTCGCACCGTCCACCCGGACGTCCCGGTCCTCCCGCTCCGTGGCCGCCGGTCCCGCCGAGAGGTGCCTGACCTGGGGGGCGGGCCGTGCACCGGGGCGTCCCGCGACTCCGTACGGGTCGGCTATCCGCCCCGGTGGCGTCGGGGCGGACTGCTGGGTGCCGCCCGGCACCGCTTCACCGGCCGCACCGCCCGGCGGCAGCGTGCGGGCCGCCGCCGCGGAGCGCACCCCGGCGCGGTACGCCGCGATCGCCCCGGCCCGCGCGGCCCGGACATCACCGGCGGGCAGGGCCCGCCCCGGCTGTCCGTACTGCTCCGGACGCCCCGACCCCGCCCTCGTACCGCCACTCCCACCACCGCTCCCGGCCGCACCCCCGTCACCGGCCGGCTGACCACCCGAAGCGGCGCCGTATCCGGCCGACTGGCCGCCCCACGTCCCTCCGCCACCGGCTCCGCCGCCCGCGGCCCCGTCCGACTGCTCCCGTGGTCCGGGCAGTGCGGGACGTTCGCCGGAGTACGTCGCGCGGCCGTCCGGGGCCGCCGTGCCCGGGCCTGCGGGGGGCTGCGGGACCGCGCCGGCCGCCGGTTCGCCCGCCGCGCGGCCGTCGAAGCCGCCGGTCGCGTCCGGGACCGGGTCGTAGCCGCAGAGCGCCTCCTCGGCGGCGCCCGCGGCGAGGCCCGTGAGCATCACCCGGCCGTCGTCGCAGACCAGGACCGTACGTACGGTGATGTTGCGGTGCACCCAGCCGTGCGCGTGCAGCGCGCGCAGCGCGGTGAGCACGTCGGAGGCCACCTCCGCCGCGCGGTACGGGTTCAGCGGGCGCTCGGCGAGCAGTGCGGCCAGCGGGCGGGCCTCGACGACCTCGCTGACGATCCACAGCGAGCCGTCCTCGGCGAACACGTCGAAGACCTGGTCGAGCCTGGGGTGGTCGGGAATCCGCGCCGCCGCCTCGGCCGCCTCGATCGCCCGCCGTACGGCCGGATCGCCGGGGGTCCTGCCCGTACGGAAGTTGCGGGGGTTGCGGGGGTTGCGGGAGCTGCCGGGGTCGCGGGGATCGGCCGGGTTGCGGGGGCCGTTCCCGTACGGCCACGCCTGCGCGCCCGGCTCCTCGATCACCTCCGCCTCGACGACCTCCGGCAACGGCACCTGCCGCACGAGGACTTCAAGGCCGCTGTGCGTGTCGAAGGCGCGTGTCTCCGCGAATTCGTACGCGTCCGAAGGGGGCAGCGGCAGGCGGTAGCGGTCGGCCAGCACCCGTCCCGCATAGTCGTCCACGTCGCCTCCCCGTCAGCGCGCGCACCGCCGATACCTGTGCCGCACACCGCACAAACCCGTCAACTCCGGTCGGAATCCGGCACGTTGCGGCTGCGTACGGTCCGCGGCTTCTCACGATACGTGGCCGCACCGACGTACGCGGCAGGTCTCACGAACCCGCGGCCCGATCCCTGGGAGCTTCCGGCTGGCTCAGTCGCGCGGCTCGAAGGTCCCGAAGGCCGTCTTGCGCAGCTGACGGCACTCCGCGCCGTCCCATTCGCTCGCCTTGCAGCTGATCATGATCGCATAGCCGTGGGTGGCGTCGGCCTTGAAGCCGCGGTTGAGTATCCGGATCCGCTGACCCTGCTGGTCGCGCTCGAACTCCCAGTCGGCGACGGTGGGATAGCCGTTGTAGTCGACCTTGTGGATGCCGAGCAGCTTGAAGTTGGTGCTGGAGCCTGCCACGGCGGGGGCGAGCGAACGCCACGCGGCCGCGGCGTCGTCGGCGGGGCTCGCGTTGAAGTCCACCTGGATCCGCGGGAATCCGCCGTCGGCGCTGTAGATGCCGCCGGAGTTCTGACCGGCGATCGCGGTGCGGCGGAAGTTCTCCGGCATGGCCATCGTGAACTTGAACCGCTCGTCCGTCACCTGCCGGAACCCGGCGGGCAGGCTGTCCTGACCACTCGCACCGCCGGTGTCGCCTTCGCCGTCCCCGTCGCCCTTGCCGTCTCCCTCGCCCTCGCCCTCGCCGGAGTCCGTCCCGGAGCCGCCTTCCTGCTCCTCACCCTTGCCGCCATCGGTCTTGCCGCCGTCGGTCCCGTCCTTGCCGCTCCCGCCCTCGGCCCCGGCGCTCGCGGCGGTGTTCTCGCGCCCGCCGCCATCGGCCTCGTCCCCGCCGCTGACCGCGAACCCGATCACGGTGCCGAGCACGGCAAGCGCCACGAAGACGGCCACGATCAGCTGCGTACGCTTCGGCACCACGTCCCCGAGCGAGGCCTTCGGCGGCTTCGCGGGGCCCGCGCCTCCGGATGAACTCACGGCGGCGGCAGATGCCTTGGCCGCCGCGGGGTCACTGACCGAGGTCTCGGAGACCGCGCCGACGGCAGCCGGCGCCGCCTTGCCCGCCACACCACCCGAAGCACCACCACCCGAAGCACCACCACCCGCAGCACCACCACCCGCAGCACCACCGGCAACTGCCGCACCGGCGGACGCCCCACCCGCAGCAGACGCACCGGATACGGCCGCACCGGAAGCCGCCGGGGCGGCGGGCGCCTTCGGCTCCTCCGGAAGCGGGACGACCTTGGTCTCCTCCGACACCGGCAGCACCGGCTTCTCGTCCACCGGCTCCGGCGCATGGATCACATCGAGCAGCAGCGCCCGCGCCCCCGCGTCGTCGAGGCGCTGGTCCGGGTCCTTCTCCAGGAGCCCGTAGAGCACCTTGTCGAGATTGCCCGCGTGCTCCGGCGGCTCCAGCGGTTCGGTCATCACCGCGGTGAGCGTGGCGATCGCCGAGCCCTTGTCGTACGGAGGGGTGCCTTCTACCGCCGCGTACAGCAGACCGCCGAGCGACCACAGGTCCGCCGCGGGGCCGGGCTTGTGGCCGCGGGCGCGTTCTGGCGAGATGTAGGAGGGCGCGCCGACGAGCATGCCGGTCGAGGTGATGGACGGGTCGCCCTCGACCTGGGCGATGCCGAAGTCGGTGAGGACGACGCGGCCGTCGTCCGAGATGAGTACGTTGGAGGGCTTCACATCGCGGTGCAGGATGCCCTGCTTGTGCGCACTGCGCAGCACGTTCAGGACGGCGAGGGCGACTTCGGCGGCGCGCTTCGGGGTGAGCCGGCCGTCCTCGCGGATGACCTCGGCGAGCGACTTGCCCTCGATCAGCTCCATGACGATCCAGGGCCGGTCGTCCTCGTCGACCACGTCGAAGACGGTGACGGCGCCGTGGTCGCGGATCCGCGCGATGGCCTTGGCCTCGCGCAGGGTGCGGGTGATCAGCCGGCGCTTCTCGTCCTCGTCGATGCTGGACGGGAAGCGCAGTTCCTTGACGGCCACCGTCCGCCCCAGCGTCTCGTCACTGGCTCGCCAGACGGTGCCCATGCCGCCGCGCCCGAGCACGTCGCCGAGCCGGTAGCGCCCGGCGATCAGCCGCGTGTTCTCTCCCTGACGGGCCTCCTCGGACCGCTCACCCTCCGACATGCGTCCCCTCTGCAATCAACCCGCCCTGGCAGAAGGACCATTGTCCCTCACGCCGGGCGGGACGCATGCCGCGGCCCCGGCTATCCGGAGCCTCGACCGGGACGCGTCACCGCGGCACGATCTCCGGCGCCCCCAGCCGTGCCGCGTCCGCCGTCAGGTCATCCGGCTGCAGCTGCGACTCGCGTTCCGCCTCCACCCGCTTCTCGTAGTGCTCGACCTCCCGTTCGACCTGGTCCTTGTCCCAGCCGAGCACCTTGGCCATGAGCTCGGCGCACTCCCGCGCGCTGCGGGTACCGCGGTCGAAGGTCTCGATGGAGATCCGGGTGCGGCGGGTCAGGACGTCGTCGAGGTGCCGGGCGCCTTCGTGCGAGGCCGCGTAGACGATCTCGGCCCGCAGGTAGTCGTCGGCGCCGGGCAGCGGATCGGCGAGCGAGGGGTCGGCGGCGATGAGTTCGAGCAGTTCCTCCGTCATCGATCCGTAGCGGTTCAGGAGGTGTTCGACGCGTACGACATGGAGTCCGGTCCGGGCGGCGATCCGGGCCCGCGCGTTCCACCGCGCCTTGTAGCCCTCGGCGCCGAGCAGCGGGATGTCCTCGGTGACGCATTCGGCGACGCGCTGGTCGAGCCCGTGCACGGCCTCGTCGACGGCGTCCTTCGCCATCACCCGGTACGTCGTGTACTTGCCGCCCGCGACCACCACGAGGCCGGGCACGGGGTGGGCCACGGTGTGCTCGCGCGAGAGCTTGCTGGTGGCATCCGACTCCCCGGCGAGCAGGGGCCGCAGGCCCGCGTACACGCCTTGCACGTCATCGCGGGTGAGCGGTACGCCGAGCACCGAGTTGACGTGTTCGAGCAGGTAGTCGATGTCGGCGCTGGAGGCCGCCGGATGGGCCTTGTCGAGGTCCCAGCCGGTGTCGGTGGTGCCGACGATCCAGTGCCGGCCCCAGGGGATCACGAAGAGCACGCTCTTCTCGGTACGCAGGATCAGCCCGGTGGTGGAGTTGATCCGGTCCTTGGGCACGACCAGGTGGATGCCTTTGGAGGCCTTGACGTGGAACTGGCCGCGCTCGCCGACCATGGCCTGGGTGTCGTCGGTCCACACGCCGGTCGCGTTGACGATCTGGCGGGCTCTGATCTCGTACTCGCCGCCGCCCTCGACGTCCTGCACGCGCGCCCCGACGACCCGTTCGCCCTCGCGCAGGAAGCCGGTGACACGGGCCTGGTTGGCGGCCTTCGCGCCGTAGGAGGCGGCGGTACGGACCAGGGTCGCGACGTAGCGGGCGTCGTCCATCTGGGCGTCGTAGTACTGCAGGGCGCCGACGAGCGCGTCCTTCTTCAGGCAGGGTGCGACCCGCAGCGCGTGCCGCCGGGTCAGATGGCGGTGCATGGGCAGGCCGCGGCCGTGGCTCTTCGCCATCGACATGGCGTCGTAGAGCGCGACGCCGGAGCCCGCGTAGAGCCGCTCCCAGCCCTTGCCCTGCAGCGGGTAGAGGAACGGCACAGGTTTCACCAGGTGCGGTGCGAGGCGTTCGAGCAGCAGGCCGCGTTCCTTCAGGGCCTCGCGCACGAGCGCGAAGTCGAGCATCTCCAGATAGCGCAGGCCGCCGTGGATCAGCTTGCTGGAGCGGCTGGACGTGCCGGAGGCCCAGTCGCGGGCCTCCACGATCCCCGTCGACAGGCCCCGGGTGACGGCGTCGAGCGCCGTTCCCGCGCCGACCACGCCGCCGCCCACCACCAGCACGTCAAGTTCCCGCTCGGCCATGGCCGCGAGGGCCTCCGCCCGCTCGGCCGGTCCCAGTGTCGCTGTCCTCACTGCTGCCTCCCGTCGCCCCTGTGGTCGGGCTCACACCGTCGATTCTGTCCGCAGTCGCCGGGTTCGGCCACCACCCGCTCCCCGGGTTCGGCCGCCATCCGGGGCCGTGGCGTCCGGGGTGCGGGGGCCGTCGGATGCCCTGACCTGCCGACACGCGCGCTGTCCTGACCTGCCGACACTCGCGAAACCACGATCCGCTAATCCGTCATATCGGTCATATTTACCCCTAACCTGACAGTGCGCTCAGCCGTTTGCCTGCCCGGCTTGCGCGTCCCGCCCGTTCCGGTTACTGGGGAAGGTGCTCGCCATGCCCGCGGATCTCGCCATCGTCGGACTCGGCCATCTCGGTCTCCCGCTCGCCCAGGCCGCCGTCTCGGCGGGCATCGAAACCCTCGCCTACGAGCCGCGGCACCCCGAGGAGAGCGCCGCAGAACTCGCCGCCGGACGCCTCCCCGCCGGCGAAGGCGCCCTGACCGCCGCCGAACTGCGCCGGATGCTCGCGACCGGTTTCCGCCCCGCCGCCACCCCCACCGGACTCGGCCGGGTCCGCACCGCAGTGCTCTGCGCCCCCACCCCGCTCGGCGCCGACCGCACCCCCGACCTCACCCAGCTGGCCGAAGCGGCCCGCGCGCTCGCACCGCGGCTGCGGCCGTACACCACCGTCATCCTCGAATCGCCCGCCTACCCGGGCACCACCGAGGACTTCCTGCGCCCCCTGCTCGAAGAAGGCTCCGGCCTCACCGCGGGCCGCGACTTCCACCTCGCCCACTCCCCCGGCCGCTTCGACCCCGGCAACCGCACCCACGGCTACACCAACACCCCCAAGGTGATCGGCGGCCTGACCCCCGCCTGCACGGAATCGGCGGCGGCGTTCTACGGGCGGCTCACCGAGAAGGTCGTCCGCGCCCGCGGCCTGCGCGAGGCGGAGGCGACACACCTCCTGGAGAGCAACTTCCGGCACGTCAACATCGCCCTCGTCAACGAGCTCGCGGTGCTCTGCCACGACCTCGACGTCGACCTGTGGGACGTCATCCGCTGCGCCGAGACCAAGCCTTACGGCTTCCAGGCCTTCCGCCCCGGACCCGGCGTCGGCGGGCACGCGCCCGCCCTCGACCCCGCGTACCTCCCGCACACCGCCCACGCCCCCGGCCATCCGCTGCGCCTGGTCGGCCTGGCGCAGGAGGTCAACCAGCGGATGCCGCAGTACGTCATCCAGCGCGCCGCCATGCTCCTCAACGAGCACGGCAAATCGGCCCGCGGCGCGCGGATCCTCCTCCTCGGCGTCACCTACAAGCCGGACATCGCGGACCAGGAAGGCACCCCGGCCGAGGAGATCGCCACGCGCCTCATGCAGATGGGCGCCTCGATCAGCTACCACGACCCGCACATCCCGCACTGGCGCGTCCTCGGCCACCCGGTCCCGCGCGCCGACACCCTCTACGAATCCGCCGCGGCCGCCGACCTCACCCTCCTGCTCCAGCCCCACCGCACGTACGACCTGCAGGGCCTGGCGGTGAAGGCCCAGCTGCTCCTTGACACGCGGGGGGTCACGCCGGTGGGGGCGGCACACCGGTTGTAGGCGGGGCCCCTTGGCGATATTCGCTGCACGGGCGTGGCGCACGGGCCTACCGTGAACGCATGGCTGCGCACCTGAGGTTCCTCCGCGCCCTGCGCCTGCTCGTACGGGAGAGGTGGCTGCGCCAGGCACGCACCGACGCCGAGCGCCTCGCGGACGAGGACCTCGACGCCGAGGCGGACGCGTGGCGACACCCGCGGCGCCCGGTGCCGGCCGGGGCGCCGGGTAGCTGCGGAGGTGCCGGGTAACCGCTGGGCCCCGTTGCAAGCGGCTGCTAGCCTGCGGCGTCGTTCGTCGTACTGGTGTGCGCCGCTCTCGGACGAGTGTGCGCAACCGTTCTTGGGGGGGATCACCCGCATGTCTCAGCAGTACCCGCCGCCGCAGCAGCCTGCGGGCGGCAACCCGTTCGGCCAGCAGGCCCCGTTCCAGCCCGCCCCGCCGGCCCCGCCCGCCCCGCGCACCGGCAACGTGGCGCTCGCCGTCCTCGTGGGCCTGGTGGCGATGATCGTCGGCGCAGCCGCGTACGGCGGTCTGATGCGCGCCTTCGCGGACGACGAAGGCGGCTACACCGAGATCGGCTACGTGGCCGTCGGTGTCGGCGCCCTGGTCGGCTTCGCGGTCGGCAAGCTCGGCGGCCGCAACCCCGTACTGCCCATCGTCAGCGCGGTGCTCGCCGTCGCGGGTGTCTACATGGGCCAGATCTTCGGCCTGTGCCTGGTCGCCAGCCACTTCTTCGAGGCCCAGTTCGGAGCCGATCTGTCCTGGACCGAGTTCGTCACGCACGAGGAGCTCAACGCCTTCGACGTGTGGTCGGAGGATTCGGCCCCGATGGCGTTCCTCTTCCTCGCCATCGGCGGCTTCGTCGGCTTCAGTTCCGCCAAGAAGGCCGGCGGCTGACCCACGGCAGCACACACAGAAGGGGCCCGCATCCGCCGGTTGGCGGTGCGGGCCCCTTCCGTGCGTACGAGCGGAAGCCCACCCCCGTACGAGAAGACCTCAGCGCTTGTGCTGCGCGTCCGCCACCGTGACCTCGACGCGCTGGAACTCCTTGAGCTCGCTGTAGCCGGTCGTGGCCATCGAGCGGCGCAGGGCGCCGAAGAGGTTCATGGAGCCGTCGGGGCTGTGCGAGGGGCCGGTGAGGATCTCCTCGGTGGTGCCGACCGTGCCCAGGTCGACCTTCTTGCCACGCGGCACGTCCTCGTGCACGGCCTCCATGCCCCAGTGGTGCCCGCGGCCCGGCGCGTCGGTGGCGCGGGCGAGCGGGGAGCCCATCATCACGGAGTCGGCGCCGCAGGCGATCGCCTTCGGCAGATCGCCCGACCAGCCGACACCGCCGTCGGCGATGACGTGCACATAGCGGCCGCCGGACTCGTCCAGGTAGTCGCGGCGCGCGGCCGCGACATCGGCGACGGCGGTCGCCATCGGGACCTGGATGCCGAGGACGTTGCGGGTGGTGTGCGCGGCGCCGCCGCCGAAGCCGACGAGGACGCCCGCCGCGCCGGTGCGCATCAGGTGCAGAGCGGCGGTGTACGTGGCGCAGCCGCCGACGATGACCGGGACGTCGAGCTCGTAGATGAACTGCTTGAGGTTCAGCGGCTCGGCGGCGCCGGAGACGTGCTCGGCGGAGACCGTCGTACCGCGGATGACGAAGATGTCCACCCCGGCGTCGACGACGGCCTTGGAGAACTGCGCGGTGCGCTGCGGGGAGAGCGCGGCGGCGGTGACCACACCGGAGTCGCGCACCTCCTTGATGCGCTGCCCGATCAGCTCTTCCTTGATCGGCTCGTCGTAGATCTCCTGGAGGCGGCGGGTCGCCGTCTCGGAGTCCAGTTCCGCGATCTCGTCGAGCAGCGGCTGCGGGTCCTCGTAACGGGTCCACAGGCCTTCGAGGTTGAGCACCCCGAGGCCGCCGAGCTCGCCGATGCGGATCGCGGTCTGCGGGGAGACCACGGAGTCCATGGGGGCCGCCAGGAACGGCAGCTCGAAGCGGTAGGCGTCGATCTGCCAGGCGATCGAGACCTCCTTCGGGTCCCGCGTACGACGGCTCGGGACGATCGCGATGTCGTCGAACGCGTACGCGCGGCGGCCGCGCTTGCCGCGCCCGATCTCGATCTCAGTCACTTGGGAGGTGCCTTTCCCTCGGGGTACTTCTGGGCCTGTGCATCCTGGCCCGGTACTTCTGGGCCCGGTACTTGTGGGCCTGCGCGTCCAGTATCCCTGACGCAGCAGGAAGGGGCGGCCCCGGTAATCCCGGGCCGCCCCGTCGCGTACGGCGGATGCTGCTCGCGGTGCCGCCCGCGGCTGCCCGCGGCTGCCCGCGGCTGCTGCGGCGGATGCTACTTGCGGCTGTAGTTCGGCGCCTCGACCGTCATCTGGATGTCGTGCGGGTGGCTCTCCTTGAGGCCCGCGGAGGTGATGCGCACGAAGCGGCCCTTGGACTCCATCTCGTCGATGGTGGCGGCGCCCACGTACCCCATCGTCTGGCGCAGACCGCCGACGAGCTGGTGCAGCACGTTGGCCAGCGGGCCGCGGTAGGGCACCTGGCCCTCGATGCCCTCGGGCACGAGCTTGTCGTCGGTGGCGACCTCGGCCTGGAAGTAACGGTCCTTCGAGTACGAGCGGCCCTGGCCGCGCGACTGCATGGCACCGAGCGAGCCCATGCCGCGGTACGACTTGAACTGCTTGCCGTTGATGAACATCAGCTCGCCCGGCGACTCCTCGCAGCCCGCGAGCAGCGAGCCGAGCATCACCGTGGAGGCACCGGCGGCGAGCGCCTTGCCGATGTCGCCGGAGTACTGCAGACCGCCGTCGCCGATGACCGGGACACCGGCCGCCTGCGCGGCGAGCGCCGCCTCGTAGATGGCGGTGACCTGCGGGACGCCGATGCCGGCGACCACGCGGGTGGTGCAGATGGAACCGGGTCCGACGCCGACCTTGACGCCGTCGACGCCGGCGTCGATGAGGGCCTGGGCGCCGTCGCGGGTGGCGACGTTGCCGCCGACCACGTCCACGTTCACCGCGGACTTGATCTTCGACATCCAGCTCAGGGCGTTGCTGTTGTGGCCGTGCGAGGTGTCGACGACGAGGAAGTCCACACCTGCGGCGGCGAGCGCCTGGGCGCGCTCCAGCGCCTCGGGGCTCGCGCCGACCGCGGCGCCGACGAGGAGACGGCCCTCGGCGTCCTTCGCCGCGTTCGGGTACTGCTCCGCCTTGACGAAGTCCTTGACGGTGATGAGGCCCTTGAGGACACCGGCGTCGTCGACCAGCGGCAGCTTCTCGATCTTGTGGCGGCGCAGCAGCTCCATGGCGTCCACACCGGAGATGCCGACCTTGCCGGTGACCAGCGGCATCGGCGTCATGACCTCGCGCACCTGGCGCGAGCGGTCCGACTCGAAGGCCATGTCACGGTTGGTGACGATGCCGAGCAGCTTGCCGTTGCCGTCGGTGACCGGGACGCCGGAGATGCGGAACTTCGCGCAGAGCGCGTCCGCCTCGGCGAGGGTCGCGTCCGGGTTCACGGTGATCGGGTCGGTGACCATGCCGGACTCGGAGCGCTTCACGAGGTCGACCTGGTTGACCTGGTCCTCGACGGACAGGTTGCGGTGCAGCACACCGACGCCGCCCTGCCGGGCCATGGCGATCGCCATCCGCGCCTCGGTGACCTTGTCCATCGCGGCGGAGAGCAGCGGGATGTTCACGCGCACGTTGCGCGAGATGCGGGACGAGGTGTCGACCGCGTTCGGCAGGACCTCCGACGCGCCCGGCAGCAGCAGCACGTCGTCGTAGGTCAGCCCGAGTGTCGCGAATTTTCCGGGCACTCCGTCGACGTTTGCAGTCATGACACCTTCCCCAAATGGCCTTGATCGGTGCGGATGTCCATGCTAACGGCCCGGGGAGGTGTCTCATTCCACGAGCAAGATCATCGCCATTCTTTGTACGTTCACACGTACGGCGGTGCGCAGGCGCGTGGGCGGGCGGGCGCGCGGGCGGGCAGTTCGGGCAGAGGTCGGGCGCCGGGTGCGGGCCCGGGCTGCCCGGCTACTGCTCGGCCAGCGCCCTGAGCCTGCTCAGTGCCCGGTGCTGTGCGACGCGCACCGCACCGGGGGACATCCCCAGCATCTGTCCGGTCTCCTCCGCGGTGAGACCGACAGCGATCCGCAGGAGCAGCAGCTCGCGCTGTGTCTGCGGAAGATTGGCGAGCAGTTTCTTGGCCCATTCGGCGTCACTGCTCAACAGCGCGCGTTCCTCGGGCCCGAGCGAGTCGTCGGGCCGCTCGGGCATCTCGTCGCTCGGCACGGCGGTCGAGCCGGGGTGACGCATGGCGGCGCGCTGCAGATCGGCGACCTTGTGTCCGGCGATGGCGAAGACGAAGGCCTCGAAGGGCCGCCCGGTGTCCTTGTAGCGCGGCAGTGCGAGCAGCACCGCCACGCAGACCTCCTGGGCGAGGTCCTCGACGAAGTGCCGTGCGTCGCCCGGCAGCCGGGAGAGCCGCGTGCGGCAGTAGCGCAGCGCGAGCGGGTGGACATGGGCGAGCAGATCGTGTGTGGCCTGCTGATCGCCCTCGACGGCACGCTGAACGAGGGCACCCACTGTGCTTGTCCCGTCCTCGCGCATCGGACCATGGTGCCTTGACGTCTTCCGGTCCGCGGCACCGCGTCCATAGTTGTGCACCGAAGCGTTATGAGCAGGTGCGCCGGAACTCATCCGCTGCGCCCTCCCCTCCCGCTCGACCGACTCGTCCCCGAGGAACTCCACACCTCAAGGATGCGGCATCGCGCGGGAAACTGGCCAAACCGCTCCCGGAGAGACCCCTTCGGCCTAGGGCGTGTTTCGAAAGTCGCCCTAGCCACCGGCCCGCCCGCGCGGCCGCGGGCGGGACTGGTCGGTGACAGCCGGAAGCGGACTCCGAACCGGGGCTCACCTGCCGCGAAACCGTTGCCGGACGGTTTCGGGGCGGACCGGCTCAGCGGACCAGACCCCAGCGGAAACCCAGCGCCACGGCATGCGCACGGTCGGAGGCGCCGAGCTTCTTGAAGAGCCGGCGCGCATGGGTCTTCACGGTGTCCTCGGAGAGGAAGAGCTCGCGTCCGATCTCCGCGTTGGACCGCCCGTGGCTCATGCCTTCGAGCACCTGGATCTCCCGCGCGGTCAGCGTCGGCGCGGCACCCATCTCGGCCGAGCGGAGCCGACGCGGGGCGAGCCGCCAGGTGGGGTCGGCGAGCGCCTGGGTGACGGTGGCGCGCAGCTCGGCGCGTGAGGCGTCCTTGTGCAGATAGCCGCGGGCACCGGCGGCGACCGCGAGCGCGACACCGTCCAGATCCTCCGCGACGGTGAGCATGATGATCCGGGCGCCCGGATCGGCGGAGAGCAGCCGGCGCACGGTCTCGACACCGCCGAGCCCCGGCATGCGTACGTCCATGAGAATCAGGTCCGAGCGGTCGGCGCCCCAGCGGCGGAGGACTTCCTCGCCGTTGGCCGCCGTCGTCACTCGCTCTACACCGGGCACGGTCGCGACCGCACGGCGGAGCGCCTCGCGGGCAAGCGGGGAGTCGTCGCAGACGAGGACGGAAGTCATGACTGTCGTCCTCCGCGGCTCCTGCAGCTGATGCGCGTCACCTTGAGCCTCCAGGCTGTGAATCGTCACCTGAGCGGTTGACACCCTCGGACACCTGCCCGAGCGCTTCCCTTTTCAACCGCCTCCGCACTCTCAACGACGGTCACTCGAAAGAGTTACGGGTCGGTCGGCTGCCATCGGCACTCTACGTGATGGGCCCCTCACGGCACCGTGATCGCGGGGATCGGAGCGGCGCCGGGGTGGGGCGAGGCGCCGAGGGTTCACCGAAAGCTGTGCCCCATTCAGCCGCTTTTCTTCCCTTTCGGTGGTGTCTGTGACTAGATTCGCAACCAGTCATATTTACATCTACTCAGACAGGAACAGTCAGGAGATGTACGGCACGGGCGGTCCGTCCGGCCTGGGGCCGGGCAGCCGCTCAGGCCCGCGCCGGGCATCGGATCCGCTTCAGAACGGCTGCAAGGGGACAAGCAATGGCAGATTTCTCCCGCCTTCCCGGACCGAACGCCGACCTGTGGGACTGGCAGCTGCTCGCAGCCTGCCGCGGGGTCGACAGCTCGCTCTTCTTCCACCCGGAGGGCGAGCGCGGCGCGGCACGGAGCGCGCGCGAGAACTCGGCCAAGGAGGTCTGCATGCGCTGTCCGGTACGTGCCGAGTGCGCGGCGCACGCGCTCGCGGTACGTGAGCCCTACGGCGTATGGGGCGGCCTGACCGAGGATGAACGCGAGGAGCTCATGGGACGGGCCCGCAACCGGCTCGTCACGGCGACGAGCCCGGTGTCGCCGGGGTCAGTCCCGCCCGGTTCCGTCTCGCCGAGCACGATGGCGTCGGGCTCCGTCTCGCCGAGCACGATGGCGTCGGGCTCCGTCTCGGCAGGCGCGATGTCGCCGGGGTCCGTTCCGGCAGGCACCGTGGCGTCGAGCACTGTCCCGGCCCACTGAGGAAGAGTTCGGCCGGTCGGCTGCCGAAACGTTTTTCCAGGGCAGCCGACCGCTCTTCCGAAGCGGAGTTCGGCAACAGCTTCTCAGCGCGTGACCGCCTCCGGCAGCCCGCCGGCGGCCGCCGCGAGCTGGTCCAGGGTGGCCGCGACAGTCGGCACCCGGGCGAGGTCCGGCAGCGTGAGCGCCACGATCTCGCGGCGTACGGCAGGCTCCACCGCGACCGCCCTGGCCCCCTTCGTACGGACCGAATCGAGCGCGAGCCGGGGCAGCACCGCGACACCGAGACCCGCACCCACCAGGCCGATCACGGCCGGATAGTCATCGGTCGCGAAGTCGATGCGCGGGGTGAAACCGGCGCCCTCGCAGACGTCGACCAGCTGGCGGCGGCAGCGCGGGCAGCCCGCGATCCACGACTCATCGGCGAACTCGGCGATGGACACCGCCTCCTCGCCCGCCAGCCGGTGCCGCTCCGGGATCAGGCCGACCAGCCGGTCGGCGAGCAGGGGCCGTACGACCAGATCGCTCCAGTCGTCGTCCTGCTGCGCCGCACCCCCGTCCGCCCGGCTCCCACCCTCCCCCCGGGCGCCGTCGCGCGCCTCGTACCGGAAGGCGAGCGCGATGTCGCAGTCGCCCTCGCGGAGCATCTCGACCGAGCGCGGCGGCTCGGCCTCCACGAGCGAGACCCGGGTGCCGGGGTGCTCGGCGCGCAGCGCGGCGAGGGCGGAGGGGACGAGCGCGGAGCTGCCGCTGGGGAAGGAGACGAGCCGGACCCGCCCGGCCCGGAGCCCGGCGATCGCGGCGACCTCCTCCTCGGCCGCGGTGAGCCCGGCGAGAATGCCCGCCGCATGCCTGACCAGCGCTTCCCCGGCCTGCGTGAGGCGCATCTCGCGGCCGGTGCGGATCAGCAGCGGGGTGCCCGTCGAGTGTTCGAGCGCCTTCATCTGCTGGCTGACGGCCGGCTGCGTACAGCCGAGTTCGCGGGCCGCGGCGGAGAAGGAGCCGGTGGCGGCGACGGTGCGCAGTACGCGGAGGTGACGGGCCTCGATCATGACATCAATCATAAGCGGGCCTTGGAGGGTGCCGCCCGAATCCACTCGACGGCTTGGAGATCATTCTCTACCGTCACCTTCTCGGCCGTGAACTGCCGAGCTGTATTGCTCGGTCGTTCACACTTTGTCGCGCTCCCGACTACCCCCTACAACGGGACGGTCACGGGTCGCATCTCGCTTCAGGTCCCGGATGGGGATGCTGGAGCGACGGGCATGGTGACGAATGCCCACGCCGAGCGTGCGCGGTCGCGCACGTTGACCCCGGCGACGAGGTCGGCCGGGCCAGCGAGACCGCACCGACGACAGGAGAAGTGGTCCCGGTCGGGCCGGTTGGCCCGCTCGGTGTGCCCGCAACGCGGGCAGCGCTGCGAGGTGTAGGCCGCATCCACCTCAAGGAACGGCACCCCTGCCCGGCGGGCCTTGTAGGCGAGGTGCTGGCCGAGCTGGTGGAAGGGCCAGGAGGAGAGTGTTGCCCGCTGGTCGCGGCGTAGCCGTGCCCGGTCCCGGATCCCGCCGAGTGCTTCGACGGCGATCCCTCTCCCGGTGCGTTGCGCAACGACAACGATCTCCTTGCTGATCCGGTGGTTCATGTGCGTGGCATGGCGCCGCTCCTTCTTGGCCCGACGCTTGAGGCGGCGCGTGGCCGAGCGAGTCTGCTTGGCCTGGAGTTCAGCGCGTTTACGGGCCTGCCAGCGCCGGTAGCGCGACAGACGACGCCCCTGGTAGTTGGTGTCGTCACTGGTGGTGGCAAGATTGATGACACCCCGGTCCACCCCGATGAAGTCGACCGGTTCATACACGTCCGGGTCGGGAATCTCGCAGGTGGCGTTCAGGAACCACTTCCCGTCGCGGAACAGCAGATCACTCTCACCCTTGCGGTACGCGGTCAGCGCCTTCAGCTGTTCCGGCGAACCCGCGAAGGCAATCCCCCGCAACCGCCCACGCACGGTCCAGATCGACACCGTGCGGGCATCGAACTGCCAGGACAGACACCGGTCGTCGAACGGCTGCGCGGCCAATGGCCGGAACGCGATCGCGGAGCCGGTGGCTTTGCGGTGCCGCTTCGACCCGACCGGGCCCAGATTCCCGGCCTTCACATTGGCGCGCAGCGTGGCATACGCGTCGACGACCTTCTTCACCACCCGCACGGCAGGCTGCGCGGACAGCCCGAACCCTGCCTTCAACTCGGCGTACACGGCCTTCTGCAGGCCATTACGACTCCGCACCCCCGTCGCGTACGCGACGGCCGAGGCACGGTCAGCGGCCTGGTTGCAGGCACGCAGGGTCGCCTCAAGCGCCGCCGCCTGCACGGGCGTCGGCAGCAGCTTCACGCGCACCACCAGCTTCACGGCCCCGACGCTAGTGCGACGATCCGACACCCGTACCCAACATCCCACTCATTCGTCATGATCAGTGATCACTCGTGCACACATTCGCATCCCCCGACTCCGTCGGGAAGCCACGGCAGGAGCTCCGCACCCGCATCCAGACTGATGCGGCGACGCTCCGCGTCGCAGTCACAGGATGCGATTCCTCCCCGGCGTGAACGCCGGGGCCTCCTCGCAAGAATCAGGTGAAAGCATGACGCCCATGAAGCTGCTCAGCGTGAACACCGGCAAGGCCCGGCCCGTCCAGGACACCAGTCACTCCAGCGGGACCTCCGGGATCGACAAGCTGCCGGTCGAGGGACCGGTGCGGGTGGCGGCGCCCGGGGTGCCCGGTGCGGGGCCGAGCGGGGTCGCCGGGGACACGATCATCGAGCAGCGCCACCACGGGGGCGACGACCAGGCCGTCTACGCCTTCGCGCGCGAGGACCTCGACGGCTGGGAGCGGGAGCTGGGCCGGGAGCTGCGCAACGGGTTCTTCGGCGAGAACCTCACCACCTGCGGACTCGACGTCTCCGGCGCGCTGATCGGCGAGCGCTGGCGGATCGGCGCCGGCGTGGTGCTGGAAGTGACCAGCAGCCGTATCCCGTGCGCCACCTTCGCCGGGCAGACCGGCGAGCAGGGCTGGGTGCGCCGCTTCACGCAGGCCTCGGCGCCCGGCGCGTACCTCAGGGTGATCGAGCCGGGCGAGATCACGGCCGGCGATCCGATCGAGATCGTGCACCGGCCGGATCACGACGTGACCGTCGCCGTGCAGTTCCGCGCGATGACCCTGGAGCGCTCGCTGCTGCCCCGGATGCTGACCGCCGGGGACGCGCTGTCCGAACGGGCTCGGCGCAAGGGGCTGGAGTACGTGGAGAAGCACGGGAGTTGAGGGCCCGGCGCCCCTCGATGATCCACCGCCCCTAGGGGAAGGGCCGGGGTCGGTTCAGGGCCCTTCCCGATGGGCCGGCGGGCCCTCCGCCGCGAGCGTGGACGCATGACGAAACAGGGTGGCGGGCGCGGCAGGCTGAAGCGGGTTCTCATCACGTTCGGTGTGGTCGTGGGGGTCCTCGCCGCCACGGCCGGCGGGGGCTTCGCCTGGCTGTGGACGAGCGCGGACGTCAGCACGGTCGGCAAGGAGCCCTTCGGCAACCGGCTGGCCGTGCCGCCGCTCGCCGAGTCCACCGTCGACGAGGAGGGCACGCGGGTCTTCGATCTGCGGATGCAGGCGGGCGAGACGGAGTTCCGGCCCGGGCGGCAGACCCCCACCTGGGGTTTCAACGGCAGCTACCTCGGGCCGACGCTGCGGGCCGCGCGCGGCGAGAAGGTGAAGGTGCGGATCGCCAACGGCCTGGACGAGGCGTCCACCGTGCACTGGCACGGGATGCATCTGCCGGCCCGGATGGACGGCGGCCCGCACCAGATGGTCGAGGCGGGCGGCACGTGGACCCCCGAGTGGCAGGTCGACCAGCCCGCCTCGACGCTCTGGTACCACCCGCACCCGCACGGGGCGACCGAGAAGCACGTGCAGCGCGGGCTCGCCGGGATGTTCCTGCTCGACGACGAGAACTCCGCGGCGCTGGATCTGCCCGATGAGTACGGGGTCGACGACGTGCCCGTCATCGTGCAGGACGTGAGGTTCGACGGGGACAACTTCGACCACGGGCACGGACTGATGCGGAGCACCGGCTTCCTCGGCGACCGCACCATGGTGAACGGCACGCTGAGTCCGTACCACGAGGTCGGGGACGAACTGCTCCGCCTGCGGCTGCTCAACGCCTCGACCGCCCGCGTCTACTCCTTCGGCTTCTCCGACGCCCGCGGCTTCAGCCTGATCGGCACCGACGGCGGGCTGCTCGAAGAACCGGTGCGCAAGCAGCGGCTGCAGCTGTCGCCCGGCGAGCGTGCGGAGATCGTCGTACGGATGGAGCCGGGCGAGCGGACCGTGCTGCGCAGCCACCCGCAGGACAACTACGGGGACGGCTGGCAGAAGCGGTTCGGCGGCGGTGACGACTCCTTCGACGTACTGGAGCTGCGGGCCGCGAAGCAGCTCCGCGCATCACCCGGACTCCCCGCGCGGCTCGGCGAGTTGGAGGTGCCCGAGGCGAAGGACGCGGTCCGCGGGCGGTTCTTCGGGCTCAGGATGTCCGGGATCAACGGGCGCAAGATGGACATGGGCCGGATCGACGAGGTCGTCACACGCGGCGAGGCGGAGACCTGGACGGTGCGCAACGAGGACGGGGTGCCGCACAACTTCCATGTGCACGATGTGCAGTTCAGGGTCCTGGAAGTGGACGGCGAGCAGCCGCCACCCGAGCTGCGCGGGGCGAAGGACACGGTGTTCGTGCCGGGCGGTACGACGGTGAAGCTGGCGATGCGCTTCGACGGGCCGGCCGATCCGGACACCCCGTACATGTACCACTGCCATCTCCTCTACCACGAAGACGCCGGGATGATGGGGCAGTTCGTGGTCGTGGAGAAGGGCCAGAAGGCCGGAAAGCCCGCGACGCCGGGCGGCGGCCACCACGATCACTAGAGGCGGCAGGTCGGCAGCGGTCACCAGGGCCACCACGGCCACACGGCCACACGGCCACCAGTACCGGAACGGCCGCCCAGGGCCACCGGAGCCGGAACCGGAGCGGGTCACTAGCCTTGGCGCATGACTACGGCTCTCATCACCGGTGCCACCGCCGGAATCGGCGCCGCCTTCGCGCGGCGGCTCGCGGCGGACGGGCACAACCTGGTCCTGGTGGCCCGGGACACCACGCGGCTCCAGGAACAGGCCACCGAGCTGCACGACCGGCACGGGATCGAGGCCGAGGTGCTCACGGCCGATCTCTCGACGGAGGAGGGCATCTCGTCCGTCGAGAAGCGGCTCGGCGATCCGCTCGCCCCCGTCGACCTCCTGGTCAACAACGCGGGCTTCGGCAACAAGGGCCGCTATCTCGAGGTCTCCATGGCCGACGAGCTGACCATGCTGAAGGTGCACTGCGAGGCTGTGCTCCGGCTGACCTCGGCGGCGGCCGCGTCGATGCGGGGGCGCGGGCGGGGCGGCGTGGTGAACGTGGCCTCGGTCGCCGCCTTCGTGCCGCGCGGCACGTACGGCGCCTCGAAGGCGTGGGTCGTGCAGTTCACGCAGGGCGCGGCGAAGGACCTGGCGGGCTCGGGGGTGCGCCTGATGGCCCTCTGCCCCGGCTTCGTCCGTACGGAGTTCCACGCGCGGGCCGGGATGGGCACCGACAACATCCCGTCGTGGATGTGGCTCGACGCGGACAAGGTGGTCGCCTCCGCCCTCACGGACCTGGCCCGCGGCCGCTCCCTGTCGATCCCCGACCCCCGCTACAAGGCGATGATGGGCGCGGCGAAGCTGGTCCCGCGCGGGATGCTTGGCGGCATCACGTCGAAGACGGGGCGCAAGTACGGGCCGCAGTAGCCCCTCAGTCCCGCGCGCCGGCCCCGGTCAGCCCCGCCGGCGTTTGAGGCGATCCGAGCGAAGCTCAGATGCGGGGTCCGGGGCGGGGCCCCGGGAAACGGTGAAAGGGCGGGGCGGGGAGAAAAGCCCGCCGCAGGCGCAACGACCCGCACCCGGCAACGCACCGCACCGCACAGACGACGGCCCGGCCCCCGCAGGAACGGGGCGCCGGGCCGTCGTACGACCGACCTACCAGGTCGAAGAAACCTCAGTGGGCGTGACCGTGACCGTGGCCGTGGCCCGCCTCGGGCTCCTCCTCCTCCGGCTTCTCGACGACCAGGGTCTCGGTCGTCAGGAGCAGGGAGGCGATGGAGGCCGCGTTCTCCAGGGCGGAGCGGGTGACCTTGACCGGGTCGATGACGCCGGCCTTGACCAGGTCGCCGTACTCGCCGGTGGCCGCGTTGAAGCCCTCGCCCTTGTCGAGCTCGGCGACCTTCGAGGTGATGACGTAGCCCTCGAGGCCGGCGTTCTCGGCGATCCAGCGCAGCGGCTCGACGGCGGCGCGGCGGACGACGGCGACACCGGTGGCCTCGTCGCCCTCCTTGCCGAGGTTGCCGTCGAGGACCTTCACGGCGTGGACGAGCGCGGAGCCACCACCGGAGACGATGCCCTCCTCGACCGCGGCGCGGGTCGCGGAGATGGCGTCCTCCAGACGGTGCTTCTTCTCCTTGAGCTCCACCTCGGTGGCCGCACCGACGCGGATCACGCAGACACCGCCGGCCAGCTTCGCGAGGCGCTCCTGCAGCTTCTCGCGGTCCCAGTCGGAGTCCGTGGCGTCGATCTCGGCCTTGATCTGGGCGACGCGGCCCTGGACGTCCTCGGAGTTGCCGCCACCGTCGACGATGGTGGTGTCGTCCTTGGTGATGGTGACGCGGCGGGCGGTGCCGAGCACGTCGAGACCGGCCTGGTCGAGCTTGAGGCCGACCTCCTCGGCGATGACGGTGGCGCCGGTGAGGGTCGCCATGTCCTGCAGCATCGCCTTGCGGCGGTCGCCGAAGCCGGGGGCCTTGACGGCCACGGCGTTGAACGTGCCGCGGATCTTGTTGACGACCAGGGTGGAGAGCGCCTCGCCCTCGACGTCCTCGGCGATGATCAGGAGCGGCTTGGAGCCGCCGGCCTGGATGACCTTCTCCAGGAGCGGGAGCATGTCCTGGATCGAGGAGATCTTGCCCTGGTGGATCAGGATGTACGGGTCGTCGAGGACGGCCTCCATACGCTCCTGGTCGGTGACGAAGTACGGGGACAGGTAGCCCTTGTCGAAGGCCATGCCCTCGGTGAAGTCGAGCTCCAGACCGAAGGTGTTGGACTCCTCGACGGTGATGACACCGTCCTTGCCGACCTTGTCCATGGCCTCGGCGATCAGCTCGCCGATCTGCTTGTCCTGGGCGGACAGCGCGGCCACGGCGGCGATGTCGGACTTCTCCTCGATCGGACGCGCGGTGGCGAACAGGTCCTCGGAGACGGCCTTGACGGCGGCGTCGATGCCCTTCTTGAGGAGGGCGGGGGAGGCGCCGGCAGCGACGTTGCGCAGGCCTTCGCGGACGAGTGCCTGGGCGAGCACGGTGGCGGTGGTCGTACCGTCACCCGCGATGTCGTTGGTCTTGGTCGCCACCTCCTTCACCAGCTGGGCGCCGAGGTTCTCGTACGGGTCCTCGACCTCGACCTCGCGGGCGATGGTGACACCGTCGTTGGTGATGGTGGGGGCGCCGAACTTCTTGTCGATGACGACGTTGCGGCCCTTGGGGCCGATCGTCACCTTGACCGTGTCGGCAAGCTTGTTGACGCCGCGCTCAAGGGCGCGACGGGCGTCCTCGTCGAACTTCAGGATCTTCGCCATGGAGCTTTTCAAGTCCTCTCAAATGAACCGCGCCCCTGGCCGCCCGGCAATCGCGGGGCCAGGGGCGCGGAACGGAAGCAAATCCGGTGAATTACTTCTCGACGATCGCGAGCACGTCGCGGGACGAGAGGACGAGGTACTCCTCGCCGTTGTACTTCACCTCGGTGCCGCCGTACTTGCTGTACAGCACGATGTCGCCGGTCTTGACGTCGAGCGGAAGGCGCTCGCCGTTCTCGAAGCGGCCCGGGCCCACGGCGAGGATGACGCCCTCCTGGGGCTTCTCCTTCGCGGTGTCCGGGATGACCAGGCCAGAGGCCGTGGTCTGCTCGGCGTCGAGCGGCTGGACCACGATGCGGTCCTCGAGCGGCTTGATGGCAACCTTGGAGCTGGCGGTCGTCACGATCCGACCTCCCCCTTCGGAGATCTCGGGGATGAACTGTCTGAGGTGGCGACCAGGTGGATCCGTCGTCGCGGGTGCCGGACCTGCCCGTCGCTGTGTTGGCACTCTCCAGTGGTGAGTGCCAGAGCTGAGACTATGACCGCGATTAGCACTCGGTCAAGCGGAGTGCCAAGTTGCGGGTTCGTGCCTCCGGCGCGGACCTTCTGGAGCCCCCCTCTGGAACCCCCTGGGGGACTGCCCGTCAGAGGTAGTCCTCAAGGCGCGCCACTCTGAAGCCCCGGGCCCGGATGCGGTGGACGAGGCGGGTCGTGGTCTCGGTGAGGGAAGCGGCCTGCGGCGCGTGGGGCAGGATGATGTCGCCCGGCTGGAGCCGCTGGAGCTGCGCGCCCGCCGCGCGTCCCCGTACCAGCGCCGTGATCCCGCAGTCCGCCGCGGCCCGCAGTGTGTCCGTGTCGTAGGCGCCGTGCGGCGGCCTGAGGAGGCGGGGGCGCTGCCCGAAGCGGGTTTTGAGTTTGTGCTGCTGTCCGCAGATCTCCCAGCGCTGGCCCTCGTAAGGGAGTCCCGGCAGGTACGGGTGGTCCAGGGTGTGGTTCTGGACGGTGGCGCCCACGGAGGCGAGTTCGCCCAGGTGGGCATAGCCGGGACCGGCCACGTGGCCGGTGAGGAACAGGCTGACGGGCAGCCGTAGCTCCTTGACCATGGGGACGAAGTCCGGATCGCGCTGGGCCTCGTCGCCGAAGACCAGGAACACCACCTTGTTCTCCGTCGGCACCCGGTCGACCACGGGCGGGAGCCCGGACCGCGCGCCCTGCGCAACCTCCCCGGCGGCCTTCATGTCGGCCGGACCGGCCGGGCCACCGCACCCGGTCACGGAGAGAGCGAGCGCACCGGCCGCCAGCACCCCGGCGAGCAGCCGGTGCGCGCGCCTCACAGGTAGTCCTCCAGGCGCGCCACCGCGTAGCCCTTGTCGGTGACGACCTTCATGAGCTTCCGGATCATGTCGGGCATCGTGCCCTTCCAGTCCTCCTCGCCCCGGAAGTGCGTGAGGATGATGTCCCCCGGGTGGATGTCGCGGTCCCATTCGCGGTAGTCCATCCGGTCCACGAACACCTCGGCGTTCCACAGCGGCACGGCCTTGATCCCGCAGGACTTCGCGGCCTTGAGCGTGTCGCGGTTGTAGTTGCCGTACGGCGGCCGGAAGAGCTCGGGGCGTTTGCCGTAGCGCTTCTCGATCACGTCCTGCATGCCGCAGATCTCCCGCTTCTGCTGGGCGTAGGTGAGGCCCGGCAGGTAGCGGTGGTTGAGCGTGTGGTTGTTCAGGACCACGCCCTGGTCCTGCATCTTCCTGAAGTAGCCGTAGTCCTCCTTGACCAGGTAGTCGCTGAGGAAGGCGGTGTAGGGGATCTTCAGTTCGCTCATCATCCTGAGGAACTTCGGATCCTTCTCGGCCCCGTCGTCGATCGTCAGGAAGACGACCTTGTCCTTGGTCGGGATGGTGGTGAAGACCGGCGGGAGGTGCTTCTGGCCGGAGACCTCGAAGCCTTTGCGAGTCGTCGGCTCGGTCTTCTTCTCGGGCGGCGCGGGTGGCTCGATCGGCATCTCGGCCAGGCCCCAGCGCTTGACCGCCTTCACCCTGGCGGCGCGCGCGGCGGCCTTCTGCTTGGCCTCGGCGGCCGCCTGCCGGCCGGGCGCGGGTTTCACGGGCTCCTCGGTGGCGCCACCGGAACAGCCGGTGGCGAGGACCGCGGTGGCGGCGATGACGGCCACCGCGGTCAGGGCCAGATGCGCCCGTTTCTTGTCCTTTTGTCGTACTAGTTGCATGGGGCAGGATCCTGGCAGCGCCCACCCCGCCGACCCGGCACGCACCGCCGCCCCGAGCCGCACGATCCACCGAGTGGCCGACAACGCGCGTGGCCGACAATGGCGGAGTGAACGCGCCCGACCCCGCCACCGCCACGTTCCGCGCCCTGCTCACCGACGAGGGCCGCGCCCTGCTCGCCGAGCTGCGCGACCACGATCCGGCCCAGGAGCTCGCCCTCGCCACCCGCCTGCGCCGCGGCTACCCGCCCGAGCTGGTCTCCGCCGCGTTCGGCCAGGCCCGCCTGCGCCAGCGCGCGGCGGCGAAGTTCGGGGCGGACGCGGCCCGGATGTTCTTCACCCCGAACGGCGTCGAACAGGCGACCCGGACCAGCGTCGCGGACTATCGCGCGGAGCAGTTCAGGGAGCTCGGAGTGCGCTCGCTCGCCGATCTGTGCTGCGGCATCGGCGGCGATGCCATCGCGCTCGCCCGCGCCGGCATCCCGGTACTCGCTGTCGACCGCGACCCGCTGACCTGCGAGGTCGCCCGCGCCAATGCCGAGGCGCTGGGCCTGGAGGAGCTGATCGAAGTACGCGAGGCGGACGTCACCGACGTCGATACGACCCCGTACGACGCCGTTTTCGTCGATCCCGCCCGGCGCGGCGGCAGACAGGCAGGGGCCGCGCGCAGCGCGTCCGTGAGGGGCGGTGGTCGGGCGACGGGCGGGCGGATCTTCGATCCGGAGGCGTACTCACCGCCCCTGTCCTGGGCCGTCGAGGCCGCCCGCAAGGCGCCGCACGCCGCGCTGAAGATCGCACCGGGCGTACCGCACGAGGCCGTCCCCGAGGACGCGTACGCGGAGTGGATCTCGGACGCGGGCGAGGTGAAGGAGGCCGTGCTCTGGTTCGGCACCCGGCCCGGCACCTTCGGCGCGCGGCTGCTCCCGTCCGGCGCCTCGCTGCGCTCCGCGCGCGCCACGATGCTGCCGGACCCCGAGCCGCGGCCGGTCGGGCGCTATCTGTACGAGCCGGACGGCGCCGTGATCCGCGCGCACCTGGTGGCCGAGGTGGCCAGGGAGGTGGGCGGCGGGCTGCTCGATCCGATGATCGCGTACGTCACCTCCGACGAACTGCACCCGAGCCCGTACGCCACGGCGTACGAGATCACCGACCAACTGCCCTTCAACGTGAAGAAACTGAAGGCGCTGCTGCGTGAGCGCGGGGTCGGGATCCTGACCGTCAAGAAGCGCGGTTCCGCGGTCGAGCCGGAGGAACTGCGCAAGAAGATGAAGCTGCAGGGGAGGAACGCTGCGACCGTGTTCCTCACCAAGGTGGCGGGGGCGCCGACGATGCTCGTCGGCCACCCCGCCGCAGCCTCGGCGTGACGAGGAGAGGGGAGGAGAGAGGAGAGGGGAGGAGAGAGGGACTCAGCCCTCGACGGTTCAGCCTCGCCGACTCAGCCCTCGACGATCTCGCGCAGCTCGCAGGTGATCGTCCACTCGGGCTCGTGGACCTTCAGGAAGCGCTTCGTCCACTCCACGGCCTCGGCCTCGTCCTTGGTCTGCATCAGCGCATAGCCGCCGATGACCTCCTTGGTCTCGGTGAACGGGCCGTCCGTGACGGAGAGTTCACCGCCGCTGTAGAGGACGCGCTTGCCCTCGGAGGCCGGGTGCAGGCCGGAGGTGTCCAGGAGGACGCCCGCCTTGGTCATCTCCTCCATCAGCTTGCCCATGCGCTCCATGAGCTCGTCGCTCGGACCGCCCGGGTTGTCGTTCTCGTCGACACGGATCAGCGAGATGAAGCGGGGCATGGTGGCTCCTTCGTACGGGGCGGAGGCGGGGCCGTTCCCCGGCCTCTCACCCATGTGTCGAACGGGAGACGCGCGGATCGACACCTGCGCGGAATTTTCTTCCGGGTTTTCGGGGCCACGAAGTCCGGGGCTACGAGTACAGGTTGTCCTTGGCCGCCTCGTGCACGTGGTCGTGCGTGTGCGCATGGCCGGGGACGTGCGGATCCGTGACCGGCAGGGAGGAGTCCGCCGACAGGTCCCAGTCCGAGGCGGACCGGTTCCGGGCGACCATCTCCGCGCCGAGCGCGGCCACCATCGCCCCGTTGTCCGTGCACAGCTTGGGGCGCGGGACCCGGAGCCGGATGCCGGCCTTCTCGCAGCGTTCCGCCGCCAGCGCGCGCAGCCGGGAGTTGGCGGCCACGCCGCCGCCGATCATCAGATGGTCGACGCCCTCGTCCTTGCAGGCCCGTACGGCCTTGCGGGTCAGCACGTCGACGACCGCCTCCTGGAAGGAGGCCGAGACATCCCGTACCGGAACGTCCTCGCCCGCATTGCGCTTCGCCTCGATCCACCGGGCGACGGCGGTCTTGAGGCCGGAGAAGGAGAAGTCGTACGCGGGGTCGCGCGGGCCGGTCAGGCCGCGCGGGAAGGCGATCGCGGCCGGATCGCCCTCCTTCGCGTACCGGTCGATGACCGGGCCGCCGGGGAAACCGAGGTTGAGCACCCGGGCGATCTTGTCGAAGGCCTCGCCGGCCGCGTCGTCGATGGTCTGGCCCATGGGCCGTACATCGCTGGTGATATCACTCGAAAGGAGGAGGGACGAGTGCCCGCCGGAGACGAGCAGCGCCATCGTCGGCTCGGGCAGCGGGCCGTGCTCCAGTTGGTCGACGCAGATGTGCGAGGCGAGGTGGTTGACCCCGTACAGCGGCTTGCCCAGCGCGTACGCGTAGGCCTTCGCGGCCGAGACGCCGACGAGCAGCGCGCCCGCGAGGCCGGGGCCCGCGGTCACGGAGATGCCGTCGAGGTCGCGGGCGGTGACACCGGCGTCCTTCAGGGCGCGTTCGATCGTCGGCACCATCGCTTCGAGGTGCGCGCGCGAGGCGACCTCGGGGACGACACCGCCGAAGCGGGCGTGCTCGTCGACGCTGGAGGCGACGGCGTCGGCGAGCAGGGTGGTGCCGCGGACGATGCCGACGCCGGTCTCGTCGCAGCTGGTCTCGATGCCGAGTACGAGCGGTTCGTCAGCCATGGGTCTCGGTTCCTTGCTCGGTTCCTTGTACGGAGGGGTCTGAGGCGGCGGGGTCCACGTCGGCCGGATCCACACCGGCGGTGGGCTCCGCAGGGGCGTGGGCGGGGTCGGCCAGGCGCATCACCAGGGCGTCGACATTGCCCGGCTGGTAGTAGCCGCGCCGGAAGCCGATCGGTTCGAAGCCGAAGCGTTCGTAGAGCTTCTGGGCGCGGGTGTTGTCGACGCGTACTTCGAGCAGCACCTCGGCGCACTCGAAAGCCGTGGCATGCCGCAGCAGGTCGGTGAGCAGTGCCGAGCCCAGGCCGGTGCCCCAGTGTTCGCGCGCCACCGCGAGGGTCTGGATATCGCCGAGCCCGCCGACGGCCGCGAGGCCGCCGTAGCCGACGATCCGGCCGTCCTCGACGGCCGCGACATAGCGGCGGGAGGCGCCGGGGCCGCGGGCGTGCGCGAGCTCGGACCAGAACATGCCCCGCGACCAGGCGTCGTCGGGGAACAGCTCCTTCTCCAGTTCGAGCACCGGCTCGATGTCCCACCAGCGCATCTCGCGCAGTTCGGGAGCCGACGGGGTCACTGCGGTCACTTGGGGGTGACCACCTTGTAGTTCTTGGGCACCTGGGCGTCCGGGCGGCGCAGGTAGAGCGGCCGGGGCTCGGCCAGCGCCTCGCCCGCGGCGAGCTTCTCGGCGGCGAGCCCGGCGAGCGCGCCAGCGGCCACGTGCTCGGGGGCGCGCGGGTCCGGGAAGGTGTCCGGGTAGAGCAGGGCGCCCGCGCCGACCGCGGGCAGGCCCGCGAGCTGCTCGGTGATCTCGGCGGGCCTGTCGACGGCCGGGTCGGTCAGTCTCGTACGGCTGTCGCGGTAGCGCGCCCAGAACACCTCCTTGCGGCGGGCGTCGGTCGCGACCACGAACTCCTCGTCGAGGCCCGAGGCGTAGGCGAGGGCGTCGAGGGTGCACAGGCCGTGCACCGGGATGCCGAGCGCCGAGCCGAAGCTCAGGGCGGTGGCGAGTCCGACGCGCAGGCCGGTGTACGGGCCGGGTCCTGTGCCGGCCACGATGTGGGTGACGGCGTCGAGTTTCACGCCCGCCTCGGCGAGCACCCGGTCGACGGCAGGAAGCAGCAGCTCACCGTGTCTGCGCGCGTCGATGCCGCTCGACTCGGCGAGGACGGTGCGGCCGTCGTGCAGGGCGGCCGTGACGGCGGGGGTGGCGGTATCCAGAGCGAGCAAGAGCACGCGAACAGCCTACGGCGTGCGGGAGCGGGGCACGGCGCCCCAGGGCAAAGGCGGCCCGACTGCTAACGTCGCTCCCCGGACGTATATGACGTCACCAGTCATATGTACGAAGGGTGTGGAGGTAGCTCGGTGGCACGCAGCAGCGCCGGATACGTGGCCGGGCTCACCGCGGCGGCGCTCGCGGTCGTCGGCTTCCTCGCCGTCCAGGCCTCGGGCACCGCGCCGGAGCCCACCGCCAAGCCCTCCACCTCGGCCTCGGCCTCCCCCGGCGCCTCGAAGAAGCCCGGCGTCAAGACCGAGCCGGACCGGCTGCCCGCGCAGTCCGGCCAGGGCGAGCGGGTCGTGTACTCCCTCGGCGCCGACCGGGTGTGGCTGGTGGCCGAGAACGGCAAGGTCACGCGGACGTTCACGGTGCAGCCGAGCACGGTCGACCCGCTGCCGGGCGAGTACCACGTGACCACGCGTTCCGGGGCGATCACCGGCTCGGACGGGGTGCCGATCGAGCATGTGGTGCGCTTCGCCTCGAACGAGGGCGTGACCATCGGATTCAGCGCGGCGGCGAACGGCGCGACACCGAAGCCGGACCCCTCGAAGCGGACCGGCGGCATCCGCGAGACCCGTGAGGACGGGCTGGCGATGTGGGAGTTCGCGACGGTGGGGACGAGCGTGGTGGTCGTCGGCTAGGGATCGGGCCGGGCTCGGGTTCGTCGGCCGGTTTCTGTCTAAGCGGCGTCGCGGTGCGGCGCCGCTTCTCGTTGCGCCACGTCCCGCTGCGCCACGTCCCGTTGTGCCACGTCCCGTTGTGCCACGGCACGCTTCGCGGCGGCCACGGCCCGTCGGCGGCCCTCGTCCCGTACCCGCTCCCGTACGCGGTCGTCGAGCCGGGGCGGTGTGGAGACCTCTCTGGCCGCCGCGCACGAGGCGAGCAGCCGGCTCATCGACGGCTGCGGGCGGGGGGTCTCGTGGTCCGGGGCCGACATGGTGCCTCCCGAGGTGCGCGGATGCGGGCGTGGTTAGGTAGACCTAACCACGTCTCGTATCCATGGGAACACGGCAGGCCCGGGCGATGCAATATCTTGCCGACGGCCTGTCGGAATACCCGGGGACGCCGTCCCCGGGCGACGCGGAATGCCTGCTTAGGACGAGATGGAGGCGTCGGCCTCGGACGAGGTGGGGCATCGGCCTCAGGCGAGGTGGGGCATCGGCCTCGGACGAAGTGGGGCGTCGGCCTCAGGCGACGAGATCCCGCAGGTCCATGTCGGCCCACCGGGCGCCGAGCCCGGTCAGCGTGACCGTACGGACATCGGAGTCCGTATCGCCCTCCTCGCGGTGGATCACCACATGCAGCCGGTCCTCGGTGAGGTCCTCGACCTTGCCCTCGCCCCACTCCACCACGATCACCGACTCGGGCAGCGAGACATCGAGGTCGAGGTCCTCCATCTCGTCGAGCCCGCCGCCGAGGCGGTACGCGTCCACGTGGACCAGCGGCGGTCCGTCGGCAAGCGAGGGGTGGACGCGGGCGATGACGAAGGTCGGCGAAGTGACCGCCCCGCGCACACCGAGGCCCTCGCCGAGGCCGCGGGTCAGGGTGGTCTTGCCGGCGCCCAGCTCCCCGTTGAGCATCACGAGATCGCCGGCGCGCAGGATCCTGGCCAGGCGCAGCCCCAGCTCGGTCATCTGCGCGGGTGAGCCGATGGTCAGGCGGGCGCTAGCCGCCGGGTGGTGCGGTGCTCGTACTGCTTCCATGAACCACCACGTTACTGGCCGACGCGGACACTCCCACCACTCCGGCCACTCCCGCCCGCGCAAGAAGACCGGCGAGACGGTCCGTGACGAGCTCCGGATGTTCCAGCATCACCAGATGCCCGGCGTCCGGCACGATCACCAGCTCCGCACCGGGCAGTTCGTCCGCGATCGCCTCGCTGTGCCCGCTGGGGGTGACCAGGTCCTGCTCGCCGGCGAGCACCAGGACGGGCAGGCCGTCGAAGTGCCTTAGCGCCGCCTTCTTGTCGTGCTCGCCGAAGAGCGGATAGAACTCCGCGACCACGTCGATGGGGGTCGACTCGATGAGACGTTCGGCGAAACGCTCGACGGCCGGGTCCACCTCGCGAGAGGCGAACGAATAACGCTTGATGACGCCCGCGAACAGGTCCGCGGTGGCGCCGCGGGCCCGCTCGACCAGCTCGACGCGCGAGCCGAGCGCTCTGAGGACCGAGGGCAGCACCCTGCGTACGGCGTTGACGCCCGCGCCCGGCAGCCCGTAGTTCACCTCGCCGAGCCGCCCCGAGGACGTACCGACGAAGGCGACACCCGCGACACGCTCGGCGATCAGCTCGGGGTACTGGTCGGCGAGCGCCATGACCGTCATACCGCCCATGGAATGGCCGACCAGGACCAGCGGTCCCTCCGGCGCGGCCGCGTCGATCACCGCCTTCAGATCGCGGCCCAACTGCTCCACGGTGACCGGCTCGTCCCGCTCCGTCTGCGCCCTGCCGCGCTCCGAACGGCCATGGCTGCGCTGGTCCCAGTGGACGGTGCGGACCACGCCGCGCAGGGCCGCGCGCTGGAAGTGCCAGGAGTCCTGGCTGAGGCAGTAGCCGTGCGAGAAGACCACCGTGACGGGCGCGGGAGCCCTGCGGCCGAAGAGGCGGCGGCGACGCCCCTTCGCGCCCGCCGCCGGTTCGGCCTCGTCGATCTCGTAGTGCAGCGCCGTGCCGTCCTCGGCGAGGGCCCTGCCGGGCAGGCCGCGCAGCGCGCCGTACGGGCCGGCCGAGTCCAGCGCGAGACGGGCCTTCCTGCGCATCCCGCGCCCCACCGTGAGTCGCTCGACCGCGACGCCCGCCGCCGCGCCCGCGGCGACCACGCCTATCGCGGCGCCCGCGATGCCCGCCCTGCGCCAGCCGCCGCCGGCCGTCTCCCCGGCGGCGGCCTGCGCGATCCGACTGCCTGTGTCACCCACGTGCCGCTCCTGCCTGACTGCGTTACGAGCCCTGCGAGTACACCGCACGCGCGCCGCACCCGCATCTCACCCGCGTGTCATCAGCATCACACCGGTCACTCGTTCACATAGACGCGGGGAACGCGGGCCCCGATGCGCGTGACGATCTCGTACCCGATCGTGCCCGCCGCACGCGCCCAGTCCTCGGCAGTCGGTTCACCCCGCTCCCCCGGACCGAAGATCACCGCCTCGTCGCCCACCGTGGGCTCGTCGCCCTCCAGATCGACCACGAACTGGTCCATGGCGATCCGCCCGGCGGCCGTACGTACCCGGCCGCCGACCAGGACCGGTCCCGCGCCGGAGGCGTGGCGGGGCAGCCCGTCCCCGTAACCGGCCGGGACGAGACCGAGGGTGGTGGGCCCGGGGGTGACGTAGTGGTGGCCGTAGCTGATGCCAAGCCCCTCCGGCGCGTGCTTCACCGAGGCGAGCCGGGCGCTGAGCGTCATCACCGGGCGCAGCCCGAAGTCCGCGGGTGTGCCGACCTCCGGGCTCGGCGAGAGCCCGTACATCGCGATGCCCGGACGGACCAGGTCGTAGTGCGCGCCGGGGAGCGTGAGCGTGCCCGGCGAGTTGGCGATATGCCGGACCTCGGGATCGAGCCCCGCCTCCTCGGCGTGGCGCAGCGCCTGCGCGAACTCCTGCTCCTGCAGGGCGATCGAAGGATGCCCCGGCTCGTCGGCGCAGGCGAAGTGCGACCAGATGCCGGTCACCTTCACCGTGCCCTCGGCCTCCGCCTTCAGCGCGGCCTCCACCAGCTCCGGCCAGTCGCCCGGCAGACACCCGTTGCGCCCGAGGCCCGTATCGATCTTCAACTGCACGCGCGCCGTACGCCCCGCCGCCCGTGCCGCCGCGGTCAGCTCACGCAGCGCCCACATGCCGCTGACACCGAGATCGACATCGGCCTCGATCGCCTCACGCCACGGGCCGCCCGGCGTCCACAGCCAGCACATCACGCGCGCGTCCTCGCCCCCGATCCCGGCCGCGCGCAGCGCCAGCGCCTCCTCGGGGGTGGCGGTACCCAGCCAGGTGGCACCCGCCCGCACGGCCGCACGGGCACACGGCACCATCCCGTGCCCGTACGCATCCGCCTTGACCACGGCCATGAACGCGGCCCGCGGCGCACGCGCCCGCAGTGCCCGCACATTGGCCCGCAGGGCGGCTAGATCGATCTCGGCGTGGATGCGCCCGGCTGTCTCAGTCATCGCGGCCCTAGTGTCTCAGAGCCGGACCGGCATGCCTGGCCGGCGGTTGCGGATGTGCGCGCCGGGCTCGTCATGAGCGATCCGCCGACGGCCGCTCGGGCATCGTCGGCTCAGCAGCCGGTCCGCGACGCCGCCGGCAACCGTCCGACCGGACCCCATCCGACCGGACCTTCCGGGGCCCGATCAGGCCAGCTGGTCGGCGCTCGTGATGTCGAGTGCCTGGTCGAACCAGGTGTCGAGCCGGTCGAGGTCCCGGCATGCGAGGATGCGGTCCCGCTGGGCGGCCGGGACCTCGATGCCGCGGTGCCCGAGGATGCGCAGCACGTCCTCGGCTTTGCCTTCCGCCCTGCCCTCCGCTTTGGCTTCGGCTTTGCCCTGTGCCTCCGCTTCGGCCCAGCGTTCCCTGGCGGAGACGGAGTTCCAGCGGTAGTCCTTGGTGTCCATCAAGTGCCTCCAGTGCTCTCCGGCGGGGCCGTCGCCCAGTCCGTCTTCGGTGAATTCGGCGAGCGCGTCGGCCTGCTCCTCGTCGAGGGTGTCCAGGGCGAGGGCGAGCGTCCCGGCTGGGAGGACAACCGGCCGGGGTGTCAGAGGAGTTCGTGATGTTCGCCCGAGTGGGTGATCACGCTCCGCCACACCGCAGGCAGTGCCTCCGCCACCTCCGACGCCGTGACGGGCGCCCCGCCCGAGGCCGCCCCCGGCCCCGTGACGGGCGCCCCGCCCGAGGCCGCCTCCCGCGTGGGAGACGCCGCCGCCCGCCCGGCGAGACCGTGCAGGTAGGCCCCCACGGACGCCGCGTCCACAGCGGAGAGCCCCGACGCGAGCAGCGCGCCGCACAGGCCCGACAGCACATCCCCGCTCCCCGCCGTGGCCAGCCACGGGCTGCCCGTGGGATTGACCCGCACGGGTCCGCCGCCCGCATCGCGCCCCGCGTCCGCGCCGTCCCCGCGCCCGCCCGCAGACGGGGGCGGGACCACCCCCGGCGCGACCACTCCCGGCGCAACCCCCGCGGGCGCGACCACCGTGGTCGCCCCCTTCAGCAGCACCGTCGAAGCGAGCGACGCGGCCAGCCGCCGTACGGACGCCAGCCGTGCGCTCTCCACCGAGGCGCGCGGCACCCCGAGCAGTGCCGCCGCCTCCCCCGCGTGCGGCGTCAGCACGGTCGCCGCCGTGCGCGCCCGCAGCAGTGCCGGGTCGGCGAGCCGCAGCGCGTCCGCGTCGACGAGGACGGGGACGTCCTGCGCGAGGACGTCCGCGACGCTCGCCGCGTCGTCCCCGAGCCCCGGCCCGACCGCCCACGCCTGTACCCGCCCCGCCGCCGACGGCGGCCCCTCGGAGACCAGCGTCTCGGGAAAGCGCGCGAGCACCTCCCGTGCGGCAGGCCCGACGTACCGGACCGCCCCGGCCCCGCCGCGCAGCGCGCCCGCGACGGCGAGGACCGCGGCCCCCGGATACGTGGCCGATCCGGCCGCGATGCCGACTACACCGCGCCGGTACTTGTCGCTGGCCGCCCCGGGCCGCGGCAGCAGCGCCGCGACGTCCGCGTACTGCAGCGCCTCGCACTCGGGCCCGGCGGGCAGCAGCCTGAGCCCGATGTCGACGAGGCGCACCGCCCCCGCGTACGAACGCGCCGGGTCGATGAGCAGGCCCGGCTTGTACGTCCCGAACGTCACCGTCGCATCGGCCCGCAACGCCTGACCGAGCACCTCCCCCGTGTCCGCCTCGATGCCGCTCGGCAGGTCGACGGCGACGACCGCGGCGCCTGATTCCCGTACGAGCGCGGCGAGCCGGGCCGCATCCGGCCGCAGTCCGCCGTGCCCGCCGATGCCGACGATGCCGTCCATGACGAGGTCGGCGCGGGCGATGACCGGACCGGCCTCGTCCGCGGTCACCGTCCACCCGCCTGCGGAGCGCAGCGCCGCGAGCCCGCCCTCGTGGGCCCGCGTGGGCGCGAGCAGCACCGCCGTGACCCCGGCGCCGCGCCGGGCGAGCCGAGCCCCGGCGTACAGCGCGTCGCCACCGTTGTCGCCGCTGCCGACGAGCAGCACGATCCGGGAACCGTAGACCCGGCCGAGGGGGTGTCTCCCCGAGACACCCCCTAGCAGATCCGCGCAGGCGGCCGCGAGCCCCGCCGCGGCGCGCTGCATCAGGGCGCCCTCGGGCAGCTCGGCCATGAGCGCGCGTTCGGCGGCGCGTACGTCCTCGACGCTGTGAGCGGTCCGCACTACGGCTTCACCTCATCCCTCCGCGATCACCACGGCGGAGGCGATGCCCGCGTCGTGGCTCAACGAGACATGCCAGCCGCGTACACCGAGCGCCTCCGCGCGGGCCGCCACCGTGCCGGTGACGCGCAGACGCGGCTGCCCGCTGTCCTCGACGTACACCTCGGCGTCCGTCCAGTGCAGGCCCGCGGGCGCGCCGAGCGCCTTCGCAATGGCCTCCTTGGCCGCGAATCGGGCGGCGAGGGAGGCGAAGCCGCGGCGTTCGCCGCTCGGCAGGTACAACTCGCTCTCCAGGAAGAGGCGTTGCGCGAGGGTGGGGGTGCGCTCCATGGAGGCCCGGAAGCGCTCGACCTCGGCGACATCGATCCCGACTCCGATGATCATTCGCTCCCGCCCGGCTGTGGTGCACGCATGGCGGCAGCCTACGGGGCGCGGGGCGCCCGCACCGTACGAGCGCGGCGCGCGAACACCCACCCGGACCCGCACCCGCACCCGCACCCGCACCCGCCCGCACGCACGCCCCGCCGTCCACCGCACCGACACCCACGCGTCCCACCGCACCGACACCCACGTGACCGATGCCACGTCACACACCGTCCACTCAGCCGCAACAATGACAGGGTGATCACCTCGTCGCTGCCGGACGCCCACCGCCGCACCGAGCCCACCCCGTACGTGGACCTCACCCGCCGGGAATGGAGCGCACTGCGCGAGAAGACCCCGCTGCCGCTGACCGCCACAGAGCTCGAACGGCTGCGCGGGCTCGGCGATGTGATCGACCTCGACGAGGTACGCGACGTCTACCTGCCGCTCTCCCGGCTGCTCAATCTGTATGTGGGCGCCACCGACAAACTGCGCGGCGCGCTCAACACGTTCCTGGGCGACGCGGGGGACGGGAACGGCACGCAGGCCGGCACGCCGTTCGTCATAGGGGTCGCGGGCTCGGTCGCCGTCGGGAAGTCCACGGTCGCGCGTCTGCTCCAGGCGCTGCTCGCGCGCTGGCCCGAGCATCCGCGGGTGGAGCTCGTGACGACCGACGGGTTCCTGTGGCCGATGAAGGAGATGGAGGCGCGCGGGCTGCTCTCCCGCAAGGGCTTCCCCGAGTCGTACGACCGGCGGGCGCTGACCCGGTTCGTCGCGGACGTCAAGGCGGGCAAGGCGGAGGTGAGCGCGCCCGTCTACTCGCACCTGAAGTACGACATCATCCCGGGCGAGCGCCTGACCGTGCGCCGCCCCGACATCCTGATCGTCGAGGGCCTCAACGTGCTCCAGCCCGCGCTGCCCGGCAAGGACGGCCGCACGCGCGTCGGGCTCGCCGACTACTTCGACTTCAGTGTGTACGTGGACGCCAAGGCCGAGGACATCGAACGCTGGTACCTGAACCGCTTCCGCAAGCTGCGCGAGACGGCCTTCCAGAACCCGGACTCGTACTTCCACCGCCACACGCTCGTCACGGAGGACGAGGCCATGGCCTACGCCCGCCGCATGTGGCAGACCATCAACCTGCCCAACCTCACCCAGAACGTGGCTCCGACCCGCGCCCGCGCCACCCTGGTCCTCCGCAAGGGCCCGGACCACAAGGTCCAACGCCTGCGCCTCCGCAAACTCTGACCCCCACCGCTGCCCCGCTCACCCACGGGCCGCTGCCCTGCTCACCCACGGGCAGCGGGGCCGGGGAGACTGCACCACGCACTCGGGCCGGTCGCCCGAACGGACGACCGGCCCGAATGGGGCAAGGACCGGGCTCAGCCCAGAGCCGACTTCACCGCGTCCGCCAGCCGCTCCGCCACCGACCGCGCCTGCTCGATGTCCGCCGCCTCCACCATCACCCGCACGAGCGGCTCGGTTCCGGAGGGACGGAGCAGTACGCGGCCCGTGGCGCCGAGTTCGCGCTCCGCGTCCGCCACCGCCGAGGCCAGCTCCCCGGAGGAGGCGACCCGCGACTTGTCGACGTCGGGCACGTTGATGAGGATCTGCGGCAGCCGCTCCATGACGCCCGCGAGCTCCTTGAGCGTGCGCCCGGTCTGGGCGACCCGGGCCGCGAGCAGCAACCCGGTCAGCGTCCCGTCGCCGGTCGTGGCGTGGTCGAGGACGATGACGTGCCCGGACTGCTCGCCGCCGAGCGCGTAACCGTGCTCCTTCATCGACTCGAGGACATACCGGTCGCCGACCCCGGTCCGTACGAGCGAGACGCCTTCGCGCTCCATGGCCAGCTTGAACCCGAGGTTCGACATCACGGTCGCCACGACGGTGTCCGACCGCAGCTGCCCCCGCTCGCGCAGCGCGAGCGCGAGGACGGCGAGAATCTGGTCGCCGTCGATCTCGTTGCCCTCGTGGTCGACGGCGAGGCAGCGGTCCGCGTCACCGTCGTGCGCGATACCGAGCTGCGCACCGTGCTCGACGACGGCGGCCTTGAGCAGGTCGAGGTGCGTGGAGCCGCAGCCTTCGTTGATGTTGAGACCGTCGGGTTCGGCCCCGATGGTGATGACCTCGGCACCGGCCCGCGCGAAGGCCTCGGGCGAGACCCGGGCGGCCGCGCCGTGCGCCTCGTCGAGGACGATCCTCAGCCCGTCGAGCCGGTTCGGCAGCACCCCGATGAGGTGCGCGACGTACTGGTCGAAGCCTTCGTCATACGTCTTGACCCGGCCCACACCCGCACCGGTCGGCCGGTCCCAGGGCTCACCGGCGCGGTGGCGCTCGTAGGCCGTCTCGATGCGGTCCTCGAGCTCGTCGGCGAGTTTGTGCCCGCCGCGCGCGAAGAACTTGATGCCGTTGTCGGGCATGGCGTTGTGGCTCGCGGAGAGCATGACGCCGAGGTCAGCTCCGAGGGCACCGGTGAGGTACGCGACAGCGGGGGTGGGCAGCACGCCGACGCGCAGGACGTCCACGCCCGCGCTGGCGAGTCCGGCCACGACGGCCGCCTCCAGGAACTCACCCGAGGCACGCGGATCGCGTCCGACGACGGCCACCGGGCGGTGCCCTTCGAAGGAGCCCGCCTCCCCCAGGACATGTGCCGCCGCCACGGAGAGTCCGAGCGCGAGCTCGGCCGTCAGATCCGCGTTGGCGACGCCGCGCACGCCATCGGTGCCGAAAAGTCGTCCCACTGCTTGTCCTCCGCTGCTCACCACTGAATGCTTATGCCGTTGTTCGCCTACGGGCTGTAATAAACGAACGCCCCGGCAGCACTCGCGTGCCGCCGGGGCGAACGGGATGGCAGAGCTCCGTGTCTGCCGGGCAGTGCAGCCGGCGAGATTAACGCTTGCTGTACTGCGGAGCCTTGCGGGCCTTCTTGAGACCGGCCTTCTTGCGCTCGACCGCACGGTCGTCGCGGCGGAGGTAGCCGGCCTTCTTGAGGGCGCCGCGGTTGTTGTCCACGTCGGCCTCGTTCAGGGCGCGGGCCACGCCGAGGCGCAGGGCGCCGGCCTGGCCGGAGACGCCGCCACCCGAGATACGGGCGACAACGTCGTAGCGGCCCTCCAGCTCGAGCACCTTGAAGGGCTCGTTGACTTCCTGCTGGTGGACCTTGTTCGGGAAGTAGTCCTCGAGCGTACGCCCGTTGACCTTCCACTTGCCGGTGCCCGGAACGATCCGGACACGGGCGATGGCGTTCTTGCGACGGCCCAGGCCGGCGGCCGGCTGCGGGTCGCCGAAGCGGGAGGCCATGGACTCCGAGGTGTACTCGCCCTCGACGGGGACCTCGGACTCGGTCGTGTACTGCTCGGGCGCCTCAGCCTCGATGTCTTCGATCGGCTGCTCTGCGGTGGTCTCGGCCACGATGCTCCTCAGATTTCTTTACGTCTTAGGGGGTGGCCGGAACTACTGCGCGACCTGGGTGATCTCGAACGGAACCGGCTGCTGCGCAGCGTGCGGGTGGTTCTCGCCCGAGTAGACCTTCAGCTTGGAGAGCATCTGACGGCCCAGGGTGTTCTTGGGGAGCATGCCCTTGACGGCCTTCTCGATGGCCTTCTCGGGGTTCTTCTCCAGAAGCTCGTCGTAGCGGACGGAGCGCAGACCACCCGGGTAGCCGGAGTGGCGGTACGCCATCTTCTGGGTCTTCTTGTTGCCGGACAGGTGCACCTTGTCGGCGTTGATGATGATGACGAAGTCACCAGCATCGACGTGCGGCGCATAGATCGGCTTGTGCTTGCCGCGCAGCAGGGTGGCGGCGGTGCTGGCGAGACGGCCGAGGACGATGTCCTGGGCGTCGATCACGTGCCACTGGCGCGTGATATCGCCGGGCTTGGGGCTGTACGTACGCACTTCGTAGCCTTCGCTTCTTCAGTGGATGGGAGTCCAGACACACGGATCCGCTGAAGCGATCATGCAGCTGGGGCCCACAAAGGCCCAGGCGGGACGCCCGGTATGCGAGCCACTGGTAACTGCTCCAGGGAACTTGCGTATGGGCCATCGCGTGAGAACGACCAACCCCATACGCATAACGAACTGGCAGAATACCCGCGCTTGGCCGTTCGGGTCAAAACGAACGGCCCGCACGCCGTATCACCGGTACGGCCTAAGATGCGGCGCATGAGCTTTGGGCAGGGGGGACCCCCGTGGGGTCCCGGGGGGACCGGCGAACCCGCAGGTCAGCAACCACAGCAACCACAGCAGCAGCCGCAGTCGAACTGGGCGACTCAGCCGGCCATGCCGCCCGTGCAGGGCGGCCCAGGACAGCCGGGGATGCCGGGCCAGCCGGGGATGCCGGGTGGACCGGGCATGCCGGGTGGACCGGGTATGCCGCCCGGCGCGGGCCTGCCCGGCACTCCGGGCGCGCCGGGCACACCGCCGGGCGCCCCGGGCGGCGGGACGCCGGACTGGGCCGCGCTCGCCGACGCCTCCGCCACCCGCACCCGCCGCCGCAGGCTCCTGATGATGGGCGGCGGCGCGCTCGCCGTCGTGGCCGTGGCCACCGCCGTGACCCTCGCCGTGGTCTCCGCGAACGGCGGCGACAACGGCAAGGCGGCGGGCGGCCAGTCCCCGTCCGCGAGCGACACCGCCGCCACGCCTTCGCAGCAGCCGAGCTTCGCCGAGACGAAGCCGCCCCCGCCGCCGGACCCGAAGGACTACATCTCCAGCGCCGACAAGGACAAGGCCCCGCTGAGCGCGGCCGGCTTGTTCCCGGGCTCGGAGTACACCAAGGGCGACGCCACCTACGACAAGGGCGCAACGGCCGAGACCAAGGACTGTGCCTCCGCCGCGAAGGAGCCGCTCGACGCGCTCCTGAAGAAGCACGACTGCACGAGGTTCCTGCGCGCCACCTACGAACGCGACGGCGTGGCCGTCACGGTCGGCGTCGCGGTCTTCGACACGGAGAAGCAGGCCACCAAGGTCAAGGACGCCTACGAGAAGGGCACCGTGAAGTCCCTCAAGGGCAAGGGCGTGAAGCCCTTCTGCAACACCACGATCTGCCGATCGACCGCCAACTCCTACGGCCGCTACGCCTACTTCACGATCGCCGGCTTCACCAACGGCAAGGACGTCACGACCAAGGACAAGAAGGTCTTCACGGCGGGCGACGACATCGCCTCGCTGGCCTTCCAGCAGATCCACCGCAGGGGCGAGGCCCAGGCCTCGGCGGCCGTCCAGAACCCCTGACCTGTCGGGGGCGGCGCGGACCCGCCCCCCGACAGGGCTCAGCAGCAGCCCGCCCCCGGCAGGGTCCGCTTGTTGCGGGCCGCCAGGTTCCGCGCCGCCAGCAGCTCGTCGGCCGGATACCCGACTTCCTCCAGCGTCAGCCCGTGCGGCCGTACGACGTGCACGGCCGAGTCCCGCACCCCCGCCGCGAGCACCTTCGCCGGCCAGCCGGGCCCGCGGTGCCCGTCCCCCACGAACAGCAGCGCCCCGATCAGCGAGCGCACCATGTTGTGGCAGAAGGCATCGGCCCGCACGGTCGCCGTGATGATGCCGTCCTCGCCGCGCACCAGGCTCAGCTCCTGCAGGGTGCGGATGGTCGTCGCGCCTTCCCGCTTCTTGCAGTACGCGGCGAAGTCGTGCTCGCCGAGCAGCTGGGCCGCCGCCTCGTTCATTGCCTCGACGTCCAGCGACCAGTCGTGCCACAGGACGTGGCCGCGCAGCAGCGGGTCGACGCCGCCCGGGTGGTCCGTCACGCGGTAGGCGTAGCGGCGCCAGATCGCCGAGAAGCGGGCGTTGAACCCGGCGGGCGCCTCGGCAAGCCGCCAGATCCGTACATCGTGCGGCAGCCGTCCCGCGAGGCGGCGCAGCAGCTTCTCGCGGTGCTCCGCCCACAGCTCGTCCGGCAGGTCGACGTGGGCGACCTGCCCGCGCGCGTGCACGCCGGCATCGGTGCGCCCGGCGACGGTCAGCTGGTACGTCTCGGCGGAACGGGTCACCGTACGCAGCGCGTCCTCGATCTCCCCCTGCACGGTCCGGGTCCCCTGCCGGGGCTGCTTGGCCCAGCCTGAGAAGTCCTTCCCGTCGTACGAGAGGTCGAGCCGCACCCGTACGAAACCGGGCGCCACCTCGTCAGAAGCTGTTGTCACGTGCCGCATATGCCTTTCGTTGCCCAGCCGTCATGCACTGATCGACTACCTATGACATGACCACCGCAACCCGATCGGGGTCCCGCGGAGTCCTACCCACCAAGCGGATGAGCCCGCTCTCCACGGGGGAAAGCGGGCTCATCCGTGCACTCGGCACCGAGACTCAGGCGTCCTTGACGTCCTCAGCGGCCTCGACCGGCTTGGCGTCCTCGACCGGCTTGGCGTCCTCGACGGCCTCGTCCTTCTTGAGGGCGTCTTCCTTGACCGCGCGCTTGGTGGCGGCCTCGGCCTCGTCGACGGTCGCCTTCTTGGCGATCTCGCCCTCGACCAGCTCGATCACGGCCATCGGAGCGTTGTCACCACGGCGGTTGCCGATCTTGGTGATACGGGTGTAGCCACCCGGACGCTCGGAGTAGCGCGGCGCGATCTCGGTGAAGAGGGTGTGGACGATGCCCTTGTCGGTGATCGTCTGCAGCACCTGGCGACGGTTGTGGATGTCGCCCTTCTTCGCCTTGGTGATCAGGCGCTCGGCGACCGGACGCAGGCGGCGGGCCTTGGCCTCGGTCGTCGTGATCCGGCCGTTCTCGAACAGCGAGCGGGCGAGGTTCGCCAGCATGTGCCGCTCGTGCGCAGCGCTGCCGCCCAGACGGGCACCCTTGGCGGGCTTCGGCATGATGTTTCTCCTTGTGTGCTGCCCCGGCCGTATCAGGTACCGAGGTCAGTATCCGAGCGAACGGTCGTCCGTCGGAGACCCGCGCCCCCGGTAAGGGGCGCGGGGAACTGCGCGACCAGCCGAAGCGGACCCGCAGCAAGAATCAGACCCTGCGGCCCGAGCTCTCAGTACTGCTCGGTCTCGACGAACCCGGCGTCGGCGTCGTCGTCGGCGCCGAAGGCGTCCGCGGCGGCGGTCGGGTCGAAGCCGGGAGGCGAGTCCTTGAGCGCCAGGCCCATACCCGCAAGCTTCGCCTTGACCTCGTCGATCGACTTCGCACCGAAGTTGCGGATGTCGAGCAGGTCGGCCTCGGAGCGGGCGACGAGCTCACCCACGGAGTGGATGCCCTCGCGCTTGAGGCAGTTGTACGAGCGGACCGTGAGCTCCAGCTCCTCGATCGGCAGCGCCAGGTCGGCGGCCAGGGCGGCGTCCGTCGGGGACGGGCCCATGTCGATGCCCTCGGCGTCGATGTTGAGCTCGCGCGCCAGACCGAACAGCTCGACCAGGGTCTTGCCGGCGGACGCCATGGCGTCACGCGGGCGCATGGCCTGCTTGGTCTCGACGTCGACGATCAGCTTGTCGAAGTCGGTGCGCTGCTCGACTCGGGTCGCCTCGACCTTGTAGGTGACCTTGAGAACCGGCGAGTAGATGGAGTCGACCGGGATACGGCCGATCTCCTGGCCCACCTGCTTGTTCTGGACGGCGGAGACGTAGCCGCGACCGCGCTCGACGGTCAGCTCCATCTCCAGCTTGCCCTTGCCGTTGAGCGTGGCGAGCACCAGGTCGGGGTTGTGCACCTCGACACCGGCCGGCGGGGCGATGTCAGCAGCGGTGACCAGGCCGGGACCCTGCTTGCGCAGGTACATCACGACCGGCTCGTCGTGCTCCGAGGAGACGACCAGCTGCTTGATGTTCATGATGAGGTCGGTGACGTCCTCCTTGACGCCCGGCACGGTGGTGAACTCGTGCAGGACACCGTCGATGCGGATGGACGTGACGGCCGCACCCGGGATCGAGGAGAGGAGCGTACGACGGAGGCTGTTGCCGAGGGTGTAGCCGAAGCCCGGCTCCAGCGGCTCGATCACGAACCGGGAGCGGAACTCGTCGACGACCTCTTCGGTCAGCGAGGGGCGCTGAGCGATCAGCATGAAGTGATTCCTTCAGTCGGGGGCACCCACTATTTGATGCCCGACAGAAACCGCGCCCGAAGGACGCGGGGTATTTCAAGGGTACGGGCGATACGGCACCGAAGCGCCGTACCGCCCGAAATCCTCAGCTCAAACAGCCGTGCGTCAGACGCGACGACGCTTGGGCGGACGGCAGCCGTTGTGCGGCGTGGGGGTGACGTCCTGGATCGAGCCGACCTCGAGGCCGGTGGCCTGGAGGGAGCGGATCGCGGTCTCACGGCCGGAGCCGGGACCCTTGACGAAGACGTCGACCTTGCGCATGCCGTGCTCCTGCGCGCGGCGGGCGGCCGACTCGGCGGCCATCTGCGCGGCGAACGGCGTGGACTTGCGCGAGCCCTTGAAGCCGACGTGGCCGGCGGAGGCCCAGGAGATCACGTTGCCGGTCGGGTCCGTGATGGACACGATCGTGTTGTTGAACGTGCTCTTGATGTGCGCGTGGCCGTGAGCGACGTTCTTCTTTTCCTTGCGGCGCACCTTCTTGGCAGCGCCCTGACGACCCTTGGGGGGCATCTCTTACTCCTACGGGGAGGTGGTCGGTCCTACAGACAGCTGGTGGACCGCTGGCTGCGGACTACTTCTTGCCCGGCTTCTTCTTGCCGGCGATGGCGCGACGCGGGCCCTTGCGGGTACGGGCGTTCGTGCTCGTGCGCTGACCGTGCACGGGCAGGCCACGGCGGTGACGCAGACCCTGGTAGCAGCCGATCTCGACCTTGCGGCGGATGTCGGCCTGCACCTCGCGACGGAGGTCACCCTCGGTCTTGAAGTTGTTGTCGACGTACTCGCGGATCTTGACCAGCTCCTCCTCGGAGAGGTCGCGAACGCGGGTGTTCGGGTTGACGCCGGTCTCGGCCAGCGCCTTCTGCGAAAGGGTCCGGCCGATGCCGAACACGTAGGTGAGAGCGACCTCCACACGCTTGTCGCGCGGGATGTCAACACCGGAAACGCGTGCCATTGAATGGCTCCAGTTTGATCTTCGGAGGTCTGCCGCAGGACCGCTCCCGGCTGCCGTCCCCGCCGCGTGCGGCGGATCGGTACATGCCGGGTCCCCGGCCTCCGAACCGGGGGTGTCGCCCTCCATCACTGAAGAGGGACGGGACCTGCGTAATAACTGTTCAGCTTGCGTCGCGCGATGATCTGCGGGTGCAGACCTGCGTCAGCCCTGGCGCTGCTTGTGGCGCGGGTTGTCGCAGATGATCATGACTCGGCCGTGACGGCGAATCACCCTGCACTTGTCGCAGATCTTCTTGACGCTCGGCTTGACCTTCATGGGGTGAGGTTCTCCGGGTCAGTGCCACCACCCCGCGCGGATGCGGGGCACAGGCAAGATCTACTTGTAGCGGTAGACGATCCGGCCACGCGTCAGGTCGTACGGAGACAGCTCCACCACGACCCGGTCGTCAGGGAGGATGCGGATGTAGTGCATGCGCATCTTGCCGCTGATGTGTGCCAGGACCTGGTGGCCGTTCTGGAGCTCGACCTTGAACATGGCGTTCGGAAGAGACTCGACGACAGTGCCCTCGATCTCGATGGCACCTTGCTTCTTGGCCACGCTTAGCCCTTCGAATCGACTACCTTGATCGGCCCCGCTGCCCCAGCCTGCGGACTGCAGGCATGAGGATGCACGAGAGCCGACGAGTCAGTCTACGTCAGAGGCTCCGGAAAAACGAATCCGGGAATTGTGCCCCGACGCGACGATCGTTATGCACGCTCCGGGAAGCCCTTCATCCCAACGGCGAGCCGGTCATCCCAACGGATCCGGGGCCGCGGTGATCCCCATCTCGGCCAGCTTGGCCTTGCCGCCGTCGGGAGCGGTGAGCACCAGGGGGCCCGCCTCGGTGACGGCCACGGAGTGCTCCCAGTGCGAGGACCACGTGCCGTCCGTCGTGATGACGGTCCAGTCGTCCTCCAGGACCTCGGTACGGGGCGTCCCGAGCGAGACCATCGGCTCGATGGCGAGACAGAAACCGGGCACCAGCTTCGGCCCGCGGCCACGGCGGCGCTCCACGTAGTTCAGGAGGTGCGGCTCCATGTGCATCTGGGTGCCGATGCCGTGACCGCCGTAGTCCTCGATGATCCCGTACTTGCCGGTCGACGGGCGCGGCTGGCGGCGGATGTACTGCTCGATGGCCTTGGAGACGTCGACCAGGCGGTTGCCCTGCTTCATGGCCGCGATACCGGCCCACATCGACTCCTCGGTGACCCGGGAGAGCTCGATCAGCTCGGGCGCGTGCCCGGAGCCCACGAAAGCGGTGTACGCCGCATCGCCGTGCCAGCCGTCGACGATCGCGCCGGCGTCGATGGAGATGATGTCGCCGTCGGCGAGGACCACCTCGTCGCTCGGGATGCCGTGGACCACGACTTCGTTCTTCGAGGTGCAGATCGTGGCCGGGAAGCCGCCGTAGCCGAGGAAGTTGGACTTGGCGCCGTGCTCGTCGAGCACCTTGCGCGCGGCCTCGTCGAGGTCCTTCGTGGTCGCGCCCGGCACGGCCGCCTCACGGGTGGCCTTGTGGATCGCGGCGACGACCAGGCCGGCCTCGCGCATCTTGGCGAGCTGCTCGGGGGTCTTGATCTCCACCATGGCCGGCATCGCTCCGTATCTGAAAATTCCGGGGTAAAGGCTGTGTACTGACACAACACTACGGCCGCGGCACCCCTGGGGGCACCGCGGCCGCAGCCGAGCTCAACGCTCTCAGTCTGATGTGCCCTTGCGCAGGGCGTTCATCGCGCGTTCGGTCACCTCGGCGACCTCGCCGAGCGCGGAGATCGTCACGACCAGGCCCTGGGACCGGTAGTGGTCGATGATCGGCTCGGTCTCGCTGTGGTAGACCTCGAGGCGTCGGCGGACCGTCTCCTCGCTGTCGTCACCGCGCTGGTACAGCTCGCCGCCGCAGACATCGCAGACGCCCTCGGTCTTCGGCTTCTTGTACTCGACGTGGAAGACGTGCGCTGATTCGTTGCGGCAGGTCCGTCGGCCGGCGATGCGCTTGACGATCTCGTCCTCGGGGACCTCCAGGTCGAGCACCGCGTCCAGCTGCTGGCCGTCGAGCTTGAGCGCCTCGTCCAGGGCCTCGGCCTGCGAGACGTTGCGCGGGAAGCCGTCGAGCAGGAAGCCACCCTCGGCGTCGGGCTGTGCCATGCGGTCCTTGGCCATCCCGATGGTGACCTCGTCCGGCACCAGGTTGCCCGCGTCCATGTAGGACTTGGCCTTCAGGCCGAGCTCGGTGCCCTGGCTGATGTTGGCGCGGAAGAGGTCGCCCGTGGAGATGTGCGGGATCGACAGGTTCTCGGCGAGGAACGCGGCCTGCGTTCCCTTGCCCGCACCGGGCGGTCCGACGAGGACGATACGCATCAGCGGAGGAACCCTTCGTAATTACGCTGCTGGAGCTGGCTCTCGATCTGCTTCACGGTCTCCAGACCCACACCCACGATGATCAGGATGCTCGTCCCGCCGAACGGGAAGTTCTGGTTCGCACCGAGAGGTGCCAACGCCATCGTCGGCACAAGAGCGATCAGGCCCAGGTACAGCGATCCCGGCCAAGTGATGCGGTTGAGCACGTAGCTCAGGTACTCGGCGGTGGGACGCCCTGCCCGGATGCCCGGGATGAAGCCACCATACTTCTTCATGTTGTCGGCGACTTCTTCCGGGTTGAACGAGATCGCCACGTAGAAGAAGGCGAAGAACACGATCAGAACGAAGTACGTGGCGATGTAGATCGGGCCGTCGGGCTGGATGAAGTGCGCTTCGATCCAGCGCTTCCACCCGGAGTCGCCACCAGCGAACTGTGCCACGAGAGCCGGGATGTAGAGCAGCGAGGAGGCGAAGATCACAGGGATGATGCCCGCCTGGTTGACCTTCAGCGGGATGTACGTCGACGTACCGCCGTAGGACCTGCGGCCGATCATGCGCTTCGCGTACTGCACGGGGATCCGTCGCTGGGCCTGCTCCACGAACACGACCAGGGCGACCATCGCGAGACCGACGGCGATGACGATGCCGAACTCGATCCAGCCGTCGGCCATCGAGCCCTCTTCCTTGATGGCCCACAGGGCGCCGACGAAACCGGCGGCGATGGAGATGAACATCAGGATGGACATGCCGTTGCCGATGCCGCGGTCGGTGATGAGCTCACCGAGCCACATGACGACGGCCGTACCGGCGGTCATCGTGAGCACCATCAGCATGGTGGTGAAGATCGACTGGTCGGGCACGATCTGGTTGCCGACCGGACAGCTGCCGAACAGCGCGCCGCTGCGGGCGGTGGCGACGAGGCCGGTGCCCTGGAGGACGGCGAGCGCGACCGTCAGATAACGCGTGTACTGCGTGATCTTCGCCGTGCCCGTCTGGCCCTCCTTCTTGAGGGCTTCCAGACGCGGGATGACCACGGTCAGCAGCTGCAGGATGATGCTCGCTGTGATGTACGGCATGATGCCGAGCGCGAAGATCGTGATCTGCAGCAGGGCGCCACCGCTGAACATGTTGACAAGACCGAACAGACCACTGTTGGTGTTGGCCTGGTCGATACAGATCTGCACGTTCTCGTAGGACACCCCCGGGATCGGGATGTGTGCACCGAGCCGGTAGATGACGATGATGCCGAGCGTGAAGAGCAGCTTCTTGCGCAGGTCGGGCGTCTTGAACGCCCGGGCGAACGCGGTGAGCACGGTGCCTCCTGCGACCCCCGCGCGCGTGCGTCAGAGGTGACGGTCTTGAGGTTCGACGAATAACGAAAAGTACAACTGAGGCAAGAGCCGCACGGTTCCCCAGCAGTGCAACTGACCGTGCGGAAGCATTAACGCACGCCACCTTACCGGCGACTACCGCCCCCTAGGAACGACCAACCGGGGATGCCCCTTTTGTGGGCATCCCCGGTGGGATCGTCAAGTCAGCAAGCTCACACGAGCTCGGTGACGGTGCCGCCGGCGGCGGCGATCTTCTCCTTGGCGGAGCCGGAGACGGCGTCGACCGTCACCTGCAGCGCCACGGAGATCTCGCCCTGGCCGAGGACCTTGACGAGGCTGTTCTTGCGCACGGCGCCCTTGGCGACCAGGTCCTCGACCGTGACCTCGCCACCCTCGGGGTAGAGCGAAGCCAGCTTGTCCAGGTTGACGACCTGGAACTCGGTCTTGAACGGGTTCTTGAAGCCCTTCAGCTTCGGAAGACGCATGTGGAGGGGCATCTGGCCACCCTCGAAGCGCTCCGGAACCTGGTAACGGGCCTTCGTACCCTTGGTACCGCGACCTGCCGTCTTACCCTTCGACGCCTCACCACGACCGACACGGGTCTTGGCGGTCTTGGCGCCCGGGGCCGGACGGAGGTTGTGGATCTTGAGCGGGTTCTGCTCACCCATGATCAGTCGACCTCCTCGACCGTCACGAGGTGGCGGACGGTGTGCACCATGCCGCGGAACTCGGGGCGGTCCTCCTTGACGACCTGCGTGTTGATGCCCTTGAGACCAAGGGAACGCAGGGTGTCACGGTGGTTCTGCTTGCTGCCGATGTACGACTTCGTCTGCGTGATCTTGAGCTGTGCCATTACGCACCTGCCCCTGCACGCGCACGCAGCAGAGCCGCGGGGGCGACGTCCTCGAGGGGCAGGCCACGGCGAGCCGCGACTTCCTCGGGACGCTGCAGGCCCTTGAGGGCCTCCACGGTCGCGTGGACGATGTTGATCTGGTTGTCGGAGCCGAGCGACTTCGACAGGATGTCGTGGATACCGGCGCACTCGAGCACAGCACGCACCGGACCACCGGCGATAACACCGGTACCCGGGGACGCGGGCTTGAGCAGCACGACGCCGGCAGCCTTCTCACCCTGGATGGGGTGCGGGATGGTGCCCTGGATACGGGGGACCTTGAAGAAGTGCTTCTTGGCCTCCTCCACACCCTTGGCGATGGCGGCCGGCACCTCCTTGGCCTTGCCGTAACCGACACCCACGGTGCCGTCACCGTCGCCCACCACGACCAGCGCGGTGAAGCTGAAGCGACGACCACCCTTCACAACCTTGGCGACGCGGTTGATCGCGACAACGCGCTCAACGTACGCGGTCTTCTCGGCGGCAGCGCCACCGTCGCGACCCTTCCGGTCCCGCCGCTCGCCGCCACCGGCACCGCCACTGCGGCGCTGGGGTCCAGCCATTGGAATTACCTCTCTCTGTTTCCGCTAGCTACGGAAGCAGGACTCAGAACTTGAGTCCGGCCTCGCGGGCGGCGTCCGCCAGGGCGGCGATGCGCCCGGCGTACTGGTTACCACCACGGTCGAATACGACAGCCTCGACACCGGCGGCCTTGGCGCGCTCGGCGACCAGGGCGCCGACCTGCTTGGCCTGCGAGGACTTGTCGGCCTCGCCGCCGCGGATCGTGGTGTCCAGGGTCGACGCCGACGCCAGGGTGTGACCCTTGATGTCGTCGATGACCTGGGCCACGATGTGGCGGTTCGAACGCGTCACGACCAGGCGCGGACGCTCAGCCGTACCCGAGATGTGCTTGCGGATACGGATGTGACGGCGCTTGATGGCAGCACGCTTGTAAGCGTCGCCCTTAGCGATCTTCGTGCCGTATGCCATGGCTTACTTACCCGCCTTTCCGACCTTGCGGCGGATGACTTCGCCCTCGTACTTGACACCCTTGGCCTTGTACGGGTCGGGCTTGCGCAGCTTGCGGATGTTGGCCGCAACCTCGCCGACCTTCTGCTTGTCGATGCCCTCGACCGAGAACTTGGTCGGCGACTCGACCTTGAACGAGATGCCCTCGGGCGCCTCGACCAGGATCGGGTGGCTGTAGCCGAGCGAGAACTCCAGGTTGGAGCCCTTCGCCAGGACGCGGTAACCGACACCGCTGATCTCGAGCTTCTTCACGTAACCCTGGGTCACGCCGGTGATCATGTTCGCCACCAGCGTGCGGGACAGGCCGTGCAGGGCCTTGTTCTGACGCTCGTCGTTCGGGCGGGTGACGTTCAGAACGCCGTCCTCGCCCTTAGCGATCTCGATCGGAGCCGCAATGGTGTGGCTCAGGGTGCCCTTGGAACCCTTGACCGTCACCGCCTGGCCGTCGATGGTGACGTCCACGCCGGCGGGAACCGTGATGGGGAGCTTGCCAATACGCGACATAGCTGTTTCCTCCGTTCCCTTCCGTTACCAGACGTAGGCGAGGACTTCTCCGCCTACGCCCTTCTTGCCGGCCTGCTTGTCGGTCAGGAGACCGTGCGACGTGGAGATGATCGCCACGCCGAGGCCACCGAGAACCTTGGGCAGGTTGGTGGACTTCGCGTAAACCCGGAGACCGGGCTTGGAGATCCGCTTGATGCCCGCGATGGAGCGCTCACGGTTCGGACCGAACTTCAGCTCGAGGACGAGGTTCTTGCCGACCTCGGCGTCCTCGGTCTTCCAGCCGGTGATGTAGCCCTCCTGCTGGAGGATCTCCGCGATGTGGGACTTGATCTTGCTGTGCGGCATCGACACCGAGTCGTGGTACGCCGAGTTCGCATTCCGCAGACGCGTCAGCATGTCTGCGATCGGATCAGTCATGGTCATGAATTGGCCTTCGGCCTCTCTCGCCGGGGTTTCCTGTATGCGCCATCCCTCTCCCCGCACAGAGGCGGGACGGGTGCGGCACGGGGACCTACGGCGTAGTAAGTCGTCAAAGGGCGGCAGACGCCCAACCCCACAAGCCTACGGCATGCGGAGGAGGGGTCTGCCGTCCAGAGTGCTTACCGAGAGCGCCTGGAAATCCCGAGGATTCGGGGTTTACCAGGAGCTCTTGGTCACGCCCGGCAGCTCGCCACGGTGAGCCATCTCACGAAGGCACACGCGGCAGAGGCCGAACTTGCGGTACACGGAGTGCGGGCGGCCACAGCGCTGGCAGCGGGTGTAGGCACGCACACCGAACTTGGGCTTACGAGCAGCCTTGGCAATCAGAGCCTTCTTCGCCATCTCGCTCACGCCTCCTTGAACGGGAAGCCGAGGTGACGCAGAAGGGCACGGCCCTCGTCGTCGTTGGTCGCCGTGGTGACCACGGTGATGTCCATACCCCGGACGCGGTCGATCTTGTCCTGGTCGATCTCGTGGAACATGACCTGCTCGGTGAGACCGAAGGTGTAGTTGCCACGGCCGTCGAACTGCTTGGGAGACAGACCACGGAAGTCGCGGATGCGCGGCAGCGCGAGCGACAGGGTGCGGTCCAGGAACTCCCACATGCGGTCGCCACGGAGCGTGACGTGGGCACCGATCGGCTGACCCTCGCGCAGCTTGAACTGCGCGATGGACTTGCGGGCCTTGGTGATGGCCGGCTTCTGACCGGTGATCGTGGTCAGGTCACGGACGGCACCGTCCATGAGCTTCGAGTCACGGGCGGCGTCGCCGACACCCATGTTGACCACGATCTTGACGAGGCCCGGGACCTGCATGACGTTCTCGTACGAGAACTCCTCACGCAGCTTGCCGGCGATCTCCTCGCGGTACTTCGTCTTCAGACGCGGAGTGGTGGTGGTCGTCATCAGATGTCCTCACCCGTCCGCTTGGCAACGCGGATCTTGTTGCCTTCGTCGTCGAAGCGGTAACCGACGCGGGTCACGACCTTGTTGCCGTCCTTCTCCACGACCAGCTGGACGTTGGAGACGTGGACGGGCGCCTCGGTGGTGATGATGCCGCCGGCCTGCGAACCGCTGGCGGTCGGCCCGGCCTTGGTGTGCTTCTTGACCCGGTTGACACCCTCGACCAGGACACGGTCCTCGCGGGGGTAGGCCGCGATGACCTTGCCCTGCTTGCCCTTGTCCTTACCGGTGATGACCTGGACCAGGTCGCCCTTCTTGATCTTCATGCTTACAGCACCTCCGGCGCGAGCGAGATGATCTTCATGAACTTCTTCTCGCGCAGCTCACGGCCCACGGGGCCGAAGATACGGGTGCCGCGAGGGTCGCCGTCGTTCTTCAGAACAACGGCGGCGTTCTCGTCGAAGCGGATGTACGAGCCGTCCGGACGGCGGCGCTCCTTGACGGTGCGAACGATGACCGCCTTGACGACGTCACCCTTCTTCACATTGCCGCCGGGGATCGCGTCCTTGACGGTGGCGACGATGACGTCACCGATGCCCGCGTAGCGGCGACCCGAGCCACCGAGAACACGGATGCAAAGGATCTCCTTCGCACCGGTGTTGTCGGCGACCTTGAGTCGCGACTCCTGCTGGATCACGTCTATCTCCTGTTTGTCTGCCGGTTCCCCCGGGGCAGTCGCGTGAACTGCCCCGGGAGCCTGGCGGAACTACCTCCGGGGGGCCCCTGAACTTTTTCCAGGGCCCCGGAGAATTACTTGGCCTTCTCGAGGATCTCGACGACGCGCCAACGCTTGGTCGCCGACAGCGGACGCGTCTCCATCAGGAGGACGCGGTCGCCGACGCCGGCAGCGTTCTGCTCGTCGTGCGCCTTGAGCTTGTTCGTACGGCGGATGACCTTGCCGTACAGCGCGTGCTTGACGCGGTCCTCGACGGCGACGACGACGGTCTTGTCCATCTTGTCGCTGACGACGAGACCCTCGCGGGTCTTGCGGAAGCCGCGGGCGGTGTCTTCAGTCACAGTCTTCTCGCTCATCAGGCGTTCTCCACCGTCTCGATGCCGAGCTCACGCTCACGCATGAGGGTGTAGATCCGGGCGATGTCCTTGCGGACCGCCTTGAGACGGCCGTGGTTCTCGAGCTGTCCCGTGGCCGCCTGGAAGCGGAGGTTGAACAGCTCTTCCTTGGCCTCGCGGAGCTTGGCGACAAGCTCCTCGTTGCCCAGCTCGCGCAGCTCGGACGCCTTGGTGCCGGCCGACATCACGCTTCACCTGCCTCGCGCTTGACGATCTTGCACTTCATCGGCAGCTTGTGGGCTGCGCGAGTCAGGGCCTCACGGGCGATCTTCTCGTTGGGGTACGACAGCTCGAACATGACGCGTCCGGGCTTGACGTTGGCCACCCACCACTCCGGGGAACCCTTACCGGAACCCATGCGGGTCTCGGCCGGCTTCTTGGTGAGGGGGCGGTCCGGGTAGATGTTGATCCAGACCTTGCCGCCACGCTTGATGTGGCGGGTCATCGCGATACGCGCGGCCTCGATCTGACGGTTGGTGACGTACGCCGGGCCGAGGGCCTGGATGCCGTACTCACCGAACGCAACCTGCGTACCACCCTTGCTCATACCCGAGCGCTTGGGGTGGTGCTGCTTGCGGTGCTTGACCCGACGGGGGATCAGCATGGTGGTCAGGCCTCCGTTCCGGTGCTCTCAGCAGCGGGGGCGGCGGCGGCCTCAGCCTTGGGGGCTTCGGCGGCCGGAGCCGACTGCTGTGCGGGCTTGCGGCCGCGGCCGCCGCGCTCGCCACGGCCACCACGGGCCGGGCGGTCGCTGCCACCGCGGGCCGGGCGGTTGCCCGCGCGGGCTGCGGCGTTCTCGGCGCGGACCTCGGCGATGTTCTTGACGTCGCCCTTGTAGATCCAGACCTTCACGCCGATACGGCCGAAGGTGGTCTTGGCCTCGAAGAAGCCGTAGTCGACGTTCGCGCGCAGCGTGTGCAGCGGCACACGACCCTCGCGGTAGAACTCCGAGCGGCTCATCTCGGCGCCGCCGAGGCGGCCGCCACACTGGATCTTGATGCCCTTGGCACCCGCCTTCATGGCCGACTGCATGCTCTTGCGCATGGCGCGGCGGAAGGAGACGCGGGAGGACAGCTGCTCGGCAACGGCCTGGGCCACGAGCTGGGCATCGGTCTCGGGGTTCTTGACCTCGAGGATGTTCAGCTGGACCTGCTTGCCCGTGAGCTTCTCGAGGTCACCGCGGATGCGGTCGGCCTCGGCGCCACGGCGGCCGATGACGATGCCGGGACGGGCGGTGTGGATGTCCACCCGCACGCGGTCACGGGTGCGCTCGATCTCAACCTTCGAGATGCCGGCGCGCTCCATGCCGGACGTCATCATCCGACGGATGGCGACGTCTTCCTTGACGTAGTCCTTGTACAGCTTGTCGGCGTACCAACGCGACTTGAAGTCGGTGGTGACACCGAGCCGGAACCCGTGCGGGTTTACCTTCTGGCCCATTACCGGGTTCCTTCCTTGCTGCTGACGACCACGGTGATGTGGCTGGTCCGCTTGCGGATCCGGTAGGCACGGCCCTGGGCACGCGGACGGAACCGCTTCAGGGTCGGGCCTTCGTCCACGAACGCCTCGCTGATGAACAGCGAAGAGGCGTCACTGTGGTCGTAGTTGTGCGCGGCGTTGGCGATGGCGCTGTCCAGCACCTTGCCAACGGGAACCGAGGCTGCCTGCGGAGCGAATCGCAGGACGGCCTGGGCCTCCGTGGCGTCCATGCCACGGATGAGGTCCACCACGCGGCGGGCCTTCATGGGCGTGACGCGGATGTACCGCGCCTGGGCCCTGGCTTCCATGGTTGTCCCTTCAGTTTCTTACGTGTCTGAATGCGATCCGCGTTAGCGGCGCTTCGACTTCCGGTCGTCCTTGACGTGGCCCCGGAAGGTGCGCGTCGGCGAGAACTCGCCGAGCTTGTGGCCGACCATCGACTCGGTGACGAACACCGGGATGTGGGTCTTGCCGTTGTGCACCGCAAGCGTGTGGCCGAGCATGGCCGGCACGATCATGGAGCGACGGGACCAGGTCTTGATGACGTTCTTGGTGCCGGCTTCGTTCTGGGCGTCCACCTTCTTGATCAGGTGGTCGTCGACGAAGGGCCCCTTCTTCAGGCTACGAGGCATCTCAACCCGTCCTTAGCGCTTCTTGTTCGTCTTGCGGCGGCGGACGATGTACTTGTTCGACGCCTTCTTGGGCGAACGAGTACGGCCTTCCTTCTGACCCCAGGGCGAGACCGGGTGGCGACCACCGGAGGTCTTGCCTTCACCACCACCGTGCGGGTGGTCAACCGGGTTCATCACGACACCACGCACGGTCGGGCGGACGCCCTTCCAGCGCATACGGCCGGCCTTGCCCCAGTTGATGTTGCTCTGCTCGGCGTTGCCGACCTCGCCGATGGTGGCGCGACAGCGCGCGTCGACCAGGCGGATCTCACCGGAGGGCATACGAAGGTGGGCCATCGTGCCCTCCTTCGCCAGGAGCTGCACCGAGGCACCCGCGGAGCGGGCGAACTTGGCGCCGCCACCGGGACGGAGCTCGATGGCGTGGATCGTCGTACCCACGGGGATGTTGCGCAGGGCGAGGTTGTTGCCCGGCTTGATGTCCGCGCCGGGGCCGTTCTCGATCCGGTCGCCCTGCTGCAGGCCGCGCGGCGCGATGATGTAGCGCTTCTCGCCGTCGGCGTAGTGCAGCAGCGCGATACGCGCGGTGCGGTTGGGGTCGTACTCGATGTGCGCGACCTTCGCCGGCACGCCGTCCTTGTCGTGACGACGGAAGTCGATCACGCGGTAGGCGCGCTTGTGGCCGCCACCCTGGTGGCGGACGGTCACACGACCGGTGTTGTTACGGCCGCCCTTGCTGTGCAGGGGGCGGACCAGCGACTTCTCCGGCGTGGACCGCGTGATCTCGACGAAGTCGGCAACGCTGGAGCCACGACGGCCCGGCGTAGTCGGCTTGTACTTGCGGATTCCCATTTCTCAGTCCTCGTCCGATATTCGGACCAGGGCGCTCCGTTAGGAGGCCTGGCCGAAGATGTCGATACGGTCGCCCTCAGCGAGGGTCACGATGGCGCGCTTGGTGTCGGCACGCTTGCCGTAACCGGTGCGCGTACGCTTCCGCTTGCCCTGACGGTTGATCGTGTTGACGCCGGTGACCTTGACCGAGAAGACCGCCTCGACGGCCTGCTTGATCTGGGTCTTGTTGGCGCCGGGCGCGACGATGAACGTGTACTTGTTCTCGTCGAGCAGCGCGTAGCTCTTCTCCGAGACAACCGGCTTGACGAGGATGTCGCGCGGGTCGGTGAAGGTCTTGCTGGTAACGGTAGCCGTCGTGGTCTCAGCCATCAGGCCTCGCTCCCTTCGGTGTCAGCCTTGTTGGGGCCGGCGACGAAGGTGTCGAAGGCGGCCTTGGTGAAGACCACGTCGTCCGAAACGAGCACGTCGTACGTGTTCAGCTGGCCCGGCTCCAGGATGTGGACCTGGGGCAGGTTGCGGGCGGACAGCAGAGCGGCCTCGTCCTCGCGGGTGATGACCAGGAGCAGGTTCTTGCGCTCGCTGACCTTGCCCAGGAGGGTCTTGGCCGACTTGGTGCTGATGTCGCCCTCAACCACGCCGGACACGACGTGGATGCGGTTGTTGCGGGCCCGGTCGGTGAGGGCACCGCGCAGGGCGGCGGCCTTCATCTTCTTCGGGGTCCGCTGCGAGTAGTCACGCGGCACGGGGCCGTGGACGACGCCACCGCCGGCGAACTGCGGCGCACGGGTCGAACCCTGACGGGCGCGGCCGGTGCCCTTCTGGCGGTAAGGCTTCTTGCCACCACCACGGACTTCGCCGCGGGTCTTGGTCTTGTGCGTGCCCTGACGGGCCGCGGCCAGCTGCGCGACGACGACCTGGTGGATCAGCGGAACGCTGACCTTCGCGTCGAAGATCTCCGAGGGGAGCTCGACGGTCCCGGCCTTGTCGCCTGCCGGCGAAAGGATGTCAATGGTGCTCATCGGTTCCTCAAACCCCCTTGGCCGCGGTGCGGACCAGGACGAGGCCACCGTTGGGGCCGGGGACGGCGCCCTTGATGAGCAGCAGACCCTTCTCGGCGTCAACGGCGTGGACGGTCAGGTTCTGGGTGGTGACCCGCTCGTTTCCCATGCGGCCCGCCATGCGCTGGCCCTTGAACACACGGCCCGGGGTGGCACAGCCACCGACGGAACCGGGCTTGCGGTGGATGCGCTTGGCACCGTGGGAAGCCTTGCCACCCTTGAAGTTGTGGCGCTTCATCACACCGGCGAAGCCCTTGCCCTTGCTCTTGCCGGTCACGTCGACCTTGACGCCGGACTCGAAGGTCTCGGCGGTGAGCTCCTGGCCGAGGGTGTACTCGCTGGCGTCAGCGGTACGGATCTCGACGAGGTGGCGGCGGGGGGTCACGTCGGCCTTGGCGAAGTGGCCCTTGAGGGGCTTGTTCACCTTGCGCGGGTCGATCTCGCCGAAGGCGATCTGGACCGACTCGTAGCCGTCGGAGTCATTCGTACGGACCTGGGTCACGACGCAGGGGCCGGCCTTGACGACGGTCACGGGGACGATGCGGTTGTTCTCGTCCCAGACCTGCGTCATGCCGAGCTTCTCGCCCAGGATGCCCTTGATCTGCTTAGCCATTCTCGATCACCAGACCCTTAGAGCTTGATCTCGATGTCGACGCCGGCCGGAAGGTCGAGTCGCATCAGAGAGTCAACGGTCTTGGGGGTCGGGTCGAGAATGTCGATCAGACGCTTGTGCGTGCGCATCTCGAAGTGCTCGCGCGAGTCCTTGTACTTGTGCGGCGACTTGATGACGCAGTACACGTTCTTCTCGGTGGGGAGCGGCACCGGGCCCGCGACCGACGCACCAGTACGGGTCACCGTCTCGACGATCTTCTTCGCCGAGGAGTCGATGACCTCGTGGTCGTAGGCCTTGAGCCGGATGCGGATCTTCTGTCCCGCCATGGCTACTCAGTAGTCCTGTCTCTAGTAAACGCTCTGGAACCCGGGGGTTCTGTTAACTCTTCTCCGACCCACGCGGTCGGGCGTGTCGCAACCTCACTGACGCGGATTCCCGAGGGAATCCCTGCTGGGGTTACGGCCGCGAGGACCGCGGGCGGGGGAAGAACACCCACCGGGTGCCTGGCTGAGCCACCCCACTGCACTTCCCGGAAGATTCCCGTACGTCCGCCCCAGCGCTGCCTTTCGGCAGTTGGAACGACGAGTACTGTGGGACTCGCTTCCGGTCCCCCCGGCGGGAGGCGCGCAGCATCGGCACTCAACCGAGCAACCCCGATAGTCTGCCATACGGGGCGCGGACCGCGCCAATCGGGCGCAGGAGAGTACCCCTCGACGCCGCCATGTCAAACCGGCGGGGCCGGACGGGCGCGGGGCGCGGCGCCGCTTTCGTGACGATCACCACACTTTCCGCTCGGCCCTCGCAGGGCGCAGTCGCACGGTCGCCGCCGATCAAGCCACGCAGCCTCCCCCGGCCGCTCCCCGCCACGGCTACGCGGCCGCCGCCACATGCCGTCCGGTCAGCTCCCGCAGCCGCTCGACCCCGCCGGTCGAGAGCACGCCGCGCTTCGGCAGCACACACAGGTTGTCCCCCCGGTCTCCGGCCGAGAGCACGAACAGGTTCTCGGTCTCGCGGCACTGCGTGAACGCCGCCCAGCGGGCGGTGCCGGAGGACGTGGCCGTCTCCCCGTGCACGCCGACCTCATCCACGCGCACGCTGCACACGCCCTGCCTGACCTGCCACCGGCGCAGTGCCCGCACCGCTCGCCGCAGCCGCAGCCAGTCGTAGACCGAACCCAGCATCGCCCCGAACGGCGCGAGCGCCAGAATCGAAGCCCCGTTCAACGGCTCCGGCAGATACGCGGCGCCGGCCACAATGAGCGTCACCCCGAACAGCATCGGTATGTGCTGTACGTCGCCGGTGCGCGGCCACCGCGATATCGCGCGCAGCGCCTCCCAGAACTCGACCTCCGCCACCAGGAACTCCAGCTCGACCGCCGGAGCCGAAGCACTCGGCTCGACGTCGGCCGACATCAGCGACCGCCCCGAACCGCGGGCAGCTGCGCGTCCAGCAACCCACGCAGCTCAGCGGAACGGTCCGTGCCGTCCGCGCTCACCTTGGGCAGGAACACCAGGCACGAGGCCCGCTTGTCCGCGCTGACCAGCAGGAACAGCTGGCGGGTCTCGACGTACCGGGACATGGCGGGCCAACCGAACCTCGTCAGTACGTGAGCGGTCTCGACGCACACCCCGGACCCGTCCACGGTGATCCGCCGCGCCCCCAGCCCCGCACTGATCCGCTGCTGGGCCCGGGCGGTGAGCCTGCGCATCATCAGCCACAGGCCCAGCATCACCACAGCAGGTACGAACGCCGAAGGCTTCACCGAAACGCCCGTCGCCGTCACGCGGACCGACATCGCCACCAGGGCCAGCGCCACCAGCACCAGAAGCAACCGCTGCCGCCGAGCCTGCGGCGACACCTTGGCGTGCCCCCGCAGGGCCTCCAGCCACTGCTCGGCCGTCGTCATATGCCGCAGCTCGACCCGCGCCGCACCGGCCTGCTGTTCCTGCGCTGTCATCCGACACCTCTGCTCGTCCCGCCCCGGTCCACTTCGCCGTCACCGCCGGGCAACGGCGGCGAGCGAAGCGGCGTACACGCTAGAGGAGCGGAGTCGACACGATGCGTGGGCATGACAACGCTTGCGTAACGGCGTTCGGCGCCATGTCCGCCCTCACAGGCCGCGTGATGCCCGCCCATCCGGCCCCGCACCACAGCTGACCTGCGAAAACGCCTTCAAGACGGCTGCGCGGCACCGGGTTTGACGCGCGCTCAGACCGTGATCACACCGAGATGACCAGCGGATACTCTGCGACCTCTTCGCCCTGGCTGCCATCCCACGAGAGGGCAGCCGAATCCTTCCTGCCCGCGTCGGCGATGCCGTGTACGCCGAGGAGACCACACCATGAGCACCGTGCCGCCCGAGGACCGTCCCGACGACGAGTCCGCGGACCCGAACGAGCCCAAGGCAGAAGGCGGCTCGATATCCGACGAGCGCTGGGAGTCGTTCCTGCGCGAGGCGATGGACGGCGACGCCTCCTCCGCGCCCAAGGAGCCCTCGGCCCGGGCGCGCATGGTGACGCGGCGGATGCAGGAGCAGGAGGCTGCGGGCGGGACCGGCCGCAGCTGGGGCCGGTCGCGGAAGAAGAAGGAGGCGGCGGCCACCCCGCCCGGCTGGCGCACCGGTCCCGCCTGGCAGGAGATGAACGGCACCCGTGCCCGCCGCCGCAAGGCGGGCACGGCACTGGGTGTGGTGCTCGCGGCGACGCTGGCCGTCCTCGCCGTGAAGCCCTCGCTGCTCACGGACCACCTCCCCGGCAACGACGACGACAGGACCACGGAGGCGGCCGCGTCGCCCACGCCGCTCGCGGCGGAGAGCGCGGCGCCGTCCGCCGCGCCGGGCGAGGTGGCGGCGGCGAGCCTGCCCACCCGCGAGCACCCGTGGCGCGGTTCGCCCGCCCTGCGCTGGGCCGAGGGCGCGGACGCGATCGAGCTGCCCGAGGCCAAGGCCGTGAAGGGCCTGAGCAAGGCCGACGTGGAGACGGCTCTGCGGCACACCAAGGACTTCCTGGTGGCGAGCAACCTGGATCCGGCCGTCCTGCGGGGCGAAAACCCTGAACGGGCCTTGGCTCTCCTTGAGCCGAAGGACAAGGAGTTGATGTCCGGCATACGTGCGGCGCTGCGGGAGCCGTCCGCGGACAACAATCCGTTCAGGTACTTCACCCGCTTCGATCCGGACGAGGTGCGCGTGGCCGGCGAGGTGGTCAAGGTGCGCGGCCGGATGTCGTTCTCCGCCGGAAAGTCGGGCCAGGTGAGGGTGCACGCGGACTACACGTTCGTCTATCCGCTGGTACGCGCCGAGGGGGACGATGACACGGTGGCCCGCACCATCGTCCGCCGGAAAGTCGAGATGACGGTATCCGACCCCGGACGGTGGATGGTCACGCAGGGCAAGCTGCTGCCCACAAGCGTCGCATCCGAGTTCGGCAACTCCGACTGCGACATCGACGACGGCTTTCTGCACCCCTGGTTCCCGGACGACCTGTCCCGGTCCGGGCCCACGCCCACCGGCCCCGCGATGGACCCGTACGACCGCAGCCGCCCGATGGACGAGGGCGAGCACAGGGACTGCGGCACCGTCACCCGCACCTGACGTCCGCGTCCCCGCGAGGCGAGTGCCGGTCAGCCCTCGGCGGCGTACGCCACGAAGTCGGCCCAGGCCGGGCCGCCGACGGTGAAGCGGGGGCCCTCGGCGTTCTTGGAGTCGCGGATGTGGACCGTGCCGGGGGTGTGGGCGACCTCGACGCAGTCGGGCTCGCTGTCCCCACTGCTGTGGCTGCTCTTGAACCAGGCCAGTTCGGACAGGTCACCAGCGGAGGTCTCGCGGTTCATAGTTCTCCCAGCACTTGCTCGATGAAGGCCAGTGACTCTCTGGGCGGGAGAGCCTGAGCCCGGATGATGCCACACCGCAGTTCGATGATCCGGAGTTGCTTGGGGTCGTCGGTTGGCCGCGCGTTGAAGAGCCGCACGCAGCGCCCGATCGCCGCGCCATCCCGGAACTTCAGCACCTCCATCTCACCAGTCATCGCAGCGTGGTCCTCACGGGCCGTCGGCATCACCTGAATCTCCACCTGCCGCAACTGGCCAAGTTCCAGAAGATGTTCGAGCTGGCGCCGCAACACCATCTTCCCTCCAAGCGGCCTCCGAAGCGTCACCTCCTCCTGGATGAAGCTGAGGGTCGGGCCGGGGTCGCGCGCGAAGATCGACTGTCGGGCCGTACGGGCAGCTAGCGCCCGCTCGATCTGCTCAGCCGGGAGGGCGGGCCGCCGCAAGGAGAAGAGGGTCTCCGCATACTCTGCCGTCTGCAACAGGCCATGCAGGTTGTGCTCCCAGTACGCCGTCAACTCGACGGCCCTGGCTTCCATCTCCGCGATATCCCGCACCCGTTTCGGATACCGAACCTCCGCCACCCGCTCCTTCATCCCCGAGATCATCCCGCCCGCGTCCAGGACAGGGTCCACCCCGTCCAGGAACTCGGGCTTCGGAATCCGCTTCCCCGACTCGACCTTGTACACCTGGTCCTCGCCGTAGCCGATCGCCGCGCCCAGCTCGCAGGCGCTCATTCCCAGCCGCTCCCGCCGGGTCCGGATCATCTGCCCGACCATGGCGATGATCGCGGCCCCCTGCTCGTCGTCCGGGTCCACGTCCCAGCCCGGCTCCACCGGACCGGCCGTCGCTCCCACCGCAGCTCCGCCCACCTTGTCCACACCGTCCACGCTGTCCACCGAGGCCACCTCCACCGTCCCGGGCGCTCCGCGCCGTTCCCCGCCGCTCACACAACGCCCGCCCTACCCTCACCACCCACCGGACAGCCCGGACAGCACCGGACAAGCTCCGGACAGTCACCGGGCACACACGGCATGTCACGGATCACGGTAGGCAGGCGCGGCCAGGCTGGACGGCATGACCGAGGATCTTGCCCAACTTCCCTGTCCCACGCGCCACTTCGGCGTACAGCTCTCCCCCACGCCACGCGGCGCCCGCCTCGCGCGCCTCCTCGCGACCGAACGGCTCCGCGGCTGGGACCTGCCGCCCGCCGCCGTCGAGCGCGCCGCTCACGTCATCGCGGAGTTGGCCACCAACGCCGTCACCCACGCCCGTATCCCCGGTCGCGACTTCCGCCTCGACCTGTATGTCGACACCGGCCCCACCGAAACCGAAGCACTCCGCATCGAGGTCACCGACACACGCCCCGAACGCATCCCCGCACCCCAACTCCCCGAGTCTTCCGCCGAATCCGGCCGCGGCCTGCTCCTCGTGGAGGCGTACGCGGACCGCTGGGGCGTCACAGGAGGGCCGCACCCGCGCAAAACCGTCTGGGCCCGGATCGACCTCGCACCGGCGACCGGCCTCGCACCGGAAACCGGGAACCCGTGCGCCGGTGACACGGGCGATCAACCCCAAAGGACCACAGGGAGAAAGGAACCCCAGCCAAGCCCCACCCCTCCCTCCCGCCACCCGGTCGGGTGAATATCGCCAACTCGGCTTGCGCGAGCGCCTGTTGCCAGCCCTAGGCTCACGCCAAGCGCACTCGGTCATATGACAGACCGCGCCCCACAACTCCAGACATGCGACGGCCCCCGCCGGGACGGCAATCCCGATGCGAGGGCCTGACCAACGAGGAAGAGAGAAGCTTCCCGATGGATACGCAGCACCCTAGCGCGCCCGCGCACCCGCAGTCCCCCGTTACCGCCGACGACCACCCGCCCGCGCGCCGCCCCGGCACCGCGCCCACCGTCGGCGTCCTGCACGACAACGTGCGGATCACGGACCGTTTCACGGTCATCAGCAACGATCTCGCCCAACACCCCTCGCTCTCCCTCACCGCCGTCGGGCTGTCCACGTACATCCAGTCGCTGCCCGCCGGAAGCCGCATCGACATCCGTACCCTGTCCGCCCGCTGGCCCGAGGGTGACACCCGGATCGCCACCGCCCTGCGCGAACTGGAGACCCACGGGTTCCTGCGCCGCGAAGTCCACCGCACCCCAGACGGCCGCGTCGCCACCCGCACCGTCTCCTGCAACCGGCCGGGCGGCAGGAGGAACGCCCCGCGGGCAGCCTCGAAGCAGCAACCGGCCCCTGTCGCGGACACGGACCGTGGCCCGGACGCTGACCGTGGACCGGACCCGGACCCGGACCGTGGCCCGGCCCCTGCCTCCGTCTCCCCCTCCGCCTCCACCCACGCGCCCGGACCGGCCCCCATGCGCGCCCCCACCCCCGAGCAGCGCCCCAAGAAACCCCCGAACCCCCTCCACGTACCGCACCCCGCCTACCCCTCCCCCACCCTCCTCCAGCAGGCCACCGCCCTCCTGGCCACCCTCCACCGCAACGAGCCGCGGCTCCTGCTGTCCGCCACAGACACCGCCCGCCTGGCTCCAGGAGTCGCCGCCTGGCTGGAACGCGACATCTCCCCCGCCGCCGTACGACAAGCGCTGACCGCCGACCTCCCACCCCAGGGCGTACGCCACCCCGCCGCGTTCCTCGCCCACCGCCTCAGCGCCCTGCTGCCGCCCGCACCACCCCTCGGCGCCCCGCGGCCGTCGGCATCCGAACCCGCGAAGCCCCACCCCCTCCGGAACTGCGACACCTGCGACCACGCCTACCGCGGCCCCACGCCCGGCGAGTGCCCGCCATGCTCCGCCGCCCGGCAGCTCGCGGGAACCCACCGCGGAAGTTGAGCAACTGCCGCAGCGGCCGCCGAGCCGTCCGGAAGCCCCGCGGAACGGCCATCACCGAGCGGAGGACCTGGGTCACCCCGCCCGGCGGCTCGGAGACCTCCGGCGAGGGCGCCGGATCGTGCTCGGCGGCCGGGCTTCGGGCAGCGGCTCGGGGTGCCAGCGGCGCAGGCGGGAGGCGTTGGTGACGACCGACAGGGAGCTGAGCGCCATGGCCGCGGCGGCGATGACGGGGCTGAGCCGGATGCCCCACAGCGGGTAGAGGGCGCCTGCGGCGAGGGGGACACCGATGGTGTTGTAGATCAGGGCGAAGAACAGGTTCTGTCGGATGTTGCGCATCGTGGCGCGTGACAGCCGGGTGGCGGTGACGACGCCGCCGAGGGAGCCGGAGATCAGGGTGATGTCGGCGGCTTCGATGGCGACGTCGGTGCCGGTGCCGATGGCCAGACCGACGTCGGCGGCGGCCAGGGCGGGGGCGTCGTTGATACCGTCGCCGACCATGCCCACGGTGCGGCCCTCGCCCTGGAGACGGCGGATCTCGTCGGCCTTGTGCTGCGGGAGCACGTCGGCGAGCACCCGGGTGATGCCGACCTGGGCGGCGATCGCGGCGGCGGTGCGGGCGTTGTCGCCGGTGAGCATGACGACATCGATGCCCAGGTGCCGAAGGGCGGCGATCGCGGCGGCGGAGTCGTCCTTGACGGTGTCGGCCACGGCCAGCACTCCCGCGGCCCGTGCGTCGACCGCGGCGAGGACGGGGGTCTTGCCCTCGGCCGAGAACCCCGCGGCCACGGGGGTGAGCGCGGCGGTGTCGATACCGGCGTCGCCGAGGAACCGGGCCGTGCCGACCATGACGGCGCGGCCGTCCACGGTGGCCCGCACGCCCTTGCCGGTGACCGAGTCGAAGCCGGTCGCGCCCGGCCAGGAACGACCGCCCTCGCGGGCGCCGGTGACGATCGCCTGCGCGAGCGGGTGCTCGCTGTCGGCCTCGGCTGCCGCGACCAGACGCAGCAGCTCCGTCTCGTCGAATCCGGCCAGGGGACGGACGTCGGTCAGGACGGGCTTGCCTTCGGTGACGGTGCCGGTCTTGTCCAGCACCACGGTGTCCAGCTTCTGTGCCGTCTCCAGCGCTTGCGCCGAGCGGATGAGGATGCCGGACCGGGCGCCCTTGCCGGTGCCGACCATGACGGACAGCGGCGTGGCAAGCCCGAGCGCGCAGGGGCAGGCGATGATCAGCACGGCGACCGCCGTCACCAGGGCCGGTGTGAGGGCGGGGGACGGGCCGCGGATGAACCAGAGGGCGAAGGTGGCGACGGCGATGGCGATGACCGCGGGCACGAAGTACGCGGAGACGGCGTCGGCGAGCCGCTGGATGGGCGCCTTGGACGCCTGGGCCTGCTGCACGAGACGGATGATCTGAGCCAGCATCGTGTCGGCGCCGACCTTGGCCGCCCGTACCCGCAGCGATCCGGTGCCGTTGACGGTGGCGCCGATGACCATGTCCCCCGCGTGTTTGGTGACCGGCATCGGTTCGCCGGTGACCATGGACTCGTCCACCGGCGAGGAGCCGGAGAGGACCTCGGCGTCCACGGGGATCTTCTCTCCCGGCCTGATGACGATCTCGTCCCCGCCCACGACGTCCTCGACGGGGATCTCCGTCTCGCTGCCGCCGCGTACGACGCGGGCGGTGCGCGCCTGCAGGCCCAGCAGGGCCCGGATGGCCTCACCGGTGCCGGCCTTGGCGCGGGCCTCCAGCAGCCTCCCGAGCAGAATCAGCGTCAGGATGACGCCGACCGCCTCGAAGTAGACCTCCCGCAGGTCCTGCGGCAGCAGCCCGGGAGCGAAGGTCACCAGCAGGCTGTAGCCGTACGCTGCGCTCGTACCCAGCGTGACCAGGCTGTTCATGTCCGCGGCCCGGTGGCGCAGGGTCAGCCAGCCGGTGGAATGGACGGGCCACCCGGTGTAGAACATCACCGGGGTGATCAGCGCCAGTTGCAGCCAGCGGTTCAGCATCCAGCCGGGCACCCAGTCGGCGCCGAGGAGTTCCTTCGCCATCACGGCGAACACCACCGGCGCCGTGAGCACCGCGCCCACCAGCACCCTGTGGCTCAGATCCGTGATCTCCGTCTGCCGCTCGACGGCCTCCGCCGCCTCCGCCTCGGCGGCCGACCGCTGTGCTCCGGAGCCTCCGCCCGCGGCAGAGGGTGCGGGGGCGGACACGGCATCGGCGCCGTGGCCGTCGTCCGGGCCCGGAGGTGCTGCCTCTTCCACGGGTTCGACCAGCAGCGTTCCATGGATCATGTTCATGCCGCAGGCGAACCCGAAGGAGCCCGGCCGGTCCGGCTTCAGCCGCACCACGGTGCGGGAGTGAGCGGGCAGCCCGGCACTCACCCCGAGGCCGGGAAAGACCACCCGGGAGGTGCACTCGCCGGCCTCCTGGCGGTCGAAGACCAGTTCCACCGGCGTGCCCTGCCGGACTTTGATCACGTCGGGGCTGTAGCCGCCCCGCACTGTCACCTCCATCCGCTGCACACCGCCCTCGACCCGTGCCGCACCGACACGTCGGGAGCCGAAGAAGAACCAGCCCAGCGCGGCGATCAGTACGCCACAGGCGAGGGCGACGACGACATCGAGGACACTCATGAGCTGCCCGCCTCCCTTGTCGGCCCACTCCCAAGCCTGCGCGCCTCTGCCCCCAATCCGAAAGGGGCGCTATGGCCCACACGGCATGGCCCATCCGACCCAGGATCGGCTGCCGCGCCCCGGGGACGATGCAGGTACAGGCAGGAAGCCTTCGGGTGCCTCCTCGCATCCGGCCACCGAAGCAGGTGAGTGATGATGATGTTCTGGTACGGGCACGACGTCAGCGGGTGGGGCTGGTTCACGATGTCGCTCGGCATGATCTTTTTCTGGGCCTTGATCATCACAGCGGCCGTGCTGCTGTACCGCGCGCTCAACCGTTCGCCCGAGCACACCCATCCCCCTGCCGCGCCCACGCCCACGCCCGAGGACATCCTCCGCGAGAGGCTGGCGCGCGGGGAGATAGACGAGGAGGGGTACCGGCGCCGCCTGAACATCCTGCGTACCGACCCGCTGGCCAAACCCTGATCCACGGCCGCACGCACACTCCTCGGCCCCGGACGGAGGAAGCCCGGACTGGCCGGGCGGCCCGGATCCGGAGGGGATCGGGGCGGCGAGCCCCTCCGGATCCGGGCGTCGTCAGTGGCCGTGCGGCTCGTCGTCGTGGCCGTGCCCGTCTGCGGGTTCCTCGGCCGGTTGCGTGGTGGGTGACTCCTCCGCGGAGGGAGCCGTCGTCTCCTCCGCGTCGGCCTTCGTCCCGTCCTGCGAGCCCGTACCGGAACCGGTTCCCGACGGCGGGGTCTCCTCGCCTCCGTGGGTGTCGTCCTCGTCGTGGCTGTGCGACGTCGGCCCGTCCGCCTCGCTGTGGCTGTGGCTCAGGGCGCCCTCCACCGCGGGCATCGTCAGGCCCGTGACCATCGCACCGGCGGCGCCGACCAGGACCACCGCCCGGAAGGAGGAAGCGAAGCCACGGGCGGGACGCCGCCGCAGCCGTGCCAGCGCCACCAGGCAGACCACTGCCTGGAAGAAGACGACTGTGACCCCCACCCGGGTCACCTCCTCGGGCACCCCCGCGCCGGGCCCGACCGGCATCCCCAGGGTCCGACTGACGGCCCATGTCGCGATCACCGCCGCGTTGGCAACGAGGCCGAGCAGCATGACGGCCGTGCCGGAGGCCCGCAGGACAGCCAGGGTCCAGCCGGCCTGGAAGGCGCCGACGGCGTAGAAGAACACCCCCGCGGCCCACCACTCGGCGTAGTGATCGGGGGCCGCGGCGAAGTGGATCGCGGCGGCACCCAGCGAGGCGAAGGCCGCAAGTATGCGCCCCGCGCCCACGTCCGCCATGACTCCGGTTTCAGACCTGCCTCTTGCTCCCATGTACATCTCTCCATCCGTGCTGCGCGAAAGAATCCACAAGCCGTCCTCGCGTCCCGCTGCGGGGGGGGCAGCGGCACGCGACGGCTCTTCTAGATCCGCAGCACCGACAGAGCGTCCAGAGAGGGCTTCGGAGGAGCACGGGCCTGTACGGCTGTGGCGCACGACAGGGCGGCGAGACGCTCGTCGGCCCACGAAGCGGCAAGGCCGCTCGCGACCAGGTGGAGGTGCGGGGCCCCGCCTCCGGGGAGGATGTCGCACGCCGTGCCGTCGTGCCCGTCGTGGTGCGGCTCGGCGCCCCCCGCATGCGGCGCCGAGCCGGCAGCGGAGACGGCGTGGGTCACCAAGGCGTGGTCGGGATGGTGCGGCAGATGCGTGGCCGCACCGGCGAACCCGTGCCCCAGAGTGACGGCGGCGACCGCGCAGACCGCGAGCAGCGCCCGCCAGCGCGTCACCACTCGCCCAGCCACCTGCGGCGCCTCCCTCCGCGTTCTCTTCGGCCTCCACGCCCCTGCTGTGGACAGGCACCGTACAGCACGCGGGCCACGGGAGCGGCAACTCTCTCGCCGCGGGCGGGCAGCGACGCGACCGGAAACCCCGTCCGCCCTGGCGGGAGGCCCGCGGGGGCAGCGAAGCTGAATAATTGTCATGTTCGTGTCTTCCCAGCAGGGCTACTCCCCGGTAAATACCGGGAGTAACACCTACCCGGGAGGCGCCTCATGCCCCACACCAGATCGCGGCTGAGAACCTGCGTCACCACCACAGCAGCAGCCGTGGCCCTGTCCCTCGCCGCGCTCTCCGCACCCACCGCGAGCGCGGCACCGGCCCCCAACAGCGCGACCCCCAGCAGCGCCACCGCGTCCACGCCCCTCCCCCCGGAACTGGAGGAGATCCGCGCGGCCGAGGCCACCGAGCTGTACGGCAGCCCCGAGGAACGGCCCATGGCCGAGCGGAAGACCGGGGTGATCTCGCTCGGCGACTCGGAGATCTCCGGCGAGGGCGCCGGATCGTACGAACCGGGCACCGACGGCCCGGACAACTGGTGCCACCGCTCCACCGAGGCCGCGATCCACCGCACCGGCCTCGCGGAGGTCACGGCGAACGCCGCGTGTTCGGGCGGGGCGACGTACAACGTGCGGATCGGCGGTTCGAAGCAGTACGCCGACGAACTCGTCCAGTCCGACGACCTGGCCATCAAGGCCCGCAACACCCGCCTGAAGATGGTGGTGGTGGTCGTCGGAGCCAATGACGACATCCAGTTCGGGCCCGTGATGACGGACTGCGTGACGCGCTGGGTGCTGTTCCAGGGCCCGTGCGAGCCGAAGTACGCGCCCGGCTGGCAGAACCGCGTCGACGGCATGGTGCCGAAGGTCGCCGCCACCGTCACCGACCTCAAGTCGGTCATGCGGGACGCCGGATACACCGACGGCTCGTACAAGCTCGTCCTGATGAGCTACCCGTCCCCGATCAGCCCCGACTTCAGGGACAACCCGGACTTCCCCGGGAAGTGGCCCGGCGGCTGCATCGGCTACGACTCGGACGCCGCCTGGGGCCGCAACGCCGCCGTACCCGCCTTCGAACGCGGCATCCGCCAGGCCGCCCAGCAGTCCGGCGCCCACTACCTCGACGCCTCCCGCCTCTTCCACGGGCACGAGGTGTGCACCCAGAGCACCTGGGCCCGGGGCTTCTTCTACGACGGCTCGTTCCCGCCGGACGAGAACTCCGTCCGCCAGAGCTTCCACCCCAACGCCGCAGGCCACGGCGCCTTCGCCGCCTGCTTCCGGCAGTTCTACGACTCCGGCCTGAGCGAGGCCTCGTGCGTCGACCCCGCGTCCACGAACAGCCCGCAGCTCTACGCGGGCGCGTGGGACGACAAGTTCAAGCCGATCAGGAACCAGGCCACCGGCCAGTGCCTGGACGCCAACGGCGGCTCCTCGCGCAACTTCACGGCGGTCATCGGCTGGGACTGCCACGACGGCCGCAACCAGACCTGGTGGTACGACCCCGCACGGCAGTCCATCCACATCGGCCTCTCCCACGACCGCTGCCTGGACGCCCGCGACGTCAAGGCCCCGACCGCCGCGATCCTGTGGAACTGCCACGGCGGCGACAACCAGAAGTGGACCCGCCCCGCGGACGGCACCATCCGCCCGGCGACCGCCCAGGGCCTGTGCCTGACCCAGCCGACTCCCGACAAGGCAGTGGCCCTCCGCACCTGCGACGGTTCGACGGCCCAGCGTTTCGCATAATCCTGCACCACTGCACCACTGCACCACTGCACCTGACCGGACCCGGTCCCCGGACGCCGCGCCATGGCGCCCGGGGGCCGGGTTCCGGCATGTTCGGCCGGCGATCTGCTGGCGACCTGTCGGCGATCTGCCGTCGGGGAAGGCCAGTTGCGCCGCCGTACGGGGAAGGCTCAGCCGTTGCGCGGCTGCCCGACGAGGTCGCTCGGGTCGGTGTTCGCGCCACACAGCACGACGGCGGTCTTCTCCCCCGCACCCGGGCGGTAGCCGTCGCCCGACCGGGAGGTGAGGACGGAGAAAGCCGTCGCCGCGGCGTGTTCGACGGCCAGTTTGTGGTGGTCCCAGAGGAACTGGCGGGCGCGGATGATCGCGTCGTCCGGTACCAGGACGGAGCGCACGCTCTCGTGCCGGGCGGCATGCAGGGCCAGGGATGTGGCGCGGCGGGCGCCGAGGGAGTCGGCGGCCACCGAGTCCACCGGGACGTCCACCAAGTCACCCGCTTCGAGCGCCGCGTCGAGGGCCCGGCAGTTCTGCGGTTCAACCGCGACGGTACGGATGCCGTGGTGCCGGGCCGCGGTGGCGATACCGGCGAACAGGCCACCGCCGCCCACGGACACGATCACGGTGTCCAGGCCGGGGATCCTGGCGCGGATCTCCTCAAGGAGTGTGCCCGCTCCGGCGGCGATCAGCGGATGGTCGTAGGCGTGTGAGGTGAGCGCGCCCGAGGATGCGGCGAATTCCTCGCACGCGGCCAGGGCCTCGGCGTACTCCGCACCGGCCAGGCGCACATCGGCCCCGTACGAACGGAGCTTGGCCACCTTGACCTCGGGGGCGGTGGTCGGCAGGAACACCGTCGCCGGCACCCCTCGGCGTCGCGCGGCCCATGCGCAGGCCAGGCCCGCGTTGCCGCCGGAGGCGATGGTCACGCCGGTGTCCGGGAGGGTGCCGGCTTCGTGGTGGGCCTGGAGGAAGTTCGCCGCGCCGCGGGCCTTGAAGCTTCCGGTGTGCTGCATGAACTCCAGTGCCAGATAGATCTGTTGGCCTTCCCGGCCGCCACCCCCAGCCCCCTGGCCGCTTTCGCCCTCCCGGCTCCCCCGGCTCCTCCGGCTTCCCTGGCTTCCCCGGCTCCCCTGGATTCCCTCGCTCCCCAGGCTTCCTTGGCTCCCCTGGCTCCCCGCCCGCGCCTCCTCCCCGCCCGCGCCGAGCACGACCGGGGCGATGGCGACGGGACGGACCTGTCCCGCGATCCGGTCGACGGCCGCCTTGATGTCGCCGTAGCCGAGTTCGTGCACTTCGTCGCTCCTGTCATGGGAGGGGAGGGAGGGAAAGCAGCGCCTGGAGGGGCGGCTGCGGTTCCGTCTCCCGATCCTCCCACCCGCTCATCCGCCCAGGAAGCCTGCATTGGTCTGCACCAACCTCTTGCCCATGGCGTCTGTCGGCCCGAAGCTCACCTCATGGAGCTGGAGTTGCGTCATCTCAGGACGGTCCGGGCCATCGCCGAGGCCGGGAGTCTCACCAAGGCGGCGACCGCACTCGGGCTGGCGCAGCCGGCGTTGAGCGCACAACTGAAGCGGATCGAGCGGGCGCTGGGCGGTGAACTGTTCCGGCGCGGACGCCACGGCGTGCGGGCCACCGCACTCGGGGAGCTGGTCCTGGAGCGCACCCGCATCGTGCTGCCCGCGGTGACCGAGCTGCAGGAGGAGGCGGTACGGTTCGCGCGCCGCACGCGGGCCGCCGCCGTGGTCCGCCTCGGCGGCACGCACGGCCCGCTGCTCGGCGCGCTCCTCGACCGGCTCGCGGACGCACTGCCCGAACTGCGCGTCGAGACCCGTACGTCGTGGTCCGAACGCGGGCTCGCCGAACTCGTCGACGAGGGCCGCCTCGACTTCGCCCTGGCCGGCACCTGCGGCTCGGCCGCTCCGCCCGGCGCGGAGCGGCTCGCCTGGCGCGAGGTGGCCATGGACCCGGTGTTCGTGATGATGCGCGAAACGCATCCGCTGGCCGTGCGAAGAGAGGTCGAGCTGGTCGATCTCGCCATGGAGGCATGGGCCTGTGTGCCCGGCGACGGCTGCTTCGGTGACTGCTTCACCGCCTGCTGCGCCACCGCCGGATTCACTCCTCGACGGATCTACGAGACGGATGTCAGCTCGCTCGTGCATCTGGTGCAGGTGGGGCGGGCCGTGGGGCTGTGCCGGGCCACGTTCCCGTCGACGCCCGGCATCGTCAGCCGGCCGCTGCGCGGCACACCGCTGGCCTGGCGGCATCTGCTCGGCTGGCATCCGCTCTCCCAGGAGGCGGACCTCGCACGCATGCTTCTCGCGCAGGCGCGCATGGGGCACGCGGCGGTGGCGGCGCGCAGCGACAGCTATACGGAGTGGCTCGCGGAGCACCCCGTTTCCTGAGCCAGTACCGGCAAGTACCGGCAAGTACCGGCAAGTACCGGCAGATACCGGCAGATACCGGCACGTACCGGCAGCTGCTGCCAGTAACAGCGGTAACGACAGCAACGACAGTGACGGCCTCGGGCACCCGAACCACCGGATCCATAACGCCATGCAGGGGGCCGGGCGGAGTCTTATGCATACCCCCGGCCCGTTCCTACGGTTTCCGTCGCACCCCCATCGAGCGACAAGACCGAAGCCGAGGAGATTCCCCCATGCTCCAGCGACACACCCGGACCAGAGCCGCGGGTGCCGCCCTCGCAGCCGCGGCCGCCCTGATAGCGGCCGGGCTCAGCAACTCCGCGAGCGCCGCGACTGCCCCATCCCCCACCCCGTCCGCCCCGCAGGCCCCGCAGTCCGCCGCGCAGACGCTGCGTACGGCCGACGCACCGTCCGCCCTGCTGCGCGCCATGGAGCGCGACCTGGGTCTGAGCGCACGGCAGGCCGAGCGCCGCCTCGTCAACGAGGCCGAGGCATCGGCCACCGCGGGCCGCCTGCGCCTCGCGCTCGGCGCCGACTTCGCGGGCGCCTGGGTGGGCGGGGCCGACTCCGGCACGCTCACCGTGGCGACCACGGACGCCGCCGACGTACGGGCCATCGAGGCGCGCGGCGCCGAGGCCACCGTCGTACGGCACTCGCTGTCCGATCTCGACGCCGCCAAGGCCCGGCTCGACCGGGCCGCCAAGCACCAGGACACCACCGACGCGCCCGTCCGCTACGTCGATGTCACCACGAACAAGCTGGTCATCGAGGCCATCCGCCCCGCCGCGGCCCGTGCGCTCCTGGACGCGGCCGGCATCGACGCCTCGCTCGCCCGGATCGAGCGGACCACCGAGCGGCCCCGCCCCCTGTACGACCTGCGCGGCGGCGAGGCGTACTACATCAACAACAGCGGACGCTGCTCCATCGGCTTCCCGGTCACCCGCGGCGGCCAGGACGGCTTCGCCACCGCGGGCCACTGCGGCCAGGCGGGTGCGAGCACCTCCGGCCACAACCGGGCCGCCCAGGGCAGCTTCCAGGGCTCGATCTTCCCGGGCCGGGACATGGCCTGGGTGGCGGTCAACTCGCAGTGGAACGCGACTCCGTACGTACGGGGTTCAGGCGGCCAGAACGTCCAGGTCACCGGGTCCACGCAGTCCCCGGTGGGCGCTTCGGTGTGCCGCTCCGGCTCCACCACCGGCTGGCACTGCGGCACGATCCAGCAGCACAACACCAGCGTCACCTACCCCGAGGGCACCATCTCGGGCGTGACCCGTACGACGGTGTGCGCCGAGCCCGGCGACTCCGGCGGCTCGTACATCTCCGGCAGCCAGGCACAGGGCGTCACCTCCGGCGGCTCGGGCAACTGCTCCAGCGGCGGCACGACGTTCTACCAGCCGATCAACCCGCTGCTGCAGAACTACGGCCTCACCCTGAAGACGACCACCGACCCGGGCGACCCGGGCGACCCCGGTGACCCGGGCGACCCGGGCGGCACCTGGGCGGCCGGAACCGTCTACCAGGCGGGCGACATCGTGACGTACGGCGACGCGACCTACCGCTGCATCCAGGGCCACCAGGCCCAGGCCAACTGGCAGCCGCCGAACGTACCGGCCCTCTGGCAGCGCCTGTAACAGCCCCCTCCCCGCATCTGGGCACACCTCCCCGCACAACGACGCGCCCCGCCCTGGCCTCAACCAGGCGCGGGGCGCGGTCTGTTGGCCTGCCGGACCTGCCAGCCCTGCCAGACCTGCCAGACCTGCGGGTCCGTGATCAGTGGTGCCGTTCCGGCTGCGGGCGGCCGAGGTTGCTGAGCTGCTGGTCGTAGTCGGCGAGCAGCCGGTTCAGCTGATCCACCGCCTCGGCGGGGACCTCGGCCGGTGCGGACTCGACGACATAGCGGGCCGCCGCGACCAGCGCCGCCAGCTCGTAGGCGTGGAAGGTGCCGCGAAGCACCAGGGGCCGGATCCGTTCGAGTTCCATCAGGCGGCCTTGGACCTGACGTACTCCGTGATCTGGTTCAGCTCGGCGGCGAACTGGTCGAAGTCCTCCTGCATACCGTTGATGTACGCACTCCAGCCCAGGCTCGCCTTCGCGTAGTGGACGGCCTCCTGGATCTCCTCGTCGGTCGCCCCGAACAGCTTCGCGGCCTCGGCGTGGAAGAGGCTGCAGTAGCGGCACTTCGTCTCGGCGTGCAGGCCGACGCCGATCAGTTCCTTGTACTTGTTCGGGATGAGCGTCTCACCGAGTTCGATCCGCTTGAAGATCTCCCACTCCGGACCCAGCAGCTCGGTCGGGATGGCCTGGAAGAAGTGCGGGATCAGGCCGAGGGTCTCCTTGATGTCGGCTTCGACCGCGTCGCGGTTGACCGTGGTAGTCATGGCGGTCTCCTCACAGGACTCCCGCCCTGCCTGAGCCGGCCAAGCCCACTCCTGTCCGCGAGCTACCAGGACCGGCTCTCGGAGCGGGCCCTTAGACCAGCCTATGCCCGATCCCGGCAAGCAGCCACGCGACTGGACCAGGCCTCTTCCGTGGCGACGGGCTGGACGAGGCCGCCGTTCCACTCATCCAGCAGTAGTGAGTAGGTCAGTGGTAGACGGCGGCGGACGCCCCACGAAAAGGATCAGCGACCCCCATCTACTAATCCGGTAGAAAATAGTAGTTCGCTGGTAGATCCCACAGGTAGGCGTGAAGGCGTCCGCGATCCCGTCTCAGCCCGTCCCGGTCAGACCTCGCGGGTGTACGCCACGAACTCGGCCCAGGCCGTGCCACACACGGTGAAGTGGGGGCGATGGATGTCCTTGGAGTCGCGGATGTGGACCGCGCCGGGGGCGTGGGCGATCTCGACGCAGTCGTTGCCGCTGCTGCTGTCGCTGTAGCTGCTCTTGAACCACTCCAGCTTGGCGCCGTCTCCAGCACTCGTCTTCCGGATCATGTTTCTCCCAGCACGTGCTCGATGAAGGCCAGCGACTCTCTGGGCGGGAGAGCCTGGGCCCGGATCATGCCATAGCGCAGTTCGAGGATGCGGAGCCGCTTGAGATCCTCCACCGGGCGCCCGCCGAACGCTCCGTCCGAACGTCCCACGGCCGTGCCATCCGGAAACTTCAACACCTCGATCCAGCCGCCCAGCCCTGGGTGCGTTTCACACTGCGTCGGCATCACCTGAAGCGAGACATTGCGCAACTTCCCTACCTCAAGCAGTCGTTCGAGCTGCCGACGCCATTCGATTCTGCCTCCGATGGGCCGCCGCAGCGCCGCCTCCTCCTGTACGAAGCTCAGCGTGGGGGCAGGCTCCCTCTCGAAGACCGACCGCCGGGCCATCCTGGCGGCGACACCTCGCTCGACCTCCTCCGGCGGGTAGGTGGGCTGCCTGGCCTCCAACAGAACCCGCGCATGCCCTTCGGTCTGCAGAAGCCCGTGGAGCCCGTGGTTGGCGTACACGCACACCTCCACAGCCTTGGCCTCCATCTTCGCCAGATCCCGCACCTTCTTCGGATACCGGACCTCCGCGACCCACTCCTTCATCGCCGAGATCATTCCGCCCGCCTTGAGCACCCGGTCCGAGCCGTCCAGGTAGGCCGGTTTCGGGATCCGTTTGCCCGACTCCACCTTGTAGACCTGGTCCTCGCCGTAGCCGATGGCCTGGCCGAACTGGGCCGCGCTCATCCCCAGCCGCTCGCGCCGCGCCTTGAGCTGCTGGCCGACCATGGCGATGACGGCTGCGCCCTGTTCGTCGTCCGGGTCGATGTCCCAGCCCGCCTCGTCGGCCCCGTCCGCGGCCCCGCCCCTGCCGCTCCCGCCCGTCGTGTCCACTCTCGCCACCTCCGCGATACCGCGTCCGTCCCCGCTCGCCACGCACCTGCCGCCCTACCCACACACCCCACCGGACAGCCCGGACAGCAGTGGACAAGTCCCCACCGGTGCCCGGAAACCCGTACGCCGGTGTGCCGGGCGATCACCCCGTAAAGAACGAGAGGAGAAAGCACCCGACCCGACCCAACCCCACCGCTCGAACCCTGCGGACCCCGGGACGACAGGGGTCATGACGTAGGGCGTGGCGTTGACGTCAAGGGTGGCGCGATCCACCACCCGGTCGGGTGAACACCGTGAACTCGGCTTGCACGGCGGCCTGTTGTCGGCCTTACGCTCACGCTTACACAACCGCAGACATACGACGGCCCCCGCCGGGACGGCAATCCCAGTGCGAGGGCCTGACCAACGAGGAAGAAGAGACCTTCCCGATGGATACGAAGCACCCTAACGCGCCCGCGCGCCCCGAGTCCCGCGTTGCCGCCGACAACCACCCCGCCGAGGGCGCCCCCCGGCACCCCACCTCCGGCGTGATCCACGAGAACATCCGGCTGACCAGCCGCTTCACGGTCATCGGCAACGAACTCGCCCAACACCGCGAACTTTCCTTCACGGCGATCGGAATCGCCGTCCACATCCAGTCGCTGCCCGCCGGATCCTCCGTCGACATCCGGACGCTCGCCACGTCACCCGACAAGGAGGGCCGGGAGCGGATCTCCGCCGCCCTCAACGAGCTGGAGCACCACGGCTTCCTGCGCCGCGAGGTCCACCGCCTCCCGGGCGGCCGCATCACCACCCGCACCGTCTCCTGTAACGCCCCCGGCCAGCGCACCCGAACCGGCCTCCACCTCGGTGGCGCCCGCCCCGAGCCACGCCCCGCCCGCCACGCACCGAACCCGACCGGTCCCGGCCCCGGTCCCGGCCCCGGCCCCGGCCCCGCACCTAGTGCACCGACTCCGCCCCCTCCCCGCCCGGGACCGTCCGTCACCGCCGAGCCCACTCCCTCCGTACCGGCATCCCCCTCCGTACCGGCATCCCCCTCCGCGCCCCCGTCCTCCACTGAACCACCGGCCCGCCCGAAGAGCTCCGCGCGCCCCCTCCATGTACCGCACCCCGCCTATCCCGCCCCCGGCCTCCTTCAGCAGGCCACCGACCTGCTCGCCACTCTCCACCACCACGATCCGGCCCTGCTGCTGTCCGCCCGGGACGCGGCCCGCCTCGCCCCCGGCGTCGCGGCCTGGCTGGAACGTGAGGTCTCCCCCGCCGCCGTCAGCCACGCCCTGATCAGCGAACTGCCCACCCCGCTGCACCGCCCGGCAGCCCTCCTGGCCCACCGGCTCACGGCCCTGCTGCCACCGCCTCCGCCGCTCGGAGCCCCGGCCGCGCCCGAGTCGCCCCGGCATCCGCTCCACAACTGCGACACCTGCGACCGCGCCTACCGAGGCCCCGAACCGGGCCTGTGCCCACTGTGCCGGGATGCCCCCGACCGCCAACCGGCCAACCACGGCTGACCAAGGCTGACCAGGGCTGACCAGGGAGAGTGTCCGCCCGTGCACGCCTTCTCCGCCATGACCCATGGCCGGGACCCGAAAGCCGCGGCCATATTGGAAGCCCTGGCACACGCCCTGAGCGCGGCCGACGGCGACTCCGTCTCGTACTACTCGGAACTGCTGGAGATCGGCCTGGGCGACACCCCGGCCACCGACGACGTCCAGGCCGAATAGACAGCCCGCCCAGGTCGCCCCGCCCTCCACCCCGCACAAACCCGAAAGAGCCCGTACGACCGAAGTCGTACGGGCTCTTTCTCAGCTCACAGAAGCTGACCGGGCATCAAGCCCAACAGGCAAGCGGGAAGCTTACTTGTTGATCTTGGTGACCTGGCCGGCGCCCACGGTCCGGCCACCCTCGCGGATGGCGAACTTCAGGCCCTCTTCCATGGCGACGGGCTGGATGAGCTCCACCGACATCTCGGTGTTGTCACCCGGCATGACCATCTCGGTGCCCTCGGGGAGGGTCACGACGCCGGTCACGTCCGTCGTACGGAAGTAGAACTGCGGGCGGTAGTTGTTGAAGAACGGGGTGTGACGGCCACCCTCGTCCTTCGACAGGATGTAGGCCTGGGCCTCGAACTCGGTGTGCGGGGTGACCGAACCGGGCTTGATGATGACCTGGCCGCGCTCGACGTCCTCGCGCTTGATGCCACGGAGGAGGAGGCCGACGTTCTCGCCCGCCTGGCCCTCGTCGAGCAGCTTGCGGAACATCTCGATGCCGGTGACCGTGGTGGTGGTCTTCTCCGGCTTGATGCCGATGATGTCGACGGTCTCGTTGACCTTGAGGACACCACGCTCGATACGGCCGGTGACGACCGTACCGCGACCGGTGATCGTGAAGACGTCCTCGATCGGCATCAGGAACGGCTTGTCGACGTCACGCTCGGGCTGCGGGATGGCCTCGTCGACGGCCTTCATCAGGTCGAGGACGGACTTGCCCCACTCGGCGTCGCCCTCGAGCGCCTTGAGCGCCGAGACCTTGACGACCGGAACGTCGTCGCCCGGGAACTCGTACTCGGAGAGCAGCTCGCGGACCTCGAGCTCGACGAGCTCCAGGATCTCCTCGTCGTCCACCATGTCGGCCTTGTTCAGGGCGACGACGATGTACGGAACGCCGACCTGGCGGGCCAGGAGCACGTGCTCCTTGGTCTGCGGCATCGGGCCGTCGGTGGCGGCGACCACGAGGATGGCGCCGTCCATCTGCGCGGCACCGGTGATCATGTTCTTGATGTAGTCCGCGTGACCGGGGCAGTCGACGTGGGCGTAGTGACGGGTCTCCGTCTGGTACTCGACGTGCGCGATCGAGATGGTGATACCGCGCTGGCGCTCTTCCGGCGCCTTGTCGATCATGTCGAAGGCCGAGGCCTCGTTCAGGTCCGGGTACGCGTCGTGCAGCACCTTGGTAATGGCGGCCGTGAGGGTCGTCTTACCGTGGTCAATGTGACCGATGGTGCCGATGTTGACGTGCGGCTTAGTCCGCTCGAACTTCGCCTTCGCCACTGGGGTCCTCCTGTGGAGTGGTTCTGTACGCCTTACTCATCGGCGCCAGGGTGATCTGTGGAAGCCAGCCGCCGGGGTCCGTTCCCGGGATGGGGGCGAACCCCGACGGATGGTGTCAAGCCTAAAGCGTGGAACCGGGGTGGGTTACTCGCCCTTGGCCTTCGCAATGATCTCCTCGGCGACGTTCCGGGGAACCTCGGCGTAGGAGTCGAACTGCATCGAGTAGCTTGCGCGACCCGAAGTCTTGCTGCGGAGGTCTCCGACGTAGCCGAACATCTCCGAAAGCGGCACGAGGCCCTTCACGACGCGGGCGCCGCTGCGCTCCTCCATGGCCTGGATCTGGCCACGGCGGGAGTTGATGTCGCCGATGACTTCACCCATGTAGTCCTCGGGCGTGGTGACCTCGACGGCCATCATCGGCTCGAGGAGCACGGGACCGGCCTTGCGAGCGGCCTCCTTGAACGCCTGCGAACCGGCGATCTTGAAGGCGAGCTCGGAGGAGTCGACCTCGTGGAAGGCACCGTCGAGAAGAATGACGCGGACGCCCGTCATCTCGTAGCCGGCCAGGATGCCGAACTGCATGGCCTCCTGCGCACCGGCGTCCACCGAGGGGATGTACTCCCTGGGGATACGGCCACCGGTGACCTTGTTCACGAACTCGTAGCTGTCCGCGCCCTCGATGGGCTCGATCGCGATCTGCACCTTCGCGAACTGACCGGTACCACCGGTCTGCTTCTTGTGGGTGTAGTCCACGCGCTCGACGGTCTTGCGGATCGTCTCGCGGTACGCGACCTGCGGCTTGCCGACGTTCGCCTCGACCTTGAACTCGCGCTTCATGCGGTCGACAAGGACGTCGAGGTGAAGCTCGCCCATACCACCGATGATGGTCTGGCCGGTCTCCTCGTCCGAGTGAACCTGGAAGGAGGGGTCCTCCTCCGCGAGACGCTGGATGGCGACACCCAGCTTCTCCTGGTCACCCTTGGACTTGGGCTCGATGGCGACCTGGATGACCGGAGCGGGGAACTCCATGGACTCCAGGATCACCGGCGACTTCTCGTCGCTCAGCGTCTCACCGGTGGTGGTCTGCTTCAGGCCCATGACGGCGACGATGTCACCGGCGCCCACCGACTCGATCTCCTCACGCTTGTTCGCGTGCATACGGTAGATCTTGCCGATGCGCTCCTTCTTGCCCTTCACGCTGTTCAGCACCGCGGTGCCGGCGTTCAGGCGACCCGAGTAGACCCGGATGAAGGTGAGCTTGCCGAGGTGCGGGTCGCTCGCGATCTTGAACGCGAGGGCGGCCAGCGGCTCCTCGTCGTTCGGCTTGCGGGCGATGACCTTCTCGGCGTCCTTGACGTCGTGGCCCTCGATGGCCTCGACGTCCAGGGGCGAGGGCAGGTAGCGCACGACCGCGTCGAGCAGGGGCTGGACGCCCTTGTTCTTGAACGCGGTGCCGCAGAACACGGGGGTGACGGTGGTGTCGCCGCCCTTGCCCGAGGCGATGGTGATACGACGGATCGCGGCGTACAGCTGCTCCACCGTGGGCTCCTGGCCCTCGAGGTACAGCTCCATGATCTCTTCGTCGTTCTCGGCGACGGTCTCCAGGAGCTTGCCGCGCCACTCGTCGGCGGCCTCGGTGTGCGTGGCCGGGATGTCGACGGTGTCGTAGGCCTCGCCCTTGGCGGCCTCGGCCGACCAGACGTACGCCTTCATCGTGACGAGGTCGACGACACCCTGGAAGTCGGCCTCGGCACCGATGGGGAGCTGCATGACGATCGGGGTGGCGCCGAGGCGGTCCACGATCATGTCGACGCAGCGGTGGAACTCGGCACCCGTACGGTCGAGCTTGTTGACGAAGCAGATACGCGGCACGCCGTAGCGGTCCGCCTGACGCCAGACAGTCTCGGACTGGGGCTCTACGCCGGCGACGCCGTCGAACACGGTGACAGCACCGTCGAGCACACGCAGGGAACGCTCCACCTCGACGGTGAAGTCGACGTGACCCGGGGTGTCGATGATGTTGATCGTGTGGTCGACGTTCTCGAGCGGCCAGTGGCAGGTGGTGGCAGCGGACGTGATCGTGATGCCACGCTCCTGCTCCTGCTCCATCCAGTCCATCGTGGCGGCGCCGTCGTGGACCTCACCGATCTTGTACGAGACACCGGTGTAGAACAGGATCCGCTCGGTGGTGGTCGTCTTGCCCGCGTCGATGTGGGCCATGATGCCGATGTTGCGCACCTTGGCCAGGTCAAGCGAAGTGGTAGCCATGTCGGCTCAGTCTTCTCTCGGTCTCGATGTGGGTTGCGACTACCAGCGGTAGTGCGCGAAGGCCTTGTTGGACTCGGCCATCTTGTGCGTGTCCTCGCGCTTCTTCACCGCGGCACCGAGGCCGTTGGAGGCGTCGAGGAGCTCGTTGAGGAGACGCTCGGTCATGGTCTTCTCGCGACGGGCGCGGGAGTAACCGACGAGCCAGCGCAGCGCGAGCGTGTTCGCACGACCCGGCTTGACCTCGATCGGCACCTGGTAGGTCGCGCCACCGACACGGCGGGACTTGACCTCGAGGGTCGGCTTGATGTTCTCGAGCGCGCGCTTCAGCGTGATGACCGGGTCGTTGCCGGTCTTCTCACGCAGACCCTCCATGGCGCCGTAGACGATGCGCTCGGCGGTGGAGCGCTTGCCGTTGAGCAGCACCTTGTTGATGAGGGAGGTCACCAGAGGAGAACCGTAGACCGGGTCGATGATGACCGGGCGCTTCGGGGCGGGGCCCTTACGAGGCATTCTTACTTCTCCTTCTTGGCGCCGTAGCGGGAACGAGCCTGCTTACGGTTCTTGACGCCCTGCGTGTCCAGGGAACCGCGGATGATCTTGTAGCGAACACCCGGCAGGTCCTTCACACGGCCACCGCGCACGAGCACGATGGAGTGCTCCTGCAGGTTGTGGCCCTCACCCGGAATGTAAGCGGTGACCTCGATGCCGGAGGTCAGGCGAACACGCGCGACCTTCCGCAGCGCCGAGTTCGGCTTCTTCGGGGTGGTGGTGAAGACACGCGTGCAGACGCCACGACGCTGGGGCGAACCCTCGAGCGCGGGCGTCTTGTTCTTCTCGACCTTGTCCTGCCGGCCCTTACGGACCAGCTGCTGGATCGTAGGCACTACTTCTCCGGTTTCTGTGTGCCGTCATAAAGCTAACCTGGAACGCCCCCGACCCACGCGGTCGGGTGTGTCGCACGCTGCAGGCTCCTGCCGTAGGGCGAGAAGGGGCGCAGATTGCGGTGTGGCCCTGAAAGAGGCCCGTCGCACGGACAGAGGCACGCGCGCGAGCCAGAGCACACCCCAGGCACAAGGTCTGAGCGTACCTATCGCATCCACTCCGGTCAAAACAACTGCCCACGCGCAGGCACAACGGCCTGTCCGCGCGACGGCCGCGACGCCCCCGGACTGCCGGAAACCGGCAAGGAAGTCGGTACGAACACGGCCTCCCGCCCACCTGATACCCGACCGCTCCCGCACGGCATGCTGCACCCAAGCTGTCCGGCAGTCGAACGGGAGGCGACATCGTGACCAGCAAAGACCTCAACACCGGCCTGACCGACCTGGATGTCTCGGTCCGGCTCACCATCCTCGAATACGGGACCGTGCTCGCCGAGTACGAGGCGGCCGGGCGGCCGGACGCGCCTGCCGGAGTACGGAGGAACTACCTCCTGGCACGCGAGGTCCTCGAGCTCGCCCACCTGGCTCCGGCCGGCGAGGTGGCCTCACTGCTCACCGTCGGCGTACAGGCCCTGCGGCGGGTCCGGCTGGGCCTGCTGCCGTAGCGCCCGCCCCGAGGGGCGCGCCCGGACGACGCCGAAGGGCGCCCACCCCGCACGAGACGGGGTGGGCGCCCTTTCGTTCAGACGGCGTGCGCCTTACTGGTTGTACGGACCGTAGTCGTAGTCCTCCAGCGGGACGGCCTGGCCGGAGCCGGAGCCGAACGGCGAGTAGTCGATGTCGTCGTAGCCGACGGCCGAGTACATCGCGGCCTTGGCCTCCTCGGTGGGCTCCACCCGGATGTTGCGGTAGCGGGACAGGCCCGTACCGGCCGGGATGAGCTTACCGATGATGACGTTCTCCTTGAGGCCGATGAGGCTGTCGGACTTGGCGTTGATCGCCGCATCCGTCAGGACTCGGGTCGTCTCCTGGAAGGAGGCGGCCGACAGCCAGGACTCCGTCGCCAGCGAGGCCTTGGTGATACCCATCAGCTGCGGACGGCCGGAGGCGGGGTGACCGCCCTCGGTGACCACACGACGGTTCTCGCCCTCGAACTTCGAACGCTCGACCAGCTCGCCCGGCAGCAGCTCCGCATCGCCGGACTCGATGATCGTCACACGGCGCAGCATCTGCCGGATGATGATCTCGATGTGCTTGTCGTGGATCGACACACCCTGCGAGTTGTAGACCTTCTGGACCTCGCCGACCAGGTGCACCTGCACCGCACGCTGGCCGAGGATGCGCAGCACGTCGTGCGGGTTGGTGGCACCCACGGTCAGCTTCTGGCCGACCTCGACGTGGTCGCCCTCGCCCACGAGCAGACGGGAGCGCTTCGAGATCGGGAAGGCCGTCTCGTCGCTGCCGTCGTCCGGGGTGACGACGATCTTCTTGGTCTTCTCGGTCTCCTCGATGCGGACGCGGCCCGCGGCCTCGGAGATCGGGGCGACACCCTTCGGCGTACGGGCCTCGAAGAGCTCGACGACACGGGGCAGACCCTGCGTGATGTCGTCACCGGCCACACCACCGGTGTGGAAGGTACGCATCGTCAGCTGGGTACCGGGCTCACCGATGGACTGGGCGGCGATGATGCCGACCGCCTCACCGATGTCGACCAGCTTGCCGGTGGCGAGCGAACGGCCGTAGCAGAAGGCACAGGTGCCGACCGCGGACTCACAGGTCAGGACCGAGCGGGTCTTGACCTCCTCGACGCCGTGGGCGACCAGGGCGTCGATGAGTACGTCACCGAGGTCGACGTTGGCCGGCGCGATGACCTTGCCGTCGATGACAACGTCCTCGGCGAGCATGCGGGCGTACACCGAGGTCTCGACGTCCTCGGCCTTGCGCAGCACACCGGCCGCGTCCTTCTCGGCGATCCGCAGCTTCAGACCGCGGTCGGTGCCGCAGTCCTCCTCGCGGATGATGACGTCCTGCGAGACGTCCACCAGACGACGGGTCAGGTAACCCGAGTCGGCGGTACGCAGGGCGGTGTCCGCCAGACCCTTACGGGCACCGTGCGTGGAGATGAAGTACTCCAGCACGGAGAGGCCCTCACGGAAGGAGGCCTTGATCGGGCGCGGGATCGTCTCGTTCTTCGCGTTGGACACCAGGCCACGCATACCGGCGATCTGACGCATCTGCATCATGTTTCCGCGCGCGCCCGAGTTGACCATCATGAAGATCGGGTTGGTCTTCGGGAAGTTGTCGTTCATCGCCTCGGCGACCTCGTTGGTCGCCTTGGTCCAGATGGTGATGAGCTCCTGCGTGCGCTCCTGCTTGGTGATCAGGCCGCGCTCGTACTGCTTCTGGACCTTCTCGTCCTGCGCCTCGTAACCCGTGACGATGGCCTTCTTGGCCTCGGGCACGACGACGTCGGAGATGGCGACGGTGACACCGGAACGAGTCGCCCAGTAGAAGCCGGCCGCCTTCAGGTTGTCGAGCGTCGCCGCCACGATGACCTTGGGGTAGCGCTCGGCGAGGTCGTTGACGATCTCGGAGAGCTGCTTCTTGCCGACCTCGTAGTCGACGAACGGGTAGTCCTCGGGCAGCAGCTCGTTGAAGAGCGCGCGGCCCAGGGTCGTCCGCAGCCGGAAGGTGTCGCCGGGCTGGTACTCCGGCTCGCCCTCCTCGGCGACCGGCGGCTGCCAGCCACGGGGCGGGAAGGTGCCCACCGGGAAGCGGATGTCGATCTTCGACTGGAGCGAGAGCTCGCCCGCGTCGAAGGCCATGATCGCCTCGGCGACGGAGGCGAAGGGACGGCCCTCGCCCTTGACGTCACGCATGTCGCCGTCGGTGGTGAGGAAGAACAGACCCAGGACCATGTCCTGCGTCGGCATCGTCACCGGACGGCCGTCGGCGGGCTTGAGGATGTTGTTCGAGGACAGCATCAGGATGCGGGCCTCGGCCTGCGCCTCCGCGGACAGCGGCAGGTGCACGGCCATCTGGTCACCGTCGAAGTCCGCGTTGAACGCGGTGCAGACGAGCGGGTGGATCTGGATGGCCTTGCCCTCGACCAGCTGCGGCTCGAAGGCCTGGATGCCGAGGCGGTGCAGGGTGGGCGCACGGTTCAGGAGAACCGGGTGCTCGGCGATGACCTCTTCGAGGACGTCGTACACGACCGTGCGGCCGCGCTCCACCATGCGCTTGGCGCTCTTGATGTTCTGCGCGTGGTTCAGGTCGACCAGGCGCTTCATCACGAACGGCTTGAAGAGCTCCAGGGCCATGGCCTTCGGCAGACCGCACTGGTGCAGCTTCAGCTGCGGGCCGACGACGATGACGGAACGCGCCGAGTAGTCGACTCGCTTGCCGAGCAGGTTCTGACGGAAGCGGCCTTGCTTGCCCTTGAGCATGTCGGACAGCGACTTCAGCGGACGGTTGCCGGGGCCCGTGACCGGGCGGCCGCGGCGGCCGTTGTCGAAGAGCGCGTCGACGGCCTCCTGGAGCATGCGCTTCTCGTTGTTCACGATGATCTCGGGCGCACCGAGGTCGAGAAGCCGCTTCAGGCGGTTGTTGCGGTTGATGACACGGCGGTACAGGTCGTTCAGGTCGGAGGTCGCGAAGCGGCCACCGTCGAGCTGCACCATCGGACGCAGGTCCGGCGGGATGACCGGGACGCAGTCCAGGACCATGCCCTTGGGGCTGTTGTTCGTGGTGAGGAACGCGGAGACGACCTTGAGGCGCTTGAGCGCACGGGTCTTCTTCTGGCCCTTGCCGGTACGGATGATCTCGCGGAGGCGCTCGGCCTCCTCGTCGAGGTCGAAGGTCTCCAGGCGCTTCTGCAGCGCCGCGGCACCCATCGAACCGTCGAAGTACGTGCCGAAGCGGTCCCGCAGCTCGCGGTAGAGCAGCTCGTCGCCCTCCAGGTCCTGGACCTTGAGGTTCTTGAAGCGGTTCCACACCTCGTCGAGGCGGTCGATCTCGCGCTGCGCACGGTCGCGCAGCTGCTTCATCTCGCGCTCGGCACCCTCGCGCACCTTGCGGCGCACATCGGCCTTGGCACCCTCGGCCTCGAGCTCGGCCATGTCGGTCTCGAGCTTCTTGGCGCGGGCCTCGAGGTCCGCGTCACGGCGCTGCTCGATCTGCTGACGCTCGACGGAGACGTGCGCCTCCAGGGAGGGCAGGTCGCGCGTGCGGCGCTCCTCGTCCACGAACGTGATCATGTACGCGGCGAAGTAGATGACCTTTTCCAGGTCCTTCGGCGCGAGGTCGAGCAGGTATCCCAGACGCGACGGGACGCCCTTGAAGTACCAGATGTGGGTGACGGGAGCGGCAAGCTCGATGTGGCCCATCCGCTCACGGCGCACCTTGGCGCGCGTGACCTCGACGCCACAGCGCTCACAGATGATGCCCTTGAAGCGGACACGCTTGTACTTGCCGCAGTAGCACTCCCAGTCCCGGGTCGGACCGAAGATCTTCTCGCAGAAGAGTCCGTCCTTCTCGGGCTTGAGGGTGCGGTAGTTGATGGTCTCGGGCTTCTTGACCTCGCCGTGGCTCCACTGACGGATGTCGTCAGCGGTGGCCAGGCCGATCCGGAGCTCGTCGAAGAAGTTGACGTCGAGCACTATGCGTCAATCCCTCTCAGGGTTTCGTGTCTCATCAATGGTCTGTACGGGGTCCGGGGTCCCGCCACCCGGCCGCGCGGGCGGCCGGGTGGCGGGGAACCCGTCAGACCTCTTCGACGCTGCTCGGCTCGCGCCGGGACAGGTCGATACCGAGCTCTTCCGCAGCGCGGAAGACGTCCTCGTCGGTGTCGCGCATCTCGATGGACATGCCGTCCGAGGACAGCACCTCCACGTTGAGGCAGAGCGACTGCATTTCCTTGATGAGCACCTTGAAGGACTCGGGAATGCCCGGCTCGGGGATGTTCTCGCCCTTGACGATCGCCTCGTAGACCTTCACACGGCCGGTGACGTCATCGGACTTGATCGTCAGAAGCTCCTGGAGCGCGTACGCGGCGCCGTATGCCTCAAGCGCCCACACCTCCATCTCACCGAAGCGCTGACCACCGAACTGCGCCTTACCACCCAGCGGCTGCTGGGTGATCATCGAGTACGGACCGGTCGAGCGGGCGTGCAGCTTGTCGTCGACCAGGTGGTGCAGCTTCAGGATGTACATGTACCCGACCGAGATCGGGTCCGGGAACGGCTCACCGGAGCGGCCGTCGAACAGCCGCGCCTTGCCGGACGGCAGGACCAGACGGTCACCGTCGCGGTTCGGCAGGGTGTGCTCGAAGAGGCCGGCGAGCTCGTCCTCACGCGCACCGTCGAAGACCGGGGTGGCGACGTTGGTGCCCGGGGACACCTGGTCGGCCTCGATCGCCTGCAGGCGCTGCGCCCATTCGTCCGCGAGGCCGGAGACGTCCCAGCCGCGGCTGGCGAGCCAGCCGAGGTGGATCTCCAGGACCTGTCCCGGGTTCATTCGGGACGGGACACCCAGCGGGTTGAGGATGATGTCGACCGGGGTGCCGTCCTCGAGGAAGGGCATGTCCTCGATCGGGTTGATCTTGGAGATGACACCCTTGTTGCCGTGGCGGCCGGCGAGCTTGTCACCGTCGGTGATCTTGCGCTTCTGCGCCACGTAGACGCGGACCAGCTGGTTCACGCCCGGGGGCAGCTCGTCGCCCTCCTCGCGGTCGAAGACGCGGACGCCGATGACCTTGCCGGTCTCGCCGTGCGGCACCTTCAGCGAGGTGTCACGGACCTCACGGGCCTTCTCACCGAAGATCGCGCGCAGCAGGCGCTCCTCCGGCGTCAGCTCGGTCTCGCCCTTGGGCGTGACCTTGCCGACGAGGATGTCGCCGGCGACGACCTCGGCACCGATCCGGATGATGCCGCGCTCGTCGAGGTCGGCGAGGACCTCCTCGGAGACGTTCGGGATGTCCCGGGTGATCTCCTCGGGGCCGAGCTTGGTGTCACGGGCGTCGACCTCGTGCTCCTCGATGTGGATCGAGGAGAGGACGTCGTCCTGCACGAGGCGCTGCGACAGGATGATCGCGTCCTCGTAGTTGTGACCCTCCCACGGCATGAAGGCGACAAGGAGGTTCTTGCCGAGCGCCATCTCGCCGTTCTCGGTGGCGGGACCGTCGGCCAGGACCTGGCCCTCGATCACCCGGGCGCCCTCGTCGACCAGGACCTTCTGGTTGACCGAGGTGCCCTGGTTGGAGCGGGAGAACTTCGCGACGCGGTACGTGGTGTAGGTGCCGTCGTCGTTGGCGACGGTGACGTAGTCCGCGGAGACCTCCTGGACCACACCGTCCTTCTCCGCCTTGATGACGTCACCGGCGTCGACCGCGCAGCGGTACTCCATGCCGGTGCCGACGAGCGGCGCCTCGGACTTGATGAGCGGCACGGCCTGGCGCATCATGTTCGCGCCCATGAGCGCGCGGTTGGCGTCGTCGTGCTCGAGGAACGGGATCATCGCGGTCGCGACCGACACCATCTGGCGCGGCGAGACGTCCATGTAGTCGACGTCGTCACCGGGGACGTAGTCGACCTCGCCGCCACGGCGGCGGACCAGGACGCGGTTCTCGACGAAGCGCAGGTCGTCACCGAGGGGCGCGTTGGCCTGGGCGATGACGAAACGGTCTTCCTCGTCGGCCGTCAGGTAGTCGACGTCGTCGGTGACGACACCCTCGACGACCTTGCGGTACGGCGTCTCGATGAAACCGAACGGGTTGATGCGGCCGTACGAGGCGAGCGAGCCGATCAGACCGATGTTCGGGCCTTCGGGCGTCTCGATCGGGCACATGCGGCCGTAGTGCGAGGGGTGCACGTCTCGCACCTCGAAGCCGGCCCGCTCACGGGAGAGACCACCCGGGCCCAGGGCGTTCAGACGACGCTTGTGCGTCAGCCCCGAGAGCGGGTTGTTCTGGTCCATGAACTGGGACAGCTGCGACGTACCGAAGAACTCCTTGATCGACGCCACCACGGGGCGGATGTTGATCAGGGTCTGCGGGGTGATCGCCTCGACGTCCTGCGTGGTCATGCGCTCGCGCACCACGCGCTCCATACGGGCGAGACCCGTACGGACCTGGTTCTGGATGAGCTCACCGACGTTGCGGATGCGGCGGTTGCCGAAGTGGTCGATGTCGTCGGTCTCGACGACGATCTCCCGGCCCGACTCGCTGACCGTCTCGGTCTCACCGGCGTGCAGCTTCACCAGGTACTTGATGGTGGCGATGACGTCGTCGGTGGTGAGCACGCCGGCGTCGAGGGGCTCCTCGGCGCCGAGCTTCTTGTTCACCTTGTAGCGTCCGACCTTCGCGAGGTCGTAGCGCTTCGGGTTGAAGTAGAGGTTCTCGAGCAGCGTCTGCGCGGCCTCACGCGTGGGCGGCTCGCCCGGGCGCAGCTTGCGGTAGATGTCGAGGAGCGCGTCGTCCTGGCCCTGGGTGTGGTCCTTCTCCAGGGTGGCGCGCATCGACTCGTACTGGCCGAACTCCTCGAGGATCTGCTCGGTGGTCCAGCCGAGCGCCTTGAGCAGGACGGTGACCGACTGCTTGCGCTTGCGGTCGATACGGACACCGACCATGTCGCGCTTGTCGATCTCCATCTCCAGCCAGGCACCCCGGGACGGGATGATCTTGGCGGAGAAGATGTCCTTGTCGGACGTCTTGTCGATGGAGGAGTCGAAGTAGACACCCGGCGAGCGGACGAGCTGCGAGACCACGACACGCTCGGTGCCGTTGATCACGAAGGTGCCCTTGTTGGTCATGAGCGGGAAGTCGCCCATGAAGACCGTCTGCGACTTGATCTCGCCGGTCTCGTTGTTGGTGAACTCGGCGGTGACGAAGAGCGGGGCCGCGTACGTGAAGTCGCGCTCCTTGCACTCGTCGATCGAGTTCTTCGGGGGCTCGAAGCGGTGGTCGCGGAAGGTCAGCGACATCGACCCGGAGAAGTCCTCGATCGGCGAGATCTCCTCGAAGATCTCCTCCAGACCGGACTTGGTGGGGACGTCGTGACCTGACTCCAGAGCCTCTTCGACCCGACTCTGCCAAGCGGTGTTGCCGAGCAGCCAGTCAAAGCTCTCGGTCTGCAGCGCGAGCAGGTTCGGAACCTCGAGGGGCTCCTTGATCTTTGCAAAGGAGATGCGCAGCGGGGCGGTGCTTGCGCCGTTGTTCGTAATCGCGGTCGAGGCAGTGCGCGAGGCGGCCAAGAGGGGGTCCTTCCGAGGGCTCGGACTCACTACGCGCGTACCGGTCCCAAGCTGAACGTGTCGACGAGAAACCCCAGGTCGGATGTGGGACCGGGGAAGGTCGGCGGACGATGCTCAAGCGTGGGCATGCCCCTGGTGACGGGCAGGAGGCAGCTAACAGGCAGCGCAAAGGGTCAGTGTAGCCACAAGGCCCACTGATGTCCAGTGCGGGTTGTGCCTCGACCCACGAACACCTCGTCATGCTGCTGTTGTGGCGCCCCCGGCAGACCCCTCACCGGTGGACGCATAACCACACTGCCCAGTTCGTCTTCGATCCATGCCTCGGATCCGGATCGATGTGACGACGCGTCCTGAGAATTGCGCGCTGCGTGCGGTTCGTCAAGGCCCCCCGTCCCGTGGAGATCGTCACCCGGGGGCCGCAGAAGGCCTGGGAGGGCGCAACGAAGATCACCATACTCGGCCACACCCACGACGCAAGGCAGCCGTCCCAGCGATCCACGAGAACGCCGAAGGGCGACCACCCGTATGGGTGATCGCCCTTCAGTGTCTGCGCGTTACAGCCCGGGGGCCGTTTCACGCGAACGAGTCAGCGGACTCGCAGAGGTCACTTGACCTCGACGGAGGCGCCGGCGCCCTCGAGGGCCTCCTTGGCCTTGTCCGCGGCGTCCTTGGCGACCTTCTCGAGGACCGGCTTCGGGGTGCCGTCGACGAGGTCCTTGGCCTCCTTCAGACCCAGCGAGGTCAGCTCACGCACGACCTTGATGACCTGGATCTTCTTGTCGCCGGCGCCGGTCAGGATGACGTCGAACTCGTCCTGCTCCGGGGCAGCCTCGGCGCCACCGGCGGCGGCACCACCGGCGGCGACGGCCACGGCGGCCGGGGCGGCGGCGGTGACGTCGAACTTCTCCTCGAAGGCCTTCACGAACTCGGAGAGCTCGATGAGGGTCATCTCTTCGAACTGCGCGAGCAGGTCGTCCTGGGACAGCTTCGCCATGATGGGCGTCCTTCCACTAATTCGGCTGGTGCCGGAGTTACATGAGTGGCGGGCGTACGTTCGGGCCCGCTTCGACCCTCGCCCTCACGGGCTCAGGTCATGACGCGAGCCGAATTACTCGGCACCGCCCTGCTCGGCCTGCTTGGCGCGAAGCGCTTCCGCGGTGCGGACGAACTTCGACGGGAGCGCCTGGAAGAGCGCGGCAGTCTGCGACTGCTTGCCCTTCATGGCACCCGCCAGCTTGGAGAGCAGAACCTCGCGGGACTCGAGGTCCGCAAGCTTCTTGATCTCGTCGGCGGACAGGCCCTTGCCGTCAAGGACACCGCCCTTGATGACGAGAGCGGGGTTTTCCTTGGCGAAGTCACGCAGACCCTTCGCCGCCTCGACCGGGTCACCGGTGACGAAGGCAACGGCCGTCGAGCCCTTGAGGTGCTCGTCCAGCGCGGAGATCCCGGCCTCCTGGGCCGCGATCTTGGTCAGCGTGTTCTTCACCACTCGGTACTGAGCGTTCTCGCCGAGAGAACGACGCAGCTGCTTGAGCTGCGCCACGCTGAGTCCGGTGTACGAGGTGACAACAGCGCCGTTGGAGTCGCGCAGCTTGCGCGCGACCTCCTCGACAGCTGCGACCTTGTCGGACGTCGCCATGAGCCTCGGCCTCCTTCCGGGGTGATGATCCTCGACTGGCCTGCCGGTCAGTCGTGTTTCGCCGGACCGCCTGAATCAGGCACGAGGAGAAGGGGGCTCTGCACAAACGGGTCTGTACAAAACAAAACGCCCCTGCGCAGGCGCACGGGGCGTGAACTCGACCGGGCGGAACCGTCCGGGAGTGCATTCCACAGTCACCTGCGCGGGTCGTCCGCGATTGCGGATCCTTCGGCCGCCGCACCCCCTTGCGGGCGCACAGCAACGACCAGCGGTCTTTGGCTTCTGTGGAAGAGTACGGGAAGGGATGCCCGCGGAGCAAATCGGGCCGGAAGCACCCCAGGGGCGCGCCCGGCCCGATCGCGGCGAAGGGCCTGTACGGCAGGGGCCGTCAGCCCTCCAGGCCGCCTTCCTCGCCCAGCTTCTCCAGCTCCTCGATCATCTTCATGAAGTCGAAGGTCTCGGAGGCCGGCGGGGTCACGACCTCGGCCTTGGCCCCGTAGTCGGAGAACGTCTGGGTGATCTCGACGGCGCCCTGCGGGGTGTCCATCTTGACGTCCATCTTCACCGGGTAGCCGTCCTTGTCGACCCACACCTCGGTGTCGTAGCCCTCGATGCCGGACTGCTCCATGCCCGCCAGGAGCTGCTCGCGCTCCTCGCCCTCCAGGAAGTCGAAGGACTTGTTGGAGTCCAGCATCTCCTTGACGGTGAGCTTGCCCTTGTAGTGGTCGGCCTTCTGGCCGGCCACCTTCTCGCTGCCGAGGTGCTCGAGGTTCCCGGACTCCAGGAGCAAGGCCATCTGCTGGGCCGGGTCCTGGTTCATGTTCTCCATGCTGCCCGTCAGAGCCTTCAGCATCTGCGGGTCACCGCCCTCTTCGGCCGCCTTCTCGGCGATGGCACCGAAGTCCATCTTCATCCAGCGCTTGCCGTCCATCTCGGCCGACATCGACGTGCCCATGTCCATGTACATGACGCTGTCCCGCATGATCATGCGGACCTGCTCGGGAGCGTCCGGGTCCCCGGCCGTCAGCGCTGAGCCCGACATCGTCATGTCCATCACGGTCGGGTTCCAGCCCATGACCCCGGACATCTTCATGGTGCCGCCGCCGTCCAGGGCGGCCGGCGTCTTCATGGTCATCTCGACCTTGGCGGACTTCGCCTCGACGGTCTTCTCGTACGCGGCCGTCAGCGCCTCGACCGCGCTCGCCTGCGACATGGCCTTCGGGGCCGTGTCGGCGGCCTTGCCGGCCGCCTTGTCCGATCCCTGGCAGCCTGCGACGGCGACCAGCGCGGCCGCCGATACGGCGGCAAGACCGATGCGCTTGAACCTACTCACTGTGGACCCCCCACTTGTGCATGTGTACCGACCGTCAAGATAACCGAGACCTGTGACAGCCAGAAACGCGATTGCCCGGCACCAGCAGCTCCGAAGAACTGCCGGTGCCGGGCAATCGACCAGCCTGTGAGCCGAGGAATCAGGCTCAGACCGCGGCCGGGTCCTCCTCGACGAGGAGGTTGCGGGTGCGGTTCGGGTCGACCGGAATGCCGGGGCCCATCGTGGTGGTGATGGCGGCCTTCTTGATGTAGCGACCCTTGGCGGCGGACGGCTTCAGACGGAGGATCTCCTCCAGGGCCGCGCCGTAGTTCTCCACCAGCTTGGTGTCGTCGAAGGACACCTTGCCGATGATGAAGTGCAGGTTCGCGTGCTTGTCGACACGGAACTCGATCTTGCCGCCCTTGATCTCGTTGACCGCCTTGGCGACGTCGGGCGTCACGGTGCCGGTCTTCGGGTTGGGCATGAGACCACGCGGGCCGAGGACGCGGCCGAGGCGGCCGACCTTGCCCATGAGGTCCGGGGTGGCGACGACGGCGTCGAACTCGTTGAGGCGGTTGCCCTTCGAGATCTCGTCGATGAGCTCGTCGGAGCCGACGATGTCGGCGCCGGCGGCTTCCGCAGCCGCAGCACGGTCACCGGTCGCGAAGACCAGGACCCGGGCGGTCTTGCCGGTGCCGTGCGGGAGGTTAACGGTGCCGCGGACCATCTGGTCGGCCTTGCGCGGGTCGACGCCCAGGCGGAAGGCGACCTCGACGGTGCCGTCGAACTTCGTCGCGGAGGTCTCCTGGGCGAGACGGATCGCCTCGAGCGGGGCGTAGAGCTTGTCCCGGTCGACCTTGGCGTCCGCAGCGCGGAGAGTCTTGCTGCGCTTCACATCTACTCCTGAGGTTCAGGTTTGGAGTTCGTGGTGCGGACCAGCGCCTGGTCCTACCACTTGAGGTACACGGGGTCGTCTCTACGACGCCCGCGCGGGGGTGAGGTTCAGCCCTCGACCGTGACGCCCATGGAACGGGCGGTGCCAGCGATGATCTTGGACGCGGCGTCCAGGTCGTTGGCGTTCAGGTCGGGCATCTTGGTCTCGGCGATCTCGCGGACCTGCGCCTGGGTGATCTTGGCGACCTTGGTCTTGTGCGGCTCGCCCGAGCCCTTCTCGACACCGGCGGCCTTGAGGATCATCTTCGCGGCCGGCGGAGTCTTGGTGATGAAGGTGAAGGAACGGTCCTCGTAGACCGTGATCTCCACCGGGATCACCCAGCCACGCTGCGACTCGGTCGCGGCGTTGTAGGCCTTGCAGAACTCCATGATGTTGACGCCGTGCTGACCCAGCGCGGGGCCGACCGGCGGAGCCGGGTTGGCGGCACCGGCCTGGATCTGGAGCTTGATCAGCCCCGTGACCTTCTTCTTCTTGGGAGGCATTGCTCTCTCCGGGTCCTAGTGAGAGTGAACTGCCTTCATCCGATCGACCGGATGGAGGCATACCGCACAACGATAACGGGTATCCATGTGCGGCTAAAAACCGAGCAGGTCAGACCGGCTTCGAGGGCCCGTCTGACCTGTTCGGAAGCTTGCTGTCCAGAAGTCCGGAAGCAGCCCTGCTGAGCGCCGGGAGCTAGTTCTTCTGGATCTGGTCGAAGCTCAGCTCGACCGGGGTCTCGCGGCCGAAGATCTCGACGAGGCCCTTGACCTTCTTCGAGTCGGCGTTGATCTCGTTGATGGTCGCCTGCAGCGTGGCGAACGGGCCGTCGGTGACGGTGACCGAGTCGCCGACCTCGAAGTCGAGCACCTGGACCTCGACCTTGCGGGCCGGAGCCGGCTTGCCCTCGGCCTCGGCGGCCTCGCGGGCGGCCTTCTCCTCGGCCTCCGGGGCGAGCATCTTGACGATCTCGTCCAGGGTCAGCGGGTACGGGTCGTAGGCGTTGCCGACGAAGCCGGTGACGCCCGGGGTGTTGCGGACGACACCCCAGGACTCGTTGGTCAGGTCCATGCGGACGAGCACGTAACCGGGCAGCTTGTTCTGCCGGATCGTCTTGCGCTCGCCGTTCTTGATCTGCGCGACCTCTTCCTGCGGCACCTCGGCCTGGAAGATGAAGTCCTCGACGTTCAGCGAGACGGCACGCTGTTCGAGGTTGGTCTTCACGCGGTTCTCGTAACCGGCGTACGTGTGGATCACGTACCACTCGCCGGGCAGCACGCGCAGTTCGTCGCGCAGCGCGGCGATCGGGTCGACGGGCTCGGCGGGCTCCTCGTCGGCTTCCTCGGTCTCGGTCTCGGTCCCGGCCTCGGCGCTCTCGTCGGAAGCGGTCTCCTCGGAGGCCTCGCCCTCGACGTGCATCGCGGCCTCTTCGGCCGACTCGCCCGCAGCGGCGTCGGCAGCCTCCGCCTGGTCCGGGTCCACGGAGTCCGCCGCCTCGACGATGTCGAGCTGGTCCTTGACGGACTCGATCGACTCGCTGGCGTCGTTCAGGTTCGGGTCAGACACGGTGGCTGCTTCTTCCTGGCTACATATGGGGGTGGAACGCGCGAAAGGGACGCCGGGGGTAACGGCGCCCTTCTCGCTGACTGCTAACCGAAGACGTACTTGACCGCTTCGGCGAAGCCATAGTCAATCACGGTCACAAAGCCGATCATGATGACAACGAAGACAATCACCACTGTGGTGTATGTCGTCAGCTGACTGCGAGTCGGCCAGACGACCTTGCGGAGCTCCGCGATGATCTGGCGGTAGAAGAGCGCGAGCCGGGCCAGAGGGCCCTTCTTGCCGCGCTTGCCGCCCTTGCGGGCTTTGCGGTCCTTCTTGGACTCGGTCGCCTCGTCCGGGGCATCAGGCGTGTCGATGGAGCCCACGGCGTCCGTCACTCAATCTCACCTGGTTCCGGGTCGTGGCCGTGCCGCGCCCGGTTGAGCCGCACGGCGGTGCTTTTGCAGTACGTACATGCGCACACATCCTGGCGATGGAGTGTGTAGCAGGGCCGGAGGGACTTGAACCCCCAACCGCCGGTTTTGGAGACCGGTGCTCTACCAATTGAGCTACGACCCTTTGATTTCCCCCAACGTACCGCATCCTCACGGGTACACGTTGTGCGTGCTGTGAGTGCGGCCGGTGAAGGCCAACGAGGCATGAGTGTACGTGCTCCGGGCCGTGGCGTCGAACAGATACCTGTCCGGACCTCGCCGGACAGGTGTTCCCACGCCCCTCGGACACCCGTCCGAGGCCCCGTCCGGCCCGCCGTCCGCTCTGCGGAACTCGTGTGCCCGCGCTCGCGCCGGTCTGGAACGATGGGGCGCATGAGCGCTGCAACCTCTCCCACCGAACGCCGTATCTCCCGCCGGATCGGAGCGATCTCCGAGTCCGCCACCCTCGCCGTCGACGCCAAGGCCAAGGCCCTCAAGGCCGCTGGACGGCCGGTGATCGGCTTCGGCGCGGGCGAGCCGGACTTCCCGACCCCGGACTACATCGTCGAAGCCGCCGTCGAGGCCTGCAAGAACCCGAAGTACCACCGGTACACCCCGGCCGGCGGCCTCCCCGAGCTCAAGGCCGCGATCGCCGCGAAGACGCTGCGCGACTCGGGCTACGAGGTCGAGGCCGCCAACGTGCTCGTCACCAACGGGGGCAAGCAGGCCATCTACGAGGCCTTCGCCACCATCCTCGACCCGGGGGACGAGGTCATCGTCCCCACCCCGTACTGGACCACCTACCCCGAGTCGATCCAGCTCGCGGGCGGTGTCCCGGTCTACGTGACCGCCGACGAGACCACCGGCTACCGGGTCTCCGTCGAGCAGCTCGAAGCGGCCGTGACCGAGAACACGAAGGTGCTGCTCTTCGTCTCCCCCTCCAACCCGACCGGCGCCGTCTACACCCGCGCCCAGGTCGAGGAGATCGGCCGCTGGGCCGCCGCCAAGGGCCTGTGGGTCCTGACCGACGAGATCTACGAGCACCTCGTGTACGGCGACGCGGAGTTCACCTCACTGCCGGTGGTCGTGCCCGAGCTGCGCGACAAGTGCATCATCGTCAACGGTGTGGCCAAGACGTACGCCATGACCGGCTGGCGCGTGGGCTGGGTCGTCGGCCCGAAGGACGTGGTCAAGGCCGCCGCCAACCTGCAGTCGCACGCCACGTCCAACGTCTCCAACGTCGCGCAGGCCGCCGCCATCGCCGCCGTCTCCGGTGACCTGACGGCCGTCGCCGAGATGCGGACCGCCTTCGACCGCCGCCGCCAGACCATCGTGCGCATGCTCAACGAGATCGACGGCGTCGTCTGCCCCGAGCCCGAGGGCGCCTTCTACGCCTACCCCTCGGTCAAGGGCCTGCTCGGCAAGGAGATCCGCGGCAAGCGCCCGGAGACCACCGTGGAGCTCGCCGCCCTGATCCTCGACGAGGTCGAGGTCGCGGTGGTGCCGGGCGAGGCCTTCGGCACGCCGGGCTACCTGCGGCTCTCGTACGCGCTGGGCGACGAGGACCTGGTCGAGGGCGTCTCGCGGATCCAGAAGCTGCTTGCCGAGGCCAAGGCCTGACACGATGCGGCGCACAAGCGGGCCTCCGGAAAGTCCCGGGGGCCCGCTTGTGCGTTCAGGCACGCGCTCGTTCGGTGAACTCGGCTGCCTGGGCCAAGATCTCTACGGCAGGATCTTGGGGTGACTCCGCCCCGATGGGGCTTCTCATGCATCGCATGACGGACAAGCCCTGTCCGGCACCTTTTCGGCACGGAACAGAGCCTAGCGACTACGGAGCGTAGATGGATATGGTTCGCGACATCCGACAACTGCCGAAGGCCCATCTGCACCTGCACTTCACCGGCTCGATGCGGCCCACGACCCTGCTCGAACTGGCCGACAAATACGGGGTGCACCTCCCGGAGGCACTGACCGGCGGGGAACCGCCGAAGCTGCGGGCCACCGACGAGCGCGGCTGGTTCCGCTTCCAGCGGCTCTACGACATGGCCCGGTCCTGTCTCCGTGCCCCCGAGGACATCCAGCGGCTGGTCAGGGAGGCCGCCCAGGAGGATCTGGCCGACGGCTCGGGATGGCTGGAGATCCAGGTCGACCCCACCTCGTACGCCCCCCGGCTCGGCGGTCTGATCCCAGCCCTGGAGATCATCCTCGACGCGGTGGACACGGCCTCACGCGAGACCGGGCTCGGGATGCGCGTCCTGGTCGCCGCGAACCGGATGAAGCACCCGCTCGACGCGCGCACCCTTGCCCGCCTGGCGGTGCGGTACGCGGACCGCGGCATCATCGGCTTCGGCCTCTCCAACGACGAACGCCGCGGCATGGCCCGCGACTTCGACCGGGCCTTCGCGATCGCGCGCGAGGGCGGCCTGCTCGCCGCGCCGCACGGTGGTGAGCTCACCGGACCCCCTTCCGTGCGGGACTGCCTGGACGATCTGGGTGCCGCCCGGATCGGGCACGGGGTGCGCGCGGCCGAGGACCCGCGGCTGTTGACGCGGCTCGCGGAGCGCGGGGTGACCTGCGAGGTCTGCCCCTCGTCGAATGTCGCGCTCGGCGTCTACGACAAGCACGAGGACGTACCGCTCAGGACGCTCTACGAGGCCGGCGTCCCGATGGCGCTCGGCGCCGACGACCCCCTGCTCTTCGGCTCACGGCTGGCCGCACAGTACGAGGTGGCCCGCGAGCACCACGGCTTCACGGACGCGGAACTGGCCGAGCTGGCCCGCCAGTCGGTGCGGGCCTCGGCCGCGCCCGAGGAGGTGCGGAAGCGGCTGCTGGCCGGGGTGGACACGTGGCTGGCTAGCTGAGACCGCCGGTGGGGGCGGTTCCGGGGTCGGGGGCGGCCTCGCGGGCCGGTGCGGCTTCGCGGGCCGGTGCGGCCTCGCGGGCCGGTGCGGCCTCGCGGGCCGGTGCGGCTTCGGCGTCCGTGGCGATTCCGGCAAGCAGCGTACGTACGAGGTCGCGGGCGAAGCGGTCGGCCGGCGGGGGCGGGAACGGGCCCGCCGCGTCGTAGGCGAAGGCCCGCTGCGCGCAGGCCCCGAGAAGCAGGGACGCGGCGGCCTGCGGGTCGGCGCCGCCGATGCGGCCCGCCGACTGCTCCGCGCGCAGATACGCCGCGAGGCCGAGGATCGGCATGTGCGGGCCGGTGCCCATCTCGCGCATGGACGCGTCATGGCGGGTCTTCAGCTGGGGCTCGGCGTAGAGCGAGGCGGCGATCGGGAAGCTCTGCTCGTAGAACAGCGCCGCTTCCCGCGCGATCCGGACAAGGTTCTCCTCGACCGTGGCCCCGGTGGGGTTCGTGGTGAGCTCCTCCAGGAGCGGAGTGAGGCGGGGCAGGCGCTCCTTGAGGACGGTGACGAACAGGTCCTCCTTGCTGCTGAAGTGCTTGTAGAGCGCGGCCTCCGAGCAGCCCGCCTCCTTCGCGATCGCCTTGGTGGTGGCCCGCGCCAGGCCGATGCTGAGCATCAGGCCATGGGCGGCGTCGAGGATGCGGGCTCTGGTCGGCTTCTGCACGAAGGCTCCTGGACGGGCTTGACGCGTGAGTGAGTGCTTACCCACTCTAGGGGTGAGTGAATACTCACCCACCGGGTGGAGGTCCACGGGTGAGCCTCCACCCGTCCGAGGAGGGACACACGATGAAGCTCACGGTTTTCGGTGCGACCGGCGGGATCGGCAGGGAGATCGTCCGGCAGGCGCTGGCGGCGGGCCACGAGGTGACGGCGGTGGTACGGGATCCGGCGCGGCTGTCCGTACAGGGCGAGCGCCTGGAGGTGTTCCGCTCCGATCTGTCCGATGCCGAGGAGTTGCGGGCGGCCGTGGCCGGACGGGACGCGGTGCTGTCCGGTCTGGGCGCGCGCGGCCTCAAGGACGCGCGCGAAGGGATCGCGGCGCGGCTGACTCGGCCGGTCCTGCGGGCGATGGAGGCCGAGGGGGTACGTCGGCTGCTCGTGGTCAGCGCGGCACCGCTCGCCCCGGCGCCCGCGCGGCGGGAACCGCTGGCGGACCGGGTGATGCTGGGGATGGTCGGCCGGCTGCTCAAGCCTGTCTACGACGATCTGCGCGCGATGGAGGACGAACTGGCCCGCAGCGCGACCGACTGGACCTCGGTACGGCCGCCGCGCCTCCAGGACAAGCCGCTGAGGGGGGTCTACCGACGCGAGACCGGGGGCAATCCGCGCAGCGCCCGGTTCATCGGGCGCGCGGATGTGGCGCACGCGATGCTGGCGATGGTGGAGGAGCCGGGGTCGGTGAAGCAGGGCGTCGGGGTGGCGTATTAGGACCTGCCTTTACCTGCCTTGACCTGCCTTGAACTGCCTTGCCCTCTATTTTCCTGCCTTTCGCCCCCTCTTGTCGCCCGAAGGGCGGTCGGGGTCGAGGTCGGGGACGGGGCCTACAGGGCCACACCCACCATGACCGGCTCGTTGACGAGCGTGATTCCGAACGTCTCGTGGACGCCCGCGACCACCTCGCGGGCGAGCGCGAGAAGGTCCTCCGTCGTGGCCGCGCCCCGGTTGGTGAGCGCGAGGGTGTGCTTGGTGGAGATGCGGGCCGGGCCCGTGCCGTAGCCCTTCGTGAAGCCCGACTTGTCGATCAGCCAGGCGGCGGAGGTCTTCGTCCGGCCCTCGCCCGCCGGGTACGCGGGCGCGGTGGCCTCGGGGCCGAGGCGGTCGCGGACGCGCCCGAGGAAGGCCTCGTACTCCCCGTCCGTGAGGATCGGGTTGGTGAAGAAGGAGCCCGCGGACCAGGTGTCGTGGTCCTCCGGGTCGAGCACCATGCCCTTGCCCGAGCGCAGCTTGAGCACCGTCTCTCGGGCCCGCTCCAGCGGAACCCGGTCACCGGCCTCGACGCCGAGGGCGCGGGCGGTCTCCGCGTACTTGATGGGCGCGCTCAGCCCGTCCGCGTCCTCCAGCTCGAAGCGGACGCGCAGCACGACATAGCGGTCCGGGTCGGCCTTGAAGCGGCTGTGGCGGTAGGCGAAGGCGCATTCGGCGTTCGTGAGCGTGACGGTCTCGCCCGCGGCACGGTCGTACGCGATCACCTCGGTGATCGTGCGGGAGACCTCCTGCCCGTACGCCCCCACGTTCTGGATCGGGGTGGCGCCCGCCGAGCCGGGGATGCCGGCCAGGCATTCGATGCCCGCGAGGCCGGCCTCGACGGTGCGGGCCACCGCGTCGGTCCAGGTCTCGCCGGCCGCCAACTCCAGCCTCGTACCGTCGAGGTCGAAGCCGCGGGTGGCGATCCTGAGGGCCGTACCGGCGAAGCCCTCGTCGGCGACGATCAGGTTGGAGCCGCCGCCGACGACGAGCAGCTCGGTGCCCGCGGCATCGGCCGCGCGCACGGCTTCGACCACCTCGGCATCGGTGGTCGCGGTGATCAGCCGGGCGGCCGGGCCGCCGAGGCGGAAGGTGGTCAGCGGGGCGAGCGGGGCTTCGTGGAGTTCCTGCACGCGCTCAAGGGTACGGTCCGGGGCGGACAGCTCCCGGACCGTACCCGTGTGCGTTCGCGCTCTTTCCGCTCAGCCCGGCCGCACGACTTCCACTCAGCCCAGCCGCACGACCGCCCGGGACATCCCGAGCACCTTCTGGCCGGCGCTCGTCGCCACCAGGTCCACGCGGACCCGGTTGTCGTCGAGCTTGGCCGCGACCTTCGCACTGACCTCGATCTCGGCGCCCTTGTCGTCATTCGGCACGACGACCGGCTTGGTGAAGCGCACGCCGTATTCGACGACCGCGCCCGGGTCGCCGGTCCAGTCGGTGACGACGCGGATCGCCTCGGCCATCGTGAACATGCCGTGCGCGATGACGTCGGGCAGGCCGACCTCGCGGGCGAACTTCTCGTTCCAGTGGATCGGGTTGAAATCCCCGGAGGCGCCCGCGTACCGCACGAGTGTGGCGCGTGTCACGGGGAAGGTCTGCGGCGGCAGTTCCGTGCCGACCTCGACGTCTGCAAAAGAGATCTTCGCGGTCATCGTCACTCTCCGTCCGCCGCGCGCGCCACGAGCTTGATCCAGGTGGTCACGACGTGCTCGCCGGCCTCGTCGTGAACTTCGCCACGGATGTCCATGATGTCGTTGCCCGCCATCGACCGGATCGCCTCGATCGTCGAGGTGACGCTGAGGCGGTCGCCCGCGCGTACGGGACGGGTGTACGCGAACTTCTGGTCGCCGTGCACCACCCGGCTGTAGTCCAGGCCGAGCTGCGGGTCCTCGATGACCTGGCCCGCCGCCTTGAACGTGATGGCGAACACGAAGGTCGGCGGCGCGATCACATCGCTGTGCCCGTACGCCTTGGCGGCCTCCGGGTCGGTATAGGCGGGATTCGCGTCGCCGACGGCCTCGGCGAACTCGCGGATCTTCTCCCGGCCGACCTCGTAGGGATCGGTGGGCGGGTAGGTCCGCCCGACGAAGGACTGGTCGAGCGCCATGGGCTCGGCACCTCCTGGAACCTGGAACAACAGACGGGGACGTACCGAAGGGGACGTCGGGACGTACTGCCGGGTTCGTCCGGCAGAAACGACGCGAGGCCGCCCCCAAGTGAATGGGGACGGCCTCGCGTACGAGCCTTTTTATCGCGTCTCGCGGTGCGCGGTGTGCGCGTTGCAACGCGGGCAGTGCTTCTTCATCTCAAGACGGTCCGGGTTGTTGCGCCGGTTCTTCTTGGTGATGTAGTTCCGCTCCTTGCACTCCACGCAGGCCAGCGTGATCTTCGGGCGGACGTCGGTGGCAGCCACTGGAGTGCTCCTACTTGGACGAACGGATGGACGATTAACGCATAGAAGAGTAGCCGACCGGAGGACCGACCCCACAATCGGCTACTGTCAGTAGCGGTGACCGGACTTGAACCGGTGACACAGCGATTATGAGCCGCTTGCTCTACCGACTGAGCTACACCGCTGAGATGCAGTCCACTTACGTGGTTTGCACCAGAGCCCCAATGCGGAATCGAACCGCAGACCTTCTCCTTACCATGGAGACGCTCTACCGACTGA